>NZ_JBCITM010000001.1:0-436030 GCF_039414295.1 Anoxynatronum sibiricum | reverse complement strand
CTAAGTGGCATGAGGTACGCTCACTATCGTGGGTCAGAGGGAGTTAAGGCACAGGCGCTGTTAACGGCGACTGCGCTTAATGTGAAAAAAATCGCCACTATCCTTGATAATAGAGGATAGGAATACCCTTTCTCAAAGCAATATCACCCCTCAAAACTGATTCTAAGCGCAAAAAAGCCATGTTTCATCTCTAAAACATGACTTTTTCGACAACCTCAGAATTGCATTCTCTTGCTTCTCTGCAACCTGTTTTGGACTGCCACGTCCATTCATGTTGTGGGGCTGTTTTTTCATTTGTGGATTTTTCTCATAATATGGGTAATGGTACACTGAGAACCACAAAAAATGGAGGTGCAGAAAATGAAGCTGACAGGAAAAGTTTTGGTGGCCCAGGGTGGGGGCCCCACGGCAGTCATTAATCAGTCACTGGTGGGGGCAGTTCTGGAATCCCGCAAGTTTCCACAGGTGACCAAGGTGTATGGAGCCATTAACGGCGTGAACGGCATTATTAACGAAAACTTTATTGACTTGACTCAAGAAACCACACATAACTTGGAACAAATTGCTGTGACACCTTCTTCTGCACTCCGGTCAACCCGTGATAAGCCCGACGAAAAGTATTGTCTTGCCATTTTCGAAATGCTTCAGGCCCACGAAATTCGATATTTCTTCTATATTGGCGGCAATGACTCGGCAGATACGGTTCGAATTGTCAATGCCTATGCAGAAAAATCCGATTATGAGTTTCGGGCTATTCATATTCCCAAAACCATTGACAATGACCTGCTGGTGAATGATCATACCCCCGGATATGGTTCGGCAGCCAAATTTGTGGCCCAGGCTTTCACCGGCGCCGATCTTGATAACCGTTCCCTTCCCGGTGTCTATATCGGGGTGGTTATGGGACGTACCGCAGGTTTTTTGACAGCAGCAGCATCTTTGGCACAAAAATACCATGACGACGGCCCCCACTTGATTTACCTGCCAGAACGGGTCTTTTCCCTTGAAAAGTTACTGATCGATGTCGCATCGGTTTATGACAAGTACGGTCGCTGTGTTGTTGCCGTTTCTGAAGGAATATCAGATGAGAGCGGCACTCCCGTAGCTGCCACACTGACGCCAACCGTGGAAAAAGATGCCCATGGCAATGTGAATCTTTCTGGTGGAGCTTTAGGCGATCTGTTAGCCAATTTCGTGAAGGAAAAGCTGGGTGTCAAACGGGTACGTTCTGATACTTTCGGGTATTTACAACGCTCTTTCCCTCTGGCTGTCTCCAGTATTGATCAGAATGAAGCCCGGGAAGTTGGGGAAAAAGCAGCCCAGTTTGCTATTTGGTATGATGCAGACGGTTCAGTTACCATTCACCGTACCGGCGATTATTCAGTGGATTATCGCCTGACACCTCTGGATCAGGTGGCTCGTCACACAAAAAGTATGCCCTCTGAGTTCATTAACAACGAGGGCAATTATGTGACAGATGCTTTTAAAAATTATGCTCGCCCTCTGGTGGGTTCATTGCCTTCCATTGCCCATCTACGGGCACCGGCAATCCCCAGAATAGTTCGGAGATAGCCGTTCTGATTTCACCAGCCAACTATTTGACAGCCATTTCCGGAAACCAAAGAGAAATCTCTCGCTGGGCGCTCTGAATGCTGTCGGAGGCATGTACCACATTATGGGCCATTTCGAGTCCGAAATCACCCCGTATGGTTCCCGGAGACGCCTTCAGAGGGTCTGTGGCTCCATTGAGCATTCGGACCGCCGTCACAGCATCGGCACCTTCCAGCACCATGGCCAGCACGGGTCCACTTTCCATTGTTTCCAGTAAATTGTCGTAGAATGATTTACCTGCATGTTCAGCATAATGTTGCGCCAGCAGATCCCTATCTGCCTGCATCAATTTCACCGCTGCCAGCTTCAGGCCTTTTTCTTCGTAACGTGCCATGATTTTTCCACTAAGACCCCTTGCCACTGCCTGGGGTTTAATGACCACCAACGTCTGGTTCAATGTCATCGCTCCTTTTCGTGATTGCAGCATCGCCGTCCCGCCATCCACATCGTCGTACCGCATGACATCATTCATTACTGCAACAAATCAGATTTTACTAATCCTTGATGACATTCTAAAGAATTTTCTGTCACAAATCAATGATTAATGCTGTAGTCCCCCTTCATTTTGTCTGTATACGACAAAAAACGGGTATGAGTTGAACGTGGCAGACGTTATTTTGAAGCGGCAGGGAGGTTTAAAAATGAAAGCTATGTATCAAGGAGTGATGATTGCCCAGAGCAACCGCACCCTGGTGGTGGAAGGGAATCACTATTTCCCCGAACAGGATGTTCACATGCACTATCTGGAACCCAGTGACTTTAAGAGTATATGCCCCTGGAAAGGTGAGGCCGGCTACTACCATGTGGAGGTCAGAGGTCAAAGATGCAGCAATGCAGCCTGGTATTACCCACATCCCAAAGAAAAAGCAATTCATATTCGCAGTCATATTGCTTTCTGGAAAGAAGTGGAGGTATTACCGGATTAGTTGTTTCGCAAATTAACATTGATGAGCGTCCAATTGCAAAACCCTGGTTCCTAAGCAGAACCAGGGTTTTACATTGGTTTTCAGACATTTGGCTGTTCTTCCATGCCTATGCATCCATGGATTTCATTAGATTTGCCATTTCTATCGCCGAAGTGGCGGCATCCCATCCTTTGTTGCCTGCTTTAGTTCCTGCCCGTTCAATGGCCTGTTCAATCGTGTCTGTGGTTAGCACACCGAAGATCACCGGCATGCCAAAATCCAACGATACTTTAGCCACTCCTTTAGCTGTTTCAGACGCAACATAGTCAAAATGAGGGGTGGAACCACGAATGATGGCTCCCAGTGTTATGACGGCATCATACTTGCCAGAAGCTGCCATCTTTTGAGCTGCAAGGGGTATTTCGTATGCTCCGGGCACCCAGGCCACATGAATATCTCCTTCTTCGGCGCCATGTCTCTGAAGCGCGTCCAGCGCGCCCGACAGCAGTTTACTTCCAATAAATTCGTTGAATCTGCCTGCCACAATACCAAATCGCAATCCCTGTGCCAATAATTTTCCTTCGTAAGTTTTCATTATTGATTCCTCCTGATACATTTTTTATTATGCTGATGATTTTACTGGTGGAATAGATGTTCCAGCATATGGCCCATCTTTTCCTGCTTGGTTTTCATGTAACGTTCATTTTCTAATTCGTAGGGCATTTCCAACGACACCCTTTCCACAATTTCCAGATCATACCCTTGCAGTCCCACCATCTTTTTGGGATTGTTGGTCATCAGTCTAATTTTCTGAGCTCCTAAATCCTTCAATATCTGAGCTCCAATGCCATAATCCCGCATATCTGCCGGAAATCCCAACAGCAAATTTGCTTCCACCGTATCTTTTCCCTGATCTTGAAGTGCATAGGCACGAATTTTGTTCACCAGTCCAATGCCTCTTCCCTCCTGCCGCATATAAAGCAGAATGCCTTTGCCCTCCTGGTTGATCCTTTCCAACGCAGCTGCCAGTTGTTTACCACAATCACAACGTTTTGATCCAAACGAATCACCTGTGAGGCATTCGGAGTGTACCCTCACCAGTACCGGCTCGTCAGGTGATATCTCTCCCAGCACCAGTGCGACATGATGTTCTCCATTTAGCTGGTTTTCATAGGCAACCAGCGTAAAATCACCATGTTCCGTTGGCATTTTGGCTGTTGCTGCCCGGGTAATGAGTTTTTCTGAGCGGCGTCTGTATTTCACAAGGTCTGCGATGGTGATAATGACCAACTGGTGTTCTGATGCAAATTTCATTAACTCAGGAACACGAGCCATGGTACCATCGTCGCTCATTATTTCACAAATCACACCTGCCGGTACCATTCCTGCCATTTCAGCAAGATCAACTGCCGCTTCTGTGTGTCCCATGCGGCTTAACACGCCGCCCGGACGGGCTACTAACGGAAATACGTGTCCTGGCTGAATGAGCTGATCGGCGGTCGTTGCTTCATCAACCAACGCCTGAATTGTCTGGGCACGCTCGTAAGCAGAAATGCCTGTGGTGACTCCCTGCACATCAACCGACACTGTAAATGCTGTTTCACGATTATCTGTACTCCGCATGGTCATGGGGGAAAGCTTCAGTTGATGCGCCCGTTCTTCTGTGATGGGTGCGCAAATCAGTCCACGCCCAAAGCGTGCCATGAAATTGACGGCTTCTGGCGTTGCTTTTTCTGCAGCCATCAGCAGGTCACCTTCATTTTCCCTGTCTTCATCATCCACCACTATGATCATGCGCCCGGCTCTGATTTCTTCCAGTGCCTTGTCAATGTTATCAAACTTCGTTTCTGTCATTTCTTTCACTCCCATCATCAGTATCCATGCTCTTGCAGCCAGGCAGTTGTGATCTTGCCTGTTTCATTCACTGCCTGCCTGCCACCATTCATGAGCTTTTCCACATATTTTGCCAGCACATCACACTCAATGTTTACCCTGTCACCAGTCTGTTTTTCCGCAAGGATTGTCATTTCAGCTGTATGCGGTATGATTGAAACTGCAAATCGCTTATCCCACACTTTCGAAACAGTCAGGCTGGTACCATCCAGCGCAACCGATCCTTTTAAAACAATGTACTTCATGATCGCATCGGTTGCTTCAATTTCAAGCCAAAGAGCATTGGCTTCTCTACTGTTTCGGATCAGAGTTCCCGCGCCGTCAATATGGCCTGATACGATGTGTCCACCAAATCTTCCATTGGCCTGCAACGCACGTTCCAGGTTTACCCGTGAGCCTGATTTTAAACCAGCCAGGCTGGTACTACGAAATGTTTCCGGCATCACATCTGCCTGAAATGACTGAGGTGTGAAACGGGTCACCGTCAGACAGATACCATTCACAGCAATACTGTCTCCCAGTCGCACATCTTCCAACACCTGCCGACTATGGATCACCAATTGCATGGCCTGACCACCCTGATGATGGATGCTTTCAATGACACCAATTTCTTCAATGATTCCTGTGAACATTTTTTCACCTCTTTCGAATGGTTCCGGTGATGAGAATGTCTTCGCCAATGGTACGGGCCTTCATATCATCCACCCATGTGCAATCATCCATCCAGTCAATTCCTTTCCCCGCCAAAACACCAGGTGCGAGGCTGCCTCCAATCAACTTTGGCGCAAGATAAAACATGATTTTATCCACCAGTTGTTGCTCCAAAGCGGCTGCTGCCAGAGTACTTCCGCCTTCCAGCAACAGGCTGTCAATGTTTCTCTTTCCCAGTTCTTCAAGCAGCTCTTTTAAATTAACCTGCCCCTGAACAGAATGTGTTCTTAACACCTGAACGCCTTTTTTTCGAAGCTTAATTTCAGTTTCCTGATCCATTCTTTCTGTGGTAGCCACCATTGTCGGTGCATCACCCACTCGATTAACCAGTTGACAGGTGAGGGGAATGCGTCCCTGGCTGTCAGCAACAATGCGCAGGGGGTGTACTGGGGGCATTGGTAAACCGCGCACCGTCAATTGTGGGTCATCCTTCAAGACTGTGCTGATTCCCACCATAATGGCACCCACCCGCTGGCGCATCCAATGAACAGACCGTCTGGCTGCTTCGCCGGTAACCCATTGAGAATGCCCTGTATTGGCTGCCGTTTTTCCATCAAGACTCATTGCCGTTTTGTAAATAACATAGGGAGTTCGGTGGGTAATAAAGTGAATGAAAACATCATTCAGCTCCCGGGCCTCATGTTCCAGAATCCCTTCCACCACTTCAATGCCGGCTTCCTGAAGCATGCGTATGCCATTTCCTGCCACCAATGGGTTAGGGTCTTGCATGGCCACATATGCCCGCCGAATTCCAGCCCTGATGAGAGCTTCGGCACAGGGAGGCGTTTTTCCGAAGTGACAGCATGGTTCCAGTGTCACATACAAATCGGACCCTGACGCTGCCACACCTGCCTGATGCAGTGCCTCCACTTCTGCATGGGGACCACCCGCACGAAGATGACGTCCCTGCCCAATCAGTTTTCCATTTTTTACCAGCACCGCTCCCACCAGAGGGTTAGGGCTGGTAGTGCCCCATCCTTCTTCTGCCAGTTCCAGGGCGCGTTTCATCCATACTTCATGTCCTTCATGCATCCTTTTCACTCCTGTTCTTCATCAGGAAAATAAAAAATCCTGAAGCTCGCTTTCGCTTCAGGAACGGGATTTTTCACAGGGACGACAATCAGCCCCCACAAACAGCGGTAATAACCACCACTGTCATATCACACTTCTCCCATCCAGACTTTAACTGTCGGCTCTGGAATCTCACCAGATCAACCTTTCGGTTCGCGGGCTATCACCGCCGGTACGGAATCTCACCTGTCCCTGAAGTTTGGTTTTATGATAGCACATTCAGATGAATTGTCAACCATTAAGTTGTCACCTTTGTTAACTCTGTGTCATTTAGTAAAAGATGCTTTTCATTAATTACAAAAACGGTATAATGGTGGTGGTAAGGAGTGAATAACGATGAAAAAACTAAGTGCATTTGATATCATTGGACCGGTAATGGCAGGCCCTTCCAGTTCTCATACGGCAGGTGCACTGCGCATCGCCCTCATCGCCTGTCGTATTCTGAAAGAGCCTGTGATTCAGGTTGATTTTTTACTTCACGGTTCATTTTCTGACACCTACCAAGGTCACGGCACTGACCGGGCTCTGGTGGCTGGGATCATGGGATATCCCACTGATCACCAAGATATTCCCCGCGCGCTTACCATTGCCTCTGAAAAAAAGATTGTCTACTCCTTTGAAACAGCTCCACTGACACCCTCCATGCATCCCAATACGGTTTCGATGACTGCCCAGGGCGCTTCTGGACGTCGATTGTCGCTTGAAGGGGCCTCCATTGGCGGCGGTGAAGTCATCATCACTCGCATCAATGGCATTGAAGTTTCTTTTACGGGAGAATATCCCACCCTGATTGTTCAGCAGTTAGATCGCCCCGGTGTGGCTGCTCACATTACCAGCCTGCTGGCAGGTTCTTCCATTAACATTGGGACCATTCGCATGTATCGCCATGAAAAAGGAGATGCCGCTTACACCATTTTGGAAACAGACGAGCCGGTTTCAACGGAGTTGATTGCCTCTATTGCTTCACACGCTGCCATTTCAGATGTATTTCTCATCTCTTTTGAGACCAACTCTGGGTGATGATCATCTGAGGTTAACCTCGACCGCCGGTCATTTCTTAGTTAAAAAAAGGATCATGTCATCAAGCAAGATTGTCATGCAGCATCCGTCTTTTACTGTCATGATCATTACTGTATTGCAACCATTCAGAATGCAGCATGCCTGTGTTTCTTCAAGGAGGAATTTTCATGTTTTATCTCGGCGAACAATTACTGCAAACCTGCAGCCAAAAGCGTTGCACCATCTCACAAGTCATGGTTCATCAAGAAGCCGATTTGTTCTCAGCGCCAGAAGCTTCTATTTGGCAGCGAATGCACGACCAATGGCAGGTCATGCAGCGGGGAATTCAACTTTCCCTTGAGAAACCGCGCACTTCAATGGGTGGTCTAATTGGAGGCGAAGGCATCAAATTAATGCAACGGGTTCACACCAATACTTCCCTTTGCGGACAGGTAACGGGAAAAGCTGTGGCATATGCCATGGGACTCTTGGAAGTCAACGCCTCCATGGGAATTGTGGTGGCAGCACCCACAGGCGGTTCCTGTGGCATTCTGCCTGGTACATTGAAGGCATTACAGGAAACCTTTGAATGGAGCGATGACCAGGTGGTCAGCGGTCTTTTCAATGCTGCTGCCATTGGTACCATTATTTTTCATAATGCCACCGTCTCAGGTGCAGAAGGCGGCTGTCAGGCTGAAACGGGTTCTGCTGCTGCCATGACTGCCTCTGCCATCTGCGAACTGATGGGTGCCGCCCCGGAAACAAGCTTGCATGCTGCAGCCATTGCATTGAAAAATGTGATGGGTCAGGTATGTGATCCCGTGGCTGGTCTTGTGGAGTCTCCCTGTCAGAAAAGGAATGGCTTGGGTGCTGCCAATGCTCTGATCAGTGCTGAAATGGCACTGGCTGGCATCAACAGCATTATTCCCTTTGATGAAGTGGTTGCAGCAATGGGAGAAGTTGGCCGCAGCCTGCCAGAAACATTGCGCGAAACTGCCAGAGGTGGTATCGCGGTTACGCCCACCGCCTGTCGGCTGAAAAAGCAGCTGGCTGATAGATAAGAGTGAGTAGCCATCTACTACAAATCGTTCACAAGACTTATTTTACCAAGATACCCCCCCTGCTCCAGTAACTCATGTGCCCCTTTAATGTCGCTGAATCCAAATGACTGCTGATGAAGCGCCGGTGCCAGCCGCCCTTCTGCTGTCATTGCCAGCAGTTTTTTCAGATCTGAGCCCACTTGTTCTTTCTCAAGCCCGAACAATAAGGGAACCAGCAAAAACACCACATGAAGCGTCAGTCCTTTTCCATGCATTAGGGCCAGATTATGGGTTGACCGGGTATTAGTTGCCACCACGGTTCCTTTTAAAGCCGCAGCCTGGAAAGAGCGGTCCAGATTTTCACCCCCCACAGTGTCCAGTACGAACCTAAAACCTTTCTGATGAGTGTAAGCCTGCACATAAGCTTCAACTGTTTCTTTTCGATAATCAATCACATGGCGGGCACCCAGTTTTTTCGCTAATGCCGCTTTCTCATCGCCAGAAACAGTGGTGGCTACTTCCGTCCCCAGAGCAGCGGCCAACTGTACCGCCATATGCCCCACGCCGCCAGCACCGCCGTGAATCAGCACCAGATCATCAGCCTTTACCTGCCCCCGGTTCACAAGGGCTTCCCAGGCAGTTAAGCCCGCCACCGGTAGTGCAGCCGCTGCAGCATCAGACACTTCATCAGGTATTTTTGCCAGCAGCGGAGCGTCGATGCATGTGTATTCAGCCAAAGCTCCATGATGACCTTTCACACCGCCACCAAGGGCGACCACCCGGTCACCTGGCGAAAACCCATCCACTGCCGCCCCCACTTCAACCACGACACCTGCCACATCCACGTTTAATACGGCTGGAAAAGGCGGTGCTGCAGCAGGAACCAGCCCACTGCGAATTTTCATATCGATGGGGTTCACCGAAGATGTTTTGACCCGAATAAGCACCTGATTTGCTTTAGGTTTTGGTTCGGCGATTTCTGCCATCTGGAATTTTTCTGGACCGCCAAACTCACGAATGATCATTGCTTTCATTTCATTCAACTCCTTTTGTCAATTATCATAGTGGCATGGTTTGCATTCTTATCCTTATGTAGATTCTCTCTTTATATACATTCCCTCTTTACGCAGAACAAAACCATTGAGTATTGAAATGAAATCAAAATTGAAATTGACCGAAAGGATCTGTTCACATGAAGTCATCAAGTATGCTACGGGGAGCTCAAACGATGTTGCCAGTGTTGCTGGGCATCATCCCCTTTGCCATGATCACCGGCATTACAGCAGTCAACACCGGTGTTTCTCCCGGCATGACCATGTTTATGTCCTTGTTCATTTTTGCAGGAGCTGCACAGCTGGCAGTATTACAGCTCATTCATACCGGTGCTTCATCACTGGTGATTCTTTACACAGCCATCATCATCAATTTTCGCTTTATGATTTACAGCCTGTCCATCGCCCCATACTTCAAAAAAGAACCTTTCGGATGGAAAGTGTTGCTGTCTCATTTGATGACCGATCAAAGCTATGCCATGTCTCTGGCTCACTTTATCAATGACCCTGACGAAAACCCCCGCTGGTTTTATCTGGGCGCTTCTCTCATTATGTGGGCCGTATGGCAGACTTTCACGTTTGTCGGAATTATGCTGGGTGCAGTGATTCCCTCACATCTTGGGTTGGATTTCGCCATTCCCCTGACATTCATTGCTGTACTCATGAAATCCGTCAATGATATGCCGGTTGTTGCCGCTGTTGTCACCGGTGGGTTTGTGGCAGTGATTGCTGCACCTATTCCCATGAATGGCGGTCTGATACTGGCTGCCATTTCGGGAATTGCTGCTGGCGCGCTGGTAGAGCATTTTGGGAAACACAAAGCAGAGGAGGCGACCCATCATGACTAATCTGGCCTTACTTCCTTTGCTCTCTGCCATTGCTTTGGGAACTTTCCTGCTTCGTTTTTCCTTTATCTTTCTGTATGGCCGAATGTCTCTGCCCCAGTGGCTCCACCGTTCCATGCGATTCGTCCCCGCGGCTGTCCTTTCAGCCCTGATCTTTCCGGCATTGATCATACAGAATGGGGTGCCCGCTCTCTCTCTTGGAAATCATCGTCTGGTGGCCGGTTTGCTGGCATTGGCAGTCGCCTGGAAAACAAAAAATCTGCTGGCAACCACGCTGGTGGGTCTTGGCATCTTCTGGCTGCTCACATATATGTGAGTTGACGTCTGCTCTCACATTTACAAAAATAAGGAGAAGTTCATTATTTTCCCTTTAAATCTTCTCACTTTGCTGTTATACTATGACCGTGTTTTGATTACTTGTGAATCTTTTGTCAGGAGGTTATCATTTGGAGAAATCCGCTGAACTTACTCGAAATACTCAACTGCCCACATCAGAAGAAGAAATCCAGGAGCGAAAAGGTTTTGTGATCGTTGGAGAAACAGTGAAGTACCGAATTGTGACAGCAATAGCGTGCATCTTACTGCTGTCATCTATCTTTTTTAATACACCTTCAGAAATCTTGACAGGAATGACTCATATTGTCGTCGCTCCCAGCATTCTTGTCACCGACTACTTGGTTGTGGGAAATATTGGTGCAGCCTTTTTCAACAGTGGTCTATTGATGCTGGCTGCCATTGCCATTGCCCACCGTAACGAAATTAATATGAATGGACCCGTTATGGCTGCCGTCTTTACCGTCGCCGGATTTGCTCTCTTTGGCAAGAATATCTATAACGTATGGGCGATCATGGGGGGGGTTCTGCTTCACGCCCGTTATCAGCAGGAAAAATTCAGCAAGTTTATCCTTATTGCTTTCTTCGGGACAGCCCTGGGGCCCTTGATCAGCCAAATTACCTTTGGGCTTGGTCTCTCTCCTGCACTTGCTTTTCCGGCAGGTATTCTGGCCGGTATCATTGCAGGTTTTTGCCTTCCTCCCCTGGCCAATCATTTTGTCAAGTTTCACCAAGGCTTCAACCTCTATAACATCGGTTTTACTGCAGGCGTTACCGGCATGTTTTTTATGGCTGTGATGAGAGCTTTTGATTTTCAGAATCCAACAACCCTAATCGTTGCTGAAGGATTCAATCGATTACTGGGCACTTATCTGTTCATTTTCTTTACAGGTATGCTGATCACCGGTTTCTACTTCAGCCGGCGTGTCATGCCCGGCCTGACACGTATCTGGCGACAGTCTGGCCGTTTGGTTTCCGATTTTGTTACTTCCAACGGCTTTGGGGCTTCCATGATGAACATGGCTCTGCTGGGGTATATTTCCACCGGCTATGTACTTATAGTGGGGGGACAACTGAATGGGCCCACCATTGGTGGAATTTTCACCATCGTCGGATTTGGTGCTTTTGGTAAGCATGTCAAAAACATATTGCCCGTTTTGGCAGGCGTCTACCTGGCTTCTCTGGTACAAGTATGGGAGGTCAATGCCACCGGTGCGCTGCTGGCAGCTCTCTTTGGCACCACCCTCGCCCCCATTGCCGGTTACTACGGTTGGGGTTATGGTATTATTGCTGGCTTCTTTCACATGTCCGTGGTGATGAATGTGGGTTACTTACACGGTGGTATGAACTTATACAACAATGGTTTTTCTGGCGGCTTTGTAGCCGCAGTACTTGTGCCCATTTTTGATTCATTAAAAAAATCTTCTTAAACTTACCCCTGCCATGTAAACATGAAAAGGAGGACTGCTCTTTGACCAGTGAACGCATGAAAACCATTAAAATGCTTGAAGAACTCATCGGGTACTTTTTTCGCAACAATATCAATGATGTGCAAATGGACTTGCATTATGGCGAAACCGAATGCAAAATAATGCTTGAAGGCACCTGTCTCAGCCGTCCTGCAGATTTGGATCAGTTGAATGAGCTGTTAAACACTCCCCGCCAGCCCGAGTTGGAGGAATATTATTGGGGTCTGTTGGGTGGCAATGACACACGCCAGGAACTGAATCTGTTGGGGTCACTAGTTGACTGTGCTGATGTCTCCTACGACCTGCAAAAATTATCCATTACTGTTTTTCGGAAAAATTAATCTGACTCGATGAACTGGCATCTGCTATTTGGCAGGTGCCAGTTGAAAGTGAGGCATTGGTAATGCAACAGCTCCTTCTCTATTTCTTCACTTTTTTGATCCTGATCATTTCTTATGGCAAAAACCCGGACAAGACTCGCCTGGCACTTAAAAAGGCTTGGCGTTCCTTCGAAAATATTCTCCCTCAGTTTATTGGGGTTATTTTGCTGGTGGGTGTCGTGATGGCCGTCATGGACCCACTGACCATCGGTCAACTGCTGGGTGATCAATCAGGCTGGTCAGGGGTGGTGCTGGCCTCTGTCGTGGGTGCTGTTACCTTAATCCCCGGATTTGTCGCTTTTCCGACAGCTGCATTGCTCCTTGAGGGCGGTGCTGGCCTCATGCAAATTGCCGCATTTATTTCTTCTCTGATGATGGTCGGCATCATTACCATTCCCGTGGAAGTCACTTACTTTGGAAAACAGTCAACTTTGCTGCGCAACCTACTGGCCTTCCTCTTTTCGTTTGTGGTGGCAATGGTCATTGGAAGGGTGGTATCCTGATGGCACTGTTGAAAAAGTATCGCTTTGCTGTTTTTTCATTGGCAGTTTTGATGGCGCTGTTTTGTTTCAATGCCTCACAAGGAGTAGTCGCCCTTCAGGTCACCGCTTTCAGCGTGAAAGAGATGCTGATGATTGTGCCGCCCATTTTTATTTTGCTGGGCCTGCTTGATGTCTGGGTGCCCCGGGAAACCATGGTGCGTTTTATGGGAACCGATTCAGGTGTCAAAGGTGTTCTGCTGGCCTTTATTCTTGGATCAGCCGCTGCCGGCCCTCTTTATGGCGCTTTTCCCATCGCTGCCGTCCTCATGAAAAAAGGGACCAGCTATCGTAATGTTCTGATATTTTTAGGTGCCTGGTCCACCACCAAGATTCCGCTGCTCCTTTTTGAAATGACTTCCATGGGAGCTCCTTTCATGCTTGTCCGTTTATTGGTGAACATACCAGGCATCTTATTCATCGCCTGGATAGTTGATTTTTTCATCGCTGATGATGAGCGCCAGCGCCTATATCTAAATGCAGAGCATCTTACCAGCTAAATGCATGTCACAGCATTTATACCACCGGCTTCTCCACTGCCATTTCTTCCAAAAATAAACTAATGGAAGGGTTGGCAGTGTTTTTTTTCCAAGCTACAACCAATTCGTGAGATCCCTGATGTTCATCCAACTGAATGAAACGCAGACTCTTGGAGGCTTGTAATTTTGCGCTTGTGGGCAGCACCGCAATGCCCATACCTGCATCCACCAACATAAGTGCAGTTTGCAACAACCGGGGCTCGTGAGCAATATTCGGAGCAAAGCCATATGTTGAGCAGATTTGCAATGTCTGATGGTAACCCTGTGGTGATTCCCGCCGATTCAGTACAACAAAGGGTTCCGTCGCCAAATCTGCCAAATTAATGACTTCCTCTTGTGCAGCAGGGTGATCTTCATGAAGAACCACAGACATCGTCTCGTGATGCACACAGATTCGATTCAAGCTGCCAATGGATTCAACACCAAAGGAAAAGGTAAATCCGATATCCAGCTCTTCGTTGTTGAGTCGCTCAATCAGATCTCCATGATGATATTGTTCCAGCTCCAGGTCAATGTGGGGGTATTTATGTCGAAAGCGTCTTACAAGCGAAGGTAGTATAAATCGCTCGGTATACCCCAAAAACCCAATGCGCAGCCGGCCAATAAGCCCTGAGTCAGCTCTTTTAGTTTTTTCAGCCGCTTCTTCCAACCTTGAAAGGAGAAATATTGTTTCTTTCAACAAAACTTCACCGGCACTGGTGAGACGAACCGTACGTTTATTGCGCCAAAATAATTTCACTCCCAGTTGATTCTCAAGTTCTGCCACTTGCTGGCTTACCGCCGACTGAGCCACATAGAGATGGCGGGAGGCCTCTGTAAAGTTTAGATATTCAGCCACAGCAGCAAAATATTTCAACTGACGAATTTCCATTTCGTCTCACTCCTTCAAAATTCCTTCGAAAAATCATGAACCTCAACCATCATATACTGAAGGTTGTTTTAATAATAACATTTACATTTTTTTATCTCAATATTAATCTTTAAATCTGATTACTGAAATCCTTTTCTGATATTTCACAATTGCACTCAAGTTGATTATGCTTAAACTGAAATCTTTTTAATCATTCAACAAAACGTTGAACATGACATCGTTTTCCATTCACAGCAATTCCATTTTACAAAGGGAACAGGAGGGATCACATTGCCAAAAGCCGTGGTCATAGAAAAGTACTGTAAAAGTTGCAGCCTCTGTGTTGACATTTGTCCGAAGAAAATCATGGCTATCAGCGACCGGACCAACGAAAAAGGTTACTTTGTCGCCACCTGTATCGATCAGGATAAATGCATTGGATGTGCACTGTGTGCAACAGTTTGTCCTGATGTTGCCATCGATGTCTACAAATAACCAGTGAAGGGAGTGGCATCTATCGTGGAAGAAAAGGTATTATTAAAAGGAAATGAAATCATTGGCGAGGCCGCCATTCGTTCAGGATGTAAATTATTTTTCGGGTATCCCATCACACCCTCTACAGAGGTTATTGAATACCTGTCAGCTAATCTGCCTTCCCAGGGCGGTACCGTTTTGCAGGCTGAAGATGAAATTGGAGCCATCAACATGTGCTATGGTGCAGCCTGTACCGGCAACCGGGTGATGACTGCCTCTTCAAGTCCTGGAATCAGTCTGAAGCAGGAAGGTCTGTCTTTCAGTGCTGCTGTTGAACTACCAATGGTTGTGGTAAATGTGAACCGATGCGGCCCGGGCCTGGGTGGTTTGGGGCCTGCTCAGTCAGACTACTTTCAATCTGTCAAGGGCGGTGGTCATGGGGATTACCGGCTCATCGTACTTGCACCTTCCAAAGCTCAGGAGCTTTATGATTACACGATGGAAGCCTTTGATCTGGCGGATCAATACCGTAATCCAGTGATGGTTCTCACTGACGGTTATCTTGGCCAAACCATGGAGCCCGTTGTATTGAAAGATCGCCCCGAATCCCCTAAGTTTGACCGCACCTGGGTAGTGGACGGTTGTGAAGGAAGAGAAAAACGCATTCTTGCCAGCTACTCATTAACCAATGAAATTGGAGAAGCCAATAACCGCTACTGGGAAGCAAAATACAAGGCTATTCAAGAAGTTGAACAGCGCTGGGAATCCTTTCACGCTGAGGATGCCGATTACCTGCTGGTGAGTTATGGAACCACGGGCCGTATCTGTAAAAGCACCGTTCTCAATGCCCGCAAAAAGGGTATTAAATTGGGTCTGATTCGCCCCATCACCCTGTGGCCCTTCCCAGAAAAAGCGTTTGAGCCTCATTTGGAAAGAGTGAAGAGCATCGTTACAGTTGAGTTGAATACCGGCCAGATGATTGAAGATGTTAAATTGGCTGTTGAGTGCCAGGTTCCCGTTCATTTATATCACCGGCAGGGCGGTATGCTCCCGACAGAAACGGAAATTCTCGACTATATTGAAGAAATGATTGCTACCGATACCAGGGAGGTGCAGGCATGAAGAAAGTCTTTTCACGCACAAAAGGGCTTACTGAAGTACCCTTCACTTTTTGCCCGGGATGTACTCATGGAACCATTATGCGTCTGATTGCCGAAATATTGGAAGAACTTGATATCATTGATAATACCATCGGTGTTTCACCAGTTGGGTGTGCCGGCTTCAGTCAGGATTTTTTCTCCTGTGACTTTGTTGGTGCGGCGCATGGCCGGGCACAGGCGGTGGGTACCGGCATTAAACGGGCGCTGCCTCACCGAACAGTGTTCACTTATCAAGGCGATGGTGACATTGCTGCCATTGGCACACAGCATGCCATTCATGTGGCTGCCCGTGGTGAAAAAATAACTTCTATCATGGTTAATAACGCCATCTATGGTATGACCGGCGGCCAAATGGCCCCCACCACCCTGACAGATATGAAAACCAGCACCAGTCCTTTTGGCCGCGATCCTGTGACCATGGGCTTCCCCATGGATTTTCCAAAAGTGATCGCCGGTATTCCAGGTGCTGCTTATGTGGCTTCCGTTTCAGTGGATTCTCCTAAAAACATTCAAAAAACCAAAAATGCCATTCGCAAAGCTTTTAAGGTGCAGCAGGCAGGACTCGGTTTTTCATTGGTCAGTGTTCTTTCAACTTGTCCCACCAACTGGGGATTAACACCTGTTGACAGCCTTCAGTGGCTTCGGGATAACATGATGCCTGTCTACGAACTTGGCGAGCTGAAAGTGACAGAGGAGGTGGCTCTATTATGATGGATAAAGTGATCATGGCCGGCTTCGGTGGTCAGGGCGTCATGTTTTTGGGTAAAGTGCTGGCCTATGCAGGTATGAGCGCTGATCTCGACTTGTGTTGGATTCCTTCCTACGGACCAGAAATGCGGGGTGGAACTGCCAACTGTTCAGTAATTTTGGCCGACGGGGAAATCTTTTCCCATGTCATCGACCAAGCAGATGCCGCTATCGTATTGAACAAACCTGCCTACGAAAAATTTGCATCCCGAATTAAACCGGGAGGTGTTCTGGTGGTAAATGCTTCACTTGCAAATCCAGAGCAAGAGCGAACTGACATTACCATTATCAAAGTGCCTGCCACTGAAATTGCCAATGAACTGGGAAATCCTTCCATTGCCAACATGGTATGCCTGGGGGCCCTGCTTCCTTCACTTAACTTGGTCCATTATGACACCATTGAAAAGGCCATGGAAAAATTGACGATGAAACGTCCTCAGTTGATGGATGCCAATATGTCTGCCATTAGAAAAGGGCTTGCCTTCACAGAAAACCACTAACTCTTTCAGGGCAATTAAAAGAAACCCTACTCCGTCAAATGAAAAGCCTGCAGATCTTGATGCTCATCTGCAGGCTTTTATAGTTGTATCATCGCTGTGAAGATGTCACGCTTACTGAACTAATGCCCTTCACTACTGAAAAAAGCTAAACAATGCAATGCTTGCCATCACTTTTTCCCCAGTTCTCAAAGGAAGGCTCATCCATCTTGCTGCTGCTTCCCGAATCAGATTTTGCTGTGACTGCCGCTCTCCTGTAGCACACCAGACAGCAAAGTGTTCGCAGTTATTTTGACTGTAATGATATCCTTCAAAGTTTGAGTTTAACTGGCTGTAAGCTCTTTTCACCACCAGTTCCCGTGAATAAAGCCGTTTCACCGAGCGATCCACTTTCACCACACCATCTTTGGCGAAAACTGCCAGTGGTACTTTTGCAATGGTCGCCTGGGGCAATGCTAAAAGGCTGTTGCAGTAAAAATGGATAACCTGTCCGTCTTCCACCTCTATGCCATAGTGCCTGTATCGTAAAAACCGGATGATCAGCCGATCGATCCAGCGTGTTTCATCATTTACCCGAATCCCTATTGAGCCAAAGCGTAATGGCTCGCGCATAACAAATAGAATGTCTCCCTGCATTGAATCACTTCCTTCGCTTCATTTTAATGTCTGACCATGGTTTGTCATTACCAGGAATGCCGTCAGCCGCGAACGAAATGATGGCTTTTGTTTGGTATGACCGGTCTTTTTATTATGACGACCGTGTCATCATTTTGTCTGACAAAAATCGTCTTGCCTTATTATATCCTTTCAACGGCCAATCGACACGCTTTTTTTCATGAATGTGACATTTTTTAGTTTACTTCTTTACCTGATCCCAGAGAATAAATTGGCAGAGTGTTCTGGTGACCTTCTCAAGGCCTTCCTGATCTTCTTCGTCAAACCGATTCAGTGTTGGGCTGTCGATATCCAACACAGCCACCACCACATCATCAACTACAATAGGCAGCACAATTTCTGAACGGGAATCTGCATCACAGGCCACATGGCCCGGAAAGGCATGCACATCAGGTACTAACTGTACTGTTTTGGTTTCTGCCGCCGTTCCACAAACTCCTTTCCCGTAATAGAGATGTACACAGGCAGGTTTCCCCTGAAAAGGACCCAGAATAAGTTTATTATCACCATTTGCCAGATAGAACCCCACCCAGTTGATGTCTTTCAACAGTTCGTTGATGAGTGCAGCTGCATTACATAGATTGGCCAGCCAGTCAGTTTCTGACGATAAAAATCCCACCAAACGGGTATTCATATAGCGATAAAGTTCTGTTTTATTTGTAAACGCAGGATGTTTAACAGTTTCCATTTCATCACCTCATATTATTTATCTTTCTTAAGAAGATTTCTCGATTATCAGATCTATTTCATTTTACAACTCCAGAAATATTTATGCAAATCCAACAAATGGGAGTTGCAGGTGCAACTCCCATTTAGCAAAAATAGTTATTCTTCTTCCCTTAACCTTGTTTCACCCATCCGGCAACCGTGACCGTTCTTTTTGCCTGATGACTTGTTGCTGCTCTAATTGCGTCTATATCTCCTTGAATTTCACCTTCTCCGTTAACTGACACACTGACCCCGTAAGGGTTGCCTCCTGCTCCAAAGATGGACTGATCTGTATATCCTGGTGCTGCCACAATAGCTCCCCAGTGATACATGGAAGTATAAAGCGACAGAATGACTGCTTCCTGACCGCCATGGGGGTTTTGTGCCGAGGTCATAGCACTGACCACCTTATTTGCCAGTTTCCCTTGGAACCAAAGGCCTCCCAGAGAATCGAAAAATGCCTTCATAGGTGATGCCATATTGCCAAATCGTGCAGACACACTGAAAATAATGGCGTCAGCCCATTCCAAATCTTCAGGTTTAACTTCGGGTACATCTTTCACATTCTGTTGATGCTTCACTTTTGCCGGATCAGCCTCAACTACCTCCTGCGGCATGAGTTCAGGCACTTTCAACAGCCTTACTTCTGCCCCCGCCTCTTTTGCTCCTTCCGCTGCCCACTGGGCCAGTTGGAAGTTGGTTCCTGTTGAACTGTAAAATACAATTGCCAGTTTGGTTGACATGTCATCTCTCCTTTTCATTTTACTTCTCAGCTTAAATCTCTATGATGCTCCGATTTTCTGTCATATTCTATTTTGAAACTTTGCGCATACTTACCGATTGATTTAAGTTGTTCTGCCAACATCTTTTTTTCGTCCATTGTCAGATGACTAAATAACTGCTGAATCATCTCAGCATGCTCAGGAAAAATTCTCTTCATCAAATCACGTCCCCTCCCAGTGAGCTTCGTGTAAATTACCCGACGGTCATTGGGACATGCACTTCGCTCCACATACCCTCTATTTTGCAGTTTATCTACCACATAGGTGATGCTGGAACTGGCAATAAGTACTTTTTTCCCGATTACCTGCACTGGCTGATCGCCTTTGTTATAAAGAAGTTCCATCACTGCAAACTCAGTGGGGTTTAACCCGTGAGAACGAATATCTTCTGCAATTCTATCATTCACAGATCGTGCTGCACGATTCAACACCACAAATAGTTTTAATGATGTAAAGGTTTCCTGCTGATTATCTTGTGATTCCATCACCTTCCCTCCCCACTTTTGTCTCATTCGCCTCACATTTGTCTCAGTGTAAAATATCTCGATTTCGTTATATATTATATACACTGATTCTTGTTTCTTTAAACATCTATATTTTATATTTTCTGGAATCAAGATTTACAGTTTTCTACAGCAGGTTTTTCAGCTGAAAAACTTTTCCCTGTTTCAGTCTGTCAATGACTATTCTTGCCCTACTCTTTGACTTCTTCTTTCAAGAAAAACCACATCGTGCCATTTTCCTGTGGGCATTTTCCCCAGTTTTTCCCGTATGCCCAGCTCTTTAAATCCGCATTTCACATGAAGTGCCCGACTGGCTTCGTTTTCTCTGAGAACCCCGGCCTGCAGTGTCCAATAACCATTTTCTTCGGAACACTTCACTAATTGATTCAACAGCGCCTGACCAATCCCCATACCTCGGCAGGCGGCATCTATGTAAATACTGACCTCGCCTACGCCAGCATACACACACCGGCTGGAGGTGGGAGAAATTGCAGCCCAACCATGGATCTGATCATTGGACCGAGCTACCAGCCGACAGCTTTCGACATGACTTTCATCCCAAGCTTCCCATGAAGGAATTTTTGTTTGAAAGGTGGCAATGCCTGTTTGAATGCCCGCCAGGTATATGGCCGCCACCTGTTCCCAGTCACTGTTTTTCATTGTTTCAATGGTATACTCCATCACTGTGCCTCCTATTTTCATTTCAGGTGCTCCGATTTAAACACCTTTGATAGTTGGTTTTTTGGTTATGTCGGCCATTATATCATTCAATGGTTGTATACGCCAACTATTTACGGGTTGAACTGCTTTTAAAATTGATTGGGATACTCATATAAACATGATCGCCGCACCAGTGAGAGCAATGACCGTTCCCAGAATTTCCCTCAAAGTGACACGTTCCTTTTTCACCATAAAAGCATAAGGAATCAGCAAAATGGGTGTGAGGGAAATTAAAGTTGAAGCCACTCCCGGATTAATTCGCTGCACCGCCATCAATGACAGGGAAATTCCCAGAAAAGGGCCAAAGAACGATCCGATCGTCAGTGATACCAGTGCCTCCTTTTGTTTAAAAGCGCGCATCAGATGAGGCCAGTGATTTCTGACAGTGAAAAGTATGATAAAACAGACGAGACCGGCAATGAGACGAATTTGTGTTGCTGAAAAGGGATCGTAGCCAGCCATGCCATGTTTACCCAAAATATACCCGCCCGCCTGGCCTGCCGCCCCTCCAAAAGCAAAAAGAACTCCGATCACCGGGTAAGTAAAGTGAATTTTACTGGTATCTTTTTCTGTCACAAGAATCACCGAAACGATTCCTGCAACGGTGATAAACATACCGACAATCTGGATGAGCGTCATTTTTTCTCCCAAAAAAATCAGAGCCATCAGCCCACTCAGGGGTGGTACGCTAGAATAGATCAACATCGATATTCTGGCTCCAATACGTACAAATGCTTCAAATAAAAGAATGTCACCAATGACAATGCCAACGATGCCTGAAAGAGTGAGCCAAAACCATTCGGCACGAGTCGCATCGAATGGCAACCAATAGCCCCGGCTAACGAAAGTGTATGTTGAGAGAAATATGAGTCCAAGCAGCAAACGCAGCAGGTTCATATTCATAGATCCGATTCGTTTGGCGCTGTGTTCAAAGGCAGTGGCTGTGACTGCCCAGCAAAAGGCCGTGGCCAATGCCGCCAGTTCACCTGTGTATTGCTGTATAAAACTCATGGTCAATTAGCCTCCTTGTTTTTCAATTATTGGGCAATGTCTATGATTTAATGATTAGTACCTTATTCGTTGCCGCTACATTTTCGATTTGAATGACCCGGTATTTCAAAATTTTATAGTCAATGGAACCCACCTCATCACCACCTCGCTTGATCTAGAAATTTCAGATATCCTATTTTAACCGATTCGTCCATACATTGGTACTGTTTATTTCTTTATGATCGTTTCGAATGCTTTTTGCTTGTCTGCTGGTTGCCTGTTACTTCTTTGTTGACGAAACGTTTGATTTCCAGGCAAAATAGGTGATGTTGCCCTTGTGCAATAAACAGCAATGACCGAACTTGTTTTGAAAACAAAGTTCGGTCATTGCTGTGTGCAGTATTGCGGTTTTTTGAAAGCTTGTGGAAGCTTAAGTATACTCCAGTACCAGACCAACGCCCACCTCTTCAACCGGGATCCACTTGGCCAGTTCAATTTTTGATTTTAAATCGGTGCAATGGCAGGGATGGGTTTGTTTAATACCTTGAGATTTAAAATATGCCACTGTGCCGCTCATCTGCTTTTCTTCAGGGTCAAGCAGGTGGAATCCGCCGATGACATCACGTACTCTTTCGTCGCCACATACAGCCCTGGCATGTTCTATAATGTTGCAAATTCCGGCATGGGAGCAGCCGGTAATAATCACCAACCCCTCTGGTCCTGTATAGCAAAGCGCGCTGTCGTCCATGCTGTAATCGTCTACCAGCATGTTTCCCACAAGCACTTTGCCAATGCTGCGTCTGGCTTCAAAATCATTTTTCCGGGGAATTTCGCCCAAAAAGACCAAGTGCTCTGTCAGCCAGAAAGGTTCCCGGGTGAGCTGAGGCGTCATATATTTCGCTAATTTTTGCGGATCCACATTCACCCCGAACTCCTCAATTCCAAAAAATGATTTGGAGTCAAAAATGTGCGGGTGTGCTACAAGTATTGGTTGTCGAAACTGCCTGCCTTCCATCACTTCTTCACTAAACCGTTTGATGAGCGGCTCAAGTCCCCATGTGTGATCCATATGCGAATGGCTTAATACGATGGCGTCTAAATCAAAAAAATGAATACCCATTTTCTGACCGTTGAGAAGGTAAGCATCACTGTACCCAGTGTCAAAGAGGATCTTGCGGTCATCCACTTCCAGCAGGTAGGATAATCCTGGTTCCCCCAGAAAATACCGGTCGATTATTGTGTTGTTATCCATGAGCACTGTCAGTTTCATCTCATTTCCCCGCTTTCCATTCGTTGCTCCAACGTGTACTTCCACGGTTTTCCGTTCAGTCTCCTGATGTTCACCTTTTGAATATGCTTCCAACATGTGCTTTCTCCAGCGACCCCTCAATTGACAGCCTATCACTTCTTTGCTTATTATACGCAGCTGCCAGCAGTCCAAACCTCTCTATCGGCCACTTTTTTTACAAAAGTCATTGGTCAGCATGTTATAATGATACAGACAAGCGCCAGATGACAATGCTTCATCAGATGCGACTATTTGATAATCAAAGAGCTGATGCCTGTGAAGCAGACATCAGCCCCTTGATCTATGAAATACCAGTGTTTCAGTACTTCTTTGTGCTGCTTTTCAGCTTAACGTTGTGCTTCGTACTGACGGAGCAACTTCACAAAAAGCTCCGGCACCTTCGCCATATTTTCAGGAGATTCCACGAAAGAAATTCTGAACTGGGTGTTACCTGGATTTGATTCACCTTCTTTGATATCATAGAAGCCTTTCATGGGTGCCACCAGCAGTGTGGTTTCAACACCATCAATCACCGCTGAACCTTCACCTGCACAATAAAGTACAAAGTCGATGGCATCAAATCCAGGTTTCACCACATTACGCACTTCGATCACTGAATAAATGGATGCATCGGGGCTGGAAACGATCAAGCCGGGTTCGTGCTGCTTTAAACCTTCGTTCACCATGACGATTTGTTTTTTGTAATAAACCCGCAAATCTTTGCACCATCCCAAGAGATCTTCCTTGCTTTCATGGGCCAGCGCTCCAAAAATGTACTGCCCAATGGCATTGGCGCAAAGGTTGGCTGTGTATTCAGCCACAGACCGGGTATGGAACTCAGCACTATCGGTAATAACAGCACCAATTCGCAGACCGCATGCATTCCATACCTTTGAGGCTGTCTCAATGCTGATGCGGCGGCCCTCTATGCCGGGCACCTCTGCATCTGTGATGCCCCAAATGCTCACCAGCTTGATATCGTCATCATAGTAAAGTTCCCGGTAAGCTTCATCACTGATCATCCACATATTATACTTCACACACAGTTTTGCCAGTTCCACCAGTGTCTCGTGATCGTACAATTGTCCCGTAGGGTTGTCGTAGGGAATCACCAGCAGTGCTCCCGGTTTGTTGGCCTGGATAGTTGCTTCAATTTTGTCCAGCTCCGGCAGTGTGAATCGGCCGTCTTCTGCCATTTGTCGTTTAACGGTAATGGTTTTACGCCCCACCCGTTCAGCAAATGAAATATAGTTGGTATAAGCGGGATCAATCATCATCAAAGGCTTTTCATTGGTTCCGGCTGGGCCGCAAACTCCCAGAATCACCAGCTCCATACCTGATGAACCGCCATCTGTCACCTGCACATACAGCTTGCTGGTGTCGAATCCTTCACATTTCAGGATATTCTTAAACGCATCTTGGCATTCCACTGTACCCGCCGTACCGGTGTAACGAATCACACCTTTGTCAAAAGGACTTTCAGGTGCCTGAAGTTCAAACATCCGCTTCATCATAGCCGGATTGGTGGGAAGTGACACATTACCGATTCCCACATTGATCACCGCCGCCGGCTTCACGGCCCGCTCATCGTACTTCATTTGCGCCAGGCGAACATCCGACGGATTTCTGGATTCAAAATGTGCTGATAAAACCGGTTTGCTCATTTTCATTCTCCTTTTCATTTTTCTGACAACAAAGGATTTTACAATGCCGCGCTTTTTTGAAGTCTTTCTTCCATGCTTGATTCCATTTTATCATATAGTGACACAAATTTCACTTACAGGAGGACATCTCATGCCAGAAAAAGCACATTGGAAAGAAATCATTCTATTCGGCGGGGCCATTATGGGGTCTGTGGTGGGTGCAGGCTTCGCCTCCGGACAGGAGGTCATGCAGTTCTTCACCCATCTGGGGTTTATTGGCAGCATCGGTGCAGGGCTGGTGGGAATGCTGCTGCTTGCCTGGATCTCCATGACCATTCTGGAGGATGGACGCACCCAGCAGTTCGAGGATGCCAATGACATTTTCACCTATTACTGCGGCCAGCGTATCGGACTATTTTTTAAATGGTTTGTGCCCACCCTCATGCTGCTGGCTTTTTCCATTATGATCTCAGCTGCCGCCGCCACCATCCATGAACACTTTGGCCTTCATCCTGCTTTGGGGCGATTTTTCATGGCAGTGCTGCCTTTGATAACAGTGCTCACAGGCTTGAAAAGGCTGGCCCGTATTGTGGGTTCCATTGCACCTTTCTTTATTTCTGTTACCATGATCATCAGCCTCACCAGCATTGCACGCCATTCTGGCGGCATTGTTGATTCAGCCCGCGTGCTGCAAAGCCTTCATGTGCCAAGTGCTTATTCCCACTGGTTTGTTTCTGGAATCATGTACGCGTCATTTCTCATGGTTGGTTTCATGCCTTTCGCAGCCGGTATTGGCAAGCAAGCCAAAAACCGCATTGATACCAGGCTGGGAGGCATGTTTGCAGGCATTTTCTTTCTCGCCGGTGCCATGATTTTAAGTACAGGTTTGCTGGTGATCATCGGTGATGTCTACAACAAACAGATTCCATCGCTGGCCATGGCTTCTGCCAGCATCCCACCAATCGCACCTTTCTTTGCCCTGTTGATGCTGACTGGCATCTACACTGCCTCTACTTCCATGTTGTGGACAGCTGTGAACCGTATTGAAGGTAATGATCACACGTTGAAATATCGGTTTGCTGCCCTTTTTCTGACCATCCTTGCATTTTTTGGAGGCCATCTGCAGTTTGCAACGATGGTGGGCATTGTGTACCCAGCTGTTGGGTATCTGGGGCTTATCCTCATGGCTGGTATGCTGTATCGCCGCTTCTTTTCTGCTGTCGGTGGAACCAAGACAAATCTTTCTTCTTAACAGATTTTCTCATTACAGCATTTGTCATCTGAAGGTGCTGTTATCGTCCCTTTTCGGAATGCTTCCATCATTTCTCCTGTCAGGCTGATCTTTAAATCATCGGGAGGAACATCATCTCTGTTGTTCCACTCACCAGAGGCCAATTCATCTTCATCGATAATAATGTTGCGCCTCTTATGTACTGCGTAGCCTTGTTTGCATGCTGCTATTTCATTATACCACTTTTTTATCCATCAATGGCAAAAGCGCTTGCCTGTGATCAGGCAAGCGCTTGAAACATACGTTTGAAGCTGGAGCTGTTAAACGACTTTTATCTATGCAAGATCGAAGCGGTCTGCATTCATCACTTTGTTCCAGGCCGCCATAAAGTCCTTAACGAACTTCTCTTTAGCATCATCACTGGCATATACTTCTGCGATTGCCCGCAACTCTGAGTTGGAACCAAAGACAAGGTCCACCCGGGTGCCCGTCCATTTGAGTTCATTGGTTTTGCGATCACGTCCTTCAAAAACCTCGCTGTCTTCTGAAACTGGCTTCCACACAGTGCCCATATCCAGCAGGTTTACAAAGAAATCATTGGTCAGACTCCCGGGTCGATGTGTGAAAACACCATGAGCTTTGCTCCCGAAATTGACATCTATCATTCTCAGGCCTGCGACCAGTACCGCCATCTCTGGTGCAGTCAGTCCCAGCAGCTGTGCCCGATCTACCAACATTTCCTCTGCAGCGCAGGCAAATTTGGCCTTGCTGAAGTTAATGAATCCATCTGCTTTCGGCTCCAGCACTTCAAAGGCCTCGACGTCGGTTTGTTCCTGAGTGGCATCTGTTCTGCCAGGGAAAAAGGGAACTGTTGCGTGGAAACCTGCATTTTGAGCAGCTTTTTCAACACCTGCGCACCCGGCCAAAACGATGAGATCTGCCAGAGACACTTTTTTACTGTCTCCCTTTGCGTCAAACTCTGTCTTTATTTTTTCCAGCACTTGCAACACCTTCTCAAGCCGCTCCGGCTGGCTGGCTTCCCAGTTTCGTTGTGGCAACAGGCGTATACGTGCACCATTGGCACCACCCCGTTTATCTGAGCTCCGGAAAGTGGATGCCGATGACCAGGCAGTGCCCACCAGTTCCGCAATGGACAGTCCGCTGGTGAGGATTTGCTCTTTCAGGCTGGCAATTTCTTGTTCACCCACCAGCTCATGATTCACCGGCGGTACCGGGTCTTGCCAGATGAGTTCTTCCTGGGGTACTTCAGCCCCAAGGTACCGGGAGCGAGGTCCCATATCCCGATGGGTCAACTTAAACCAAGCCCGAGCAAAAGCATCTGCCAGCTCTTCTGGATGATCTCTGAAGTGCAGGGCAATGGGCTTGTAAATGGAATCCATTCGAAGGGAAAGGTCTGCAGTGGTCATCATAGGTGGAAACTTCTTTGACGAATCATGTGCCCCGGGCACCATGTCTTCAGGTTCAGTGTCCACAGGAATCCACTGCCAGGCTCCAGCAGGGCTTTTCACCAGATCCCAGTCGTATTTGAAAAGGAGTTCCAGATAACTATTGTCCCATTTGGTGGGTGTTGGTGTCCAGGCACCTTCAATGCCACTGGAGATGGTATCGTCCCCTACGCCGCTGCCCATACTGTTTTTCCACCCAAGCCCCTGATCTTCAATGGAAGCAGCTTCCGGCTCCGGCCCCACGTGGGCTGGATCTCCGGCACCGTGGCATTTTCCGAAGGTGTGGCCGCCTGCAACAAGCGCCACCGTTTCTTCATCGTTCATGGCCATTCGTTTAAAGGTCTCCCGCACATCCTTGCCTGATTCCACCGCGCTGGGCTGGCCATTGGGGCCTTCCGGATTTACATAAATGAGGCCCATTTGCACCGCGGCCAAAGGATTTTCCAGATCCCTGTCACCGGAGTAACGCTTATCATCCAACCACTCACTTTCCTGCCCCCAGTAAATATCTTCCTCAGGCTCCCAGACATCTTCCCGGCCTCCGGCAAACCCAAAGGTTTTAAATCCCATGGATTCCAGTGCACAGTTGCCTGCCAGAATCATCAGATCTGCCCATGAAATGTGTTTGCCATATTTCTGCTTAATAGGCCACAGCAAACGTCGAGCCTTATCCAAGTTCACATTATCCGGCCAGCTGTTAAGAGGTGCAAAGCGTTGGGTTCCTGATCCGGCCCCGCCTCGACCATCGCCCATTCGGTAAGTACCGGCGCTGTGCCAGGCCATTCTAATAAAGAGTCCGCCATAGTGGCCATAGTCAGCAGGCCACCAGTCCTGTGAATCTGTCATCAGGGCATAAAGATCTTGCTTAATCGCCGCCAAATCCAGCTTTTTAAACTCCTCTGCATAGTTGAACCCTTCGCCCATGGGATTTCTGGCTGGAGGGTTCTGGTGAAGCATTTTAAGGTTTAGCTGATTGGGCCACCAGTCACGATTTGCTGTACCACCACCAGCTGCCTTGGCTCTTGTCATACCGGTTACCGGACATTTTCCATTTCCGCTCATTGGCCATCCTCCTTTATTCATCACCAACAATACACAGCTATGATTGTTATACCCTTTGTAATCATCACAAAACGATATTGTTTTTTAAAAAAATCAGGTTTTAAATCATTTGCTGGCATATGATTATTTCTGCCTCATCAATATTGGCCCGAAAAAGTGTGATAATAACGACACTTTTTCAGGCCTCATGAAAACAAATCTCGATACCCTGTTCAATTATTCATTGCCCGCTGGTTTCATCTCATGATTTCTTCGCAACACGCACATGCCTCAAAGTGTGGCGCTATACCTATTCCAGACTATTGATTTGCATCAGAAGTACGTCGTTTTCTTTCGAAAATGCTTTTTCACACTGCTTCTATTCCATTAATCATTTAAGTGCTGTGACCTACGGCAATTGCCTGTATTTTTCGGGAATCAGATCTTTCACTTTAGCAGATGCAACACCGATCACTGTGTCAGCTCCTCCATAATACACCAAAAGCTCATCTTCTGCATCCAGCATGTCTTTATCTTCTGTTGGAACAGCTCCGCAGGTGAACACCACATTTGGTACCCAGCTTTTTCCCGAGACGCCTAGTTCATAGGATGTTTCCGGCTCCAATACGGGATTAGGTGAGCGATATATGAGTTTTGCAGGATCTTCCAAAGAAGTGAGAAACACACCAAGGCGGTAGCAGAAGACATAATCCACTCCGTGGTAAATGTGGAGCCACCCATATTTTGTTTTGATGGGCTGGGCCCCTGCACCAATTTTAACAGCATCCCAGGTCATTCCCGACCGGGTTCCCAGAATAATTTTGTGGCCATCCCGGGGCCAGGGAGTTGTGAAGGTGTCAGAATAGGTGATCCATATACTGGGGGCAATCCGATGATACAGGACCAGCTTTCCGTCAAACCGTTCTGGAAACAAAACCGCGTCTTTGTTGTGGAATCCGGGAAAAAGAAGCCCCTCCCGATGCCATCCATCCCAATTGCGGGCTGCCATATCTTCTTCTGAAATGGAAGCCAGGGCGATCTGGGGGAGGACGCCATCATAGGCGGTGTACAGCATATAGATGCGTCCTTCCATGGCAATAAGGCGGGGATCTTCACAGCCCATTTTTTCACTGTCATTGGCCGGACTGAAAATGGGTTCCGAAAAACGTTCATCTACCTTCAGGCCATCACGGCTGACAGCCAGACCAATTCGTGAAATGCCATCATCCCCAACAGCCCGGTAAAAGATGTGCACGGAGCCCTGAAGCCGGATGGCTCCACAGTTGAGTACGTATTTGTTTTCCCAGTCATTTTCTGCCAGGGGTGCCAGAATCGGGTTGTAAGGAGATCGCACCATTTTACCGGCATGAGGGCTGGTTTCCAGACCATCTTTATGGTCAATAATCAATTCTGATTTCACGGGAACGGCTCCCAGACAACGAACAGCCAAGTCTTCCCTTTCTTTGCCCTGACCCATCAAATCAATGATCATTGGCATAATATCTGCTCTTTCTCCCGCCACTTTTTCATACAACCGACTGAACAGTTCACTGCTGAACCTGCGACGTTCCACCATTAATGAAAGTGGAGTGGGAATTCCTTTTCCACCTTTGGAACTATAGCTGGCCCAGCTCCAGGCGCAGCAGGTGACAAAAACGCCGTCTGGTAGAGTCAGTCCCAGATGATAGGCATTAGCCATACGGGTCAGCTGCTCTTTGGCTCTTTCCACAGCAAGTCCAGATAATCCCCAGTCGTAGCCAGCGATTTCCAGAAGTTTATTTCGCAGAATCATCTGTTGTGTGTTTTCAAAGATAGCATGAGCTGAGAACATACCCATACCCCAATGACCACCAATGGAGTTGATCACGCACTTGGCAAACTCATCGGTAACGCAGCTCTGCGCAAAGGTTTCCCATGCTTTTCCGTACTGCTCTGCTTCAATGATTCGCTTTAATGTTGTTGTCAGGAACCGAATTTTGGGATATTCGCCGCCGCTTCCTTCCCGCAGGTTGCTGATCACCACCCTACTGGTCAAATGGTACAGGCTGGATGCTTCTGCCATGCTGGTTAATCCAGGAAAATCTGTGTAATCCACCACCAAGGGCACCACTGGTGACATTTCAAAATCTTCCGGCTTCAAATTCTCCCGCAGCCATTCTGTATTCCACGTGCTGTACTTGTCGATTTCTGCCCAGGGAGCCAGCGCAAGTATGTCCAGTGCATTGCGATGTTGCAGGAGCTCTTCCATATCCTGATATCCCCATCGGGTAATCAGATTACGGGGCGGATTCACCCGCAGCAGACGGATGGCTGCTTCTTCTTTCAACGACATGCTCTGTGGAGAAGGATAGAGGCGGAATATCTTATCCGTAATCCGTTGTACCCCCCTCATATTATGAAGGTTTCCAGGCAACAGAATTTCGTCCAGATCTTCCTCCAACTGACCGACCTGTTCCTTGATTCCCCGACTGATTTTTTCGTGTCCTGCATCCGGGGTGAGGTCCAGGTTCTCCCGGATGAACTGCTTGAATTCTTCAGAATATTCCTGTAGCAATTTTTCGTAGGTGTCATACACATGTGTTGTGTTTCCGGCAGGTGATTTTGCCACATGAGGCAGTAGAATGGGAACACCCGGAATATACTCCCAGTATGAAATTTCAGGGAGAAATGGTTCCAGCTCCGCCTTGTGGTGAAGCCAGTTTTGTCGAAATGCATTCTTCCGGCTGATAAACTCGTCCACTTGTGCTTCCAGATTGGCCTGGGCCTGAAATGAATCAGCAGTAAAGTGTGTTGGTTCTTGGTCCTTATAGTTGCCGGTATCCTTTTCAATTTCAAGGAAATAGCCAGCCAGTCGGCCTTCAAACAGCGCTGCCAACCCATTAATGAGATCCTCGTTGTCCACCATGGGAATGAAATGATAGGCGATGATGGTTTCATAGACGATCTGTGTCCAGAGAGCAGCCGGAAAAGCAAATGTCTCTTGTCCAATTTCTGCTTTTTGAACAATACTAACTAATTGACTGGAAACATCCTCAGAAAAAACACGGGACCAGACGGCTTCATAATAGCGGTTATATCCTCTTCTAAATTGGGCAATTCGGGGCCGAACATCGTTCTCGGTATCCTCTAAAAACTGATCTTTCCGAAACCCGATGATCAGCGACGAATGAACTGCCTGGGGTGAAGTCATCCAGTTTTCCTGGCTTTTTTTCACAAACTGAAAGATCACATGCGCTGCCTGACTAAAAAGATGGTTCATATTCACCGGTAGAGACGTTTTGGGTTTAACACCCAAATACACTTCCGCTGTTTTGGCCTTCATTTCTGAAACCCGGGCAATCAGCCAATAGTTTAGTCCATACTCATTCACTTCATCTTTAGTAAATGCAAGATCACTCACCAACTGGGAAAGAAGCTGCCGTGAAATGGCCATACCTGCATCCATGCAGGCTTTCAGTTCCACATTAAAAAGAGTTGCCACTATCGGAAAAGCAAAGTGGTATCCAACAGGATTGGCCAGGTGAGACAGCGTAAACCGGGGTAATACAAATTGTGCGACACCGTCACGAATGGGCTGATACATCAGTTTTACCCAGTCAGGAGCCAGTCCTTTTGGTAAATCATCACCCGTCTTGGGAAGAAGATTCTGTTCAGCAATCAACAGATCTGCAGACATTCTGTGGGCAATATCCATTAGCCCTCTGACAGCCCACCCCCGTCCAGACAGAGAGCTTTCAATTTCACTGATCAACACCGGTTCTTTCCGGCCTGACTCATAAACTTCCAGCGTTCCCACAGATGATTGGTGCGGGCAGCCCAGAGAAATATACAGCACCTTGAGCTCCGGATAAAAAGCACTCATGCCAGAATCCAAAATGGATATCATCTCTTGCGCATCCTCCCAGGCTGATACCAAAGGGATTCCCACCACCAGATCGACCCTGTCTTTCATTATTATTTTTTGAAAGACCGATGCGATGCATTTCTGATATTTTGTTTCTGTTTGATCCACCTTAAAACACCTCCATTTATGCATTATCCTGTATCCCAGTAACGTCATCATCAAGATCGCCAACTTTGTACATTTCAACCATTACGTACCCTTTTTCCACAGGTGTAATCGAAAGTATCTCTCAGAGACACAACAATCAAGGATTAGCCTAAGGCCGGTACGGGTATTCAATGCTATAGACATGTACAAACGAACGGCAGTTTAATACCCGAACATTTTTCCGAATATTTCGTATTATTGAAAGGGTGAAATGATTTGTTTACCAATATTGAAAGCAGAAAAATGAAGAAAAGGCCTCATGTAGCTATTGTCAGCAGTGCTCTGCCACGCAAATGTGGAATAGCCACTTTTTCAGCTGATGTCAGCCGGGGAGTCAGTCATCTGTTGGGACGGGAGGCAACCAGTTTTATTGCAGTCAACGATAACGAAACCTACGAGTATTCTCCAAAAGTTGTTTTTCAGATTGAACAGGATCGATTGGAAGACTATCTGGAGGCCGCCACCAGCATCAACGAGTCGTCGGTAGACGTGGTTGCGCTGCAACACGAATACGGTTTGTATGGCGGGGACGAAGGCAGTTATATTGTCGAATTTTTGAGCCGCCTTAAAAAGCCGGTGGTAACCACTTTGCATACCATTCTGGAAAAACCAACACCAGACCAGTATAAATCACTGGTGGAAGTCATTGCGTTTTCCAAGGCAGTGGTTGTGATGAATCAGCTGGCCATCAACATCTTGACAGATGTATACGACGTACCCGTCGGGAAAGTACGCCTGATCCCCCATGGTGTGACAGACATGTTCTATATTGATCCTCTCTTTTTTCAGCACAAGTTGAATCTGCGAAACCGGTTTGTGGTACTCACTTTTGGTTTTATCAGTCGCAACAAGGGCATTGAAGTAGTGCTGGAAGCCTTGCCATCCGTCGCAGCAGCACATCCTGAAGTTCTCTACATTGTTTTGGGCATTACTCATCCGGTGGTGAAAAAACATGATGGAGAAGAATATCGGGAAAATCTTGAAAAAATGGTGACAGAACTTGGACTGACTCAAAACGTCCAGTTTGTCAACGAATTTGTTGACGATGACACCATGAACTTATATCTGGGAGCAGCAGATCTGGTGATTCTTCCCTATCATTCAGAGACACAGATTACCAGCGGTGTACTAAGTCAAGCCATTGGAAAAGGGAAAGCAGTCATTGCTACTCCTTATCTCCACGCACGGGATGCCTTGGCCGACGGAAAAGGCCGTCTGGTGAATTTCAAAGATCCTGCTGGCATGGCAGAAGCCATCTGTGAGTTGATTGAACATCCCGACGAACGGTTGGCATTGGCCGGCCAGGCCTTTATCGCCGGGCAGCAGGCGGGATGGGACAAGGTATCTCACCAGTATGTACGCCTCTTGGAAGAGGTGGTTGAAAAATCTATCAGCGGACATGTCAAACAGGGGCGTGTGTTCACCCTGCCGGATATTAACATGGATTACCTGAAAAACCTGACAGACGATGCCGGGATGATCCAGCACACCCTTTACGGTATCCATGATTTCACCCATTTCTATTCCTCAGATGATGCAGGCAGGGCCATGGTTGCCTTTACCCAGTATTTTAACCTGTTTCAAGATGCCTCAGCATTGCAAATGGTGGATAAATATATGGCTTTTGTGATTCATGCCCGGAGAGAAGACGGCTGGTTTTTCAATTACATGAACTACCAGAAGGACTTTCCATCGCAGGAAATCAGCCAGGATACTTTCGGACGTTGCCTTTGGGGGCTTGGGGCTGCCACCCGGGTTGTACAGAACCGTTCTCCCGGATTTTTAGCCAGGAGCATTGTTGAAGAAAGTATTCCCATGGTGGAGCAACTGACTTATACCCGCGCCCAGGCCTATGCCGCCAATGGACTTTCCGCTTATCTGATTCTTCATGATGATTATGAGCCGGCACGCAAGGGCCTGAAGCATATTGCTGACTCTCTCCTTGAACGCTATCATCAAACAGCTGATGGCACATGGAACTGGTTTGAAAATTTTCTCAGCTACGATAATGCCCGCCTGGCGCAAGCACTGTTACTGGGGTACCAGCACCTGAGAAATCCAGCTTATCTACAGGCAGGACTTGAATCACTTGATTTTCTCATTGATGTCCAGTACCAGGATGGTTGTTTTGACCTTATCGGCAATGACGGATGGTATTTCAAAGGAGGCAAAAAGTCCCTTTACTGCCAGCAACCGGTGGATGCAGGTGCATTGACTGAAACCTGCATACTGGCCATGACTTTGACCGGAGATGAAAAATACCTGGAAATGGCCTATGCAGCCTTCCAGTGGTATTTAGGACGAAACCGTCAGGGAGTTTCTCTCTACAACTCACTGACGGGGGCCTGCGCAGATGGCTTGGGACCCGATGGACCCAGCTCCAATCTGGGGGCCGAATCGACCCTCTCCTTTATCATCGCCCTGGTTTCTCTTTATCGTTGGGAACTGGTGGGGCGCTTTAATGGTACCGGACGAATGGAAGTTTTGAAGAAATTGGATTAAGAGAGGAAGCTGAAGGATGAAACGCTATGCAGTGATTATGGCCGGTGGTCATGGTGAACGATTTTGGCCCGAGAGCCGTGTTCAACGACCAAAACAATTTTTAACTCTGGTTGGGGCTCGTTCCCTGATCCAGCAATCTTTCGACAGGATCCAGGATTTTATGCCCCCTGAACAGATTTTGGTGGTTCTCGGACAGGAACATCTGGCATTAGCTAAAGAACAGCTGCCATCACTTCCGGCTGAAAACTTTCTGGTAGAACCGGTGGGTAGAAATACGGCTCCTTGCATTGGTCTGGCTGCAGTTCATATCCGAAAAAGGGATCCTGGTTCGGTCATGCTGATTTTTCCTGCAGATCATTTGATTCAGGGACAGACAGATTTTCAACTTTGCCTCAAGAAAGGGTTTGAACAGGCGACGGATTCCGATTATCTCGTCACCATTGGGATCATACCCAGCCGGCCGGAAACGGGTTATGGGTATATGGAACGGGAAGAGACGTCTATTGATCAGACAACCCCTCTCGTGTATCCGGTGCGCAGATTTGTTGAAAAACCAGACACAGAAAAAGCCCGGGAATATGTGCAATCCGGGCATTATTATTGGAATAGCGGGATTTTTATCTGGAAAGCAGACCTAATTCTCGATAAAATGGAATTACATCTCCCAGAACTTTACCAAGGTCTGTTACAAATTGAATCACACATTGACACCTCCCAGGAAGCCACTATCATGGAGTCTGTGTTCCCCAATCTTCCACGCATTTCCATTGACTACGGTATTCTGGAAAAAAGTGACCGCATCCTCATGGTTCAGGGAGATTTTGGCTGGGATGACTTAGGTAGTTGGGAGTCTTTGGCGGAACATTCCAAAGCTGATGAAATGGGTTTGGTGATCCATGGTGATTACGTGGGTATCGATAACACAAATTGCCTCATTCAGGGGCAGGCAGGATTGATTGCCGCATTGGGCGTCCACGACCTGGTCATCGTTCAGGCCGGAGATGTGATATTGGTATGTGATAAAAACCGGACCCAAGAGGTGAAGGATCTGGTAAGCCTGGCAAAAGAAAAATACCAGGAAACGTACTTGTGATCCACGGCACTCCCTTTGCACCCAGTCATCGGTTCAACATTTCTTCATAGACTTGTAAATAGCCCTGCACCATGATTTCCTGTGAAAACCGTTTCGTCACCGAAGCACGGCATTGGTTTCGTTGTATTGATGAGATATTTTTCAATTGCTGAATCATTTCAGTCACATCGCTGGCGATAAAGCCATTGATCCCCTGTTCAATAATTTCGTTCATAGACCCCTTTCCAAAGGCAATGACAGGGGTTCCGCAGGCCATGGCTTCCACTACACTTAGGCCAAATGGTTCGTTGAAGTGTATGGGATGCAACAGCGCATATGCATGGCCCAGCACATTGTCCCGTTTTTCCGGTCCGACAGACCCGATATAGGTTATTTGTTGATTTAAATAGGGTTCAACGTATTTTGAATAATATTCATGATCCTGGATAATGCCGGCAATCACTAGTTTCATCCCTGTTTTTTGGGCTACCTGAATGGCTTCCCAAGTCCCTTTATCTGGATGAATTCTCCCAAAATAAAGCAGGTATTCGCCAGGATTTTCTTTCAGTGTGAAATGTTCCAGATCAATTCCGTGATAGACCGTTCGGATATAATCAAGTGCAGGGTTGCGGTCTGCATCGCTAATGGAAACATAGTCTGTTCGCTGGTTGTATTTCTGGAACACCGGTAATATTTTAGGTGATGAAAACCCATGAATCGTAGTCACCATGGGGGTCTTAATCAGCCCACTATATGACAGGGGCAAGAAATCAAAGTGGTTGTGGATGAGATCAAAATCATGGGCCTGCTCCATAATTTCCGAGATATGCAGACACTCCCAAACCTTGGGGTCCAGGTTTTTATCCTCTTCATAGGGTTTCGGACAAACACTGCGCAGTTCAGCCGATGTCACGGAATCTCCCGTTGCAAATAGTGTGACATCGATCTTTTTTCTGACCAAACCTTCTGTCAGCAGTGAAACGACCCGTTCCCAGGGTCCATAATGTCTTGGCGGTGTTCGCCAGGCGATGGGTGACAAAATAGCTACTTTCATCTAATAACCTCTTTCTTTTTTAATTTTTCCATATGGTTAACGCATACGCTTGTTACCTTGTCACTTTATGACTCTGCTGCCATGGGATCAGGCACATAGCTTTTCAGCAGCTCAAATCCACCTTCCAGCGAATAGGATCCCAGAGCGGCCGGAATCAGTAAGCTGTCTCCTTTTTTCAAGGTTTTCCTGCCTTTTTCCCAACTTAGGGTACCCGTTCCCCTCACCACTGTGAACAGAAAAAACCTGTTGGGGTCACTTTTTTCCTTTATCTGAGTTACAACCTGGTATTTTTCCAGCAAAAAATACGGGCATTGGATAAGTTGGGTTTTTATTCCTCCGGGAACGTTTCGGCTGACACCTTCCACCCGATTTCCCTCCAACTGAAAATCAATCACTTCCATAGCTTTTTCCACATGCAGCTCCCTGGGGCGACCATAATCGTAAAACCGATAAGTGGTATCACTATTCTGCTGAATTTCGTATATAATCAAACCTGGGCCAATGGCATGGAGCAAACCAGCCTGAATATAGAACACGTCTCCTTCTTTCACCGGTACCCGGTGCAGCATTTCTTCAACCCGGTTTTCGTCCAGTGCCTGCCGGAAACCCTTTTGATCGATCTCTCCTGTTCCGACGATCAGGTATGCTTCCGGTGATGCTTTCATTACATACCAGGCCTCTGTCTTTCCCAGGTCATTTTCATTGACCAGTGCATAGTCATCCCTGGGGTGCACTTGCACCGAAAGTGCTTGTGTTGTGTTTATCAGTTTAAGCAACAGAGGGAAACGGTCATCTGTCATGGATGCACCAAAGATATCCGTTCGCTTTTCACCATACAGCTGCGACAGACTTTTCCCTTCAAATGGCCCGTCCAATACCGTGCTGGTGCCATTTGGATGAGAAGCAATATCCCAGCTTTCGCCGATACTTCCCGTTGGCAGGTCATCCCGAAAAGACACCAATTCCCGTCCTCCCCATATTTTTTCAAAGTAAAGATGGTTAAACGTTAATGGTTGCATTGTCATACCTCCCTGGTTATACATACCCATTATTGACGATGCATCCATTATAATTCTCAGACTGCAGACAAGTTCGCATGAAAGATCATATCTTTACTAAGGAAGTCTCGCTATGCTGTATGGTGTCATTGAAGCCGGCGGCCTAAAAGAGCCGCCACCACAACCGGTCAGCGTTTTGGATTTTCTCCAGTACCTGCAGTCGGTTGCAATGACGGCTCTTGTAAATTAATGTTTGATAACTAATCAATCAGATTTCTTTTCAACTCATGATAGCGTATTGTTCCAAGTTCACTGACCTTTCCTTTCTGGCAACATGACAGGCTGGCGATTTTTCGGTTGACCCGCTGAACAACGATTTGATTATCCTGCATTTTAGATTCAAGCACATTCAGCGCCTCAAGAAACCTTCGGTCTTTCCGGGCATGGTGGTAAAAGGACAAGACATATATATAATAAAAGAGGTTGTAAGTCGCAAAAGGATACTCCACCTGCATAAACAGCGTCCCCATCCCATACTGGCAGGGCCCAATGGGTCTTCGAATCTCCCAATGCTCCAAGAGAAAATCAACAGCTTTGTTGAGACCAGGTTCCCGGTTCAGATGCTTTGTGAAGCGAAATGCGTCTAAAGCAGTTAATGTCGGCCCTGGATTCGAATAATCAGTTTCGGGGCCTCTTCCAAAACTAAACTTATTACATCGCCACCCACCGTCACTGTACTGCGTTTCCAATAGATGCCGAAAAGTTTTTTGAAAGCGATGGTCTGCTGCGTAACCCAAATGACAAAGCACATTGACGGCGTTGATGGTGTGGCAAGGATAAATAGCGCCATTGGGAGAAAGCTTAAATCGTCCGTCTTCTCGCAGACAACTGATTATCAGATCAGCTGCACCCACCAGTAACGGATCTGAGGGGTCAAGCCCCAGTTCCAGGAGCAATAACACGCTGGAAAGCGTCGAGTAAGGGCCACCTTTACCTAACCGCTTATCGGGAGTGGTCCAGAAATCCGCCCCATTATCATACCTCTTTGCGATAATCGTTCCGATGTCCTGTTGGTGCTTCACAGTTTTACCTATCCCTGTCACCTCCTGGCTACGTCTTGGGTAAACCTCCTTCTTTCAAAAGCATCTCTTGATCAGCATCTCTTGTTCCTGTTTATTCAAGATGCAACTTCAGATGGCGGCTTCTCCATATCCTTCAGATGCACGGGCATCACCCAAAGTTCCATATAGGCTCCATCAGGCATGGGTTTGCCATATTTTTCCATTGAAAAAGAATGTGTTACCAGCCCCCGTTTTGCCAGCCATGTTCCAAACAGATAGCTAATCGCTTTCCCCAGGGCTTGCGTGGTGAGCGTCTCAACATTTTCTGCTTCAAAACAACAAACCACATATTCACCTGCAGCCAGTTGCCAAGTTGTCATGTGACCGTCATCTGCCGTGTTTGATTTCGAAGCTCCCCCCACAAAATAAGTAAAGGTTCCGTTTTCAGTCTCGCCCATCATCGACACTCCTATTTCAGCACTATCCTGCACAATATGAGGCATATCAACCTTTTGGCGATGGAATGCATCCCATAACTGTCCCGGTATGTCGATACCGGTAGCTTCACCCACCGGGGCCTGTGAAATGGGAACTTGAGCAGAAAGCCCGGCATAGATTTGGGCTGTATCCACTTTTTTACGCGTTATCTCGATAACGATGCTGTTGGTGATAAGCGGCACATCTTCATCAATCATTGTATAATTCAACAACAACTCTGGCTTGTAAATCTGATTAAGTCGAACCGGCACAGCCCGATATTCCTCCGGCGTAATCCCGTAAGCCTCCTTAAATGCGCGGGTAAAAGTTTCGTGAGAAGAGAATCCGAAGTCCATCGCCACATCAACGATTCGCCTGTCTGTATCCGTTAGTGCAGCCGATGCTCTGGCCAGTCGTCGAAGTTTAATGTATTCGTTGACTGGTCTTTTAACCAGCCTCTTGAAAAGTCTTTGAAAATAAAACCGCGAAAGTCCTGCCATATGTGCCAATGTTTCGATCTGAATCTCTTCACTCAACTCATCTTCAATATAATCGACCGTCTTTTGGATTTGTTCCCATGCGTGCATTTTAAGCACCTCCTTGCCACAAGAATAGCATGATCGTGTGCTTTCCACTTGACTGTCAATGCTCTTTTTGCGAAAAACTTTATGACAATGAATCAAACTCGATCATCACCAGACAGCCGGCCGGGAAATAGTGGTGGGAAGCTTGGTGTTTGAATTGCCCAGAGTGGCATTTACCTGCATTTGGGTTAGAAATACAGCCTCGCTCAAATCGGTGTTTTTAATGTTGGCATCGCGCAAGTCAGCACCCAAAAAATTGGTGCCCTTGAGGCTGCATCCTTCTAAATTGGCCGCAACCATTATGGCCATGCTGAAATCTCTACCGTTAAGATTTGATTTTTTGAAATTTTTCCCGAAATAGTCACTGTTGTTTGCTTTCTTCGATGAAACAGAGGCGATTCTGCTGCTCACTTGTTTTAACACCTGGTTGACCTTTCCATGATATGCTGTCAAATCAACTTTTAGCATCTCTTCAACCGGAAGGGTTGTCAACTGCCTGCCGGCTGCCATCAAATCATGAAATTTTCGCCGCTCACTCTCATCTGTCACCAACGACAGGGCCTCCAGCAAATACCATATCATTTGGTGAAGTTGAAAGACCATCATAAAGACCCGACATATTTCTGTTGCCTTTTCAGGATTCTTTTTCCAGTCTTCGTTGGCATATATCCCTTGTGTCACCTTTTGCCCTGCCCCAAAGCAATCGTAGGCCAGACACCCTTTCATACCCTTTTTTGCCAACATCGAATGTATGCGGCATCGAAAGTCAGGCATCAGTTGCTTGCAGGGCACTCCTGCTTCTTTATTCTCTGGAAACCCGTCTGTTTTCGTGCAATACAAAGCCATGCAGCATAATCCACTGCATTTATCACAGTCAATTCTGAGGGTGGCTCGCAAACTGTTAGTATCGTCACTTTTCATTTTTTTCTCCACTTCATCACAAGTTCAATTTCATTGGTGTTTTCATCAATCTGCTCTTTGTCAACCACGAACCCTTCTCGTTGGTAAAACTGAACAGCCCTGCTGTTTTTCTTGTAAACCTGCAGCAGCAGGTCTTCGTTATTCATTTTAATGTAATCCAATAGCAGCTTTCCAATCCCCTTTGATTGTTCGCTTTTTTCAATGAAAATGCCGGCAAGATAATTGCCGATGAGTCCGACGAATCCCTTAACTGATTGGTCTTCATAAACATACACCGCCGCATCAGGAATCATTTGTTTCACTGTGTCATAATTGGCTCTCCAGTAGTCTTCACCGATAAAGTCATGCGCCGCCGTATTTGTGTCAAGCCACAGTTCCATGACAGTGTTTAAGTCTTTTTTCTGAAACACTCTTATCGTTGCCCGATGCATATCATTCACCTTTTCCATTTGTTTTGCAATGTTGCAAGTAACTTTCACCGCAGTCTGGTCACTTCTTATTAAACTGATATGTTCGACTGTCAACACCATCTCCTATTCTAATACTAACGAGTGGACTTAGGATTTACAAGAGTTCATCTCAAAATTCAACTGTTATGATGGCAGTTCAACAAACTTATATTAATTATCTTCAATTTTTCAAGCCTTTATCTCAGTCTATTTCTCCGCTCTTGACATCAATACTACCGTCTCAACGTGGCTAGTATGTGGAAAAAGATCAACTGGCTGCACTTCCAATGTTTGGTACCCTCCATCTTCTAAAATGCGCAGGTCTCTGGCCAAGGTCGCCGGGTTGCAGGAAACGTAAACAATACGATCTGGATTCATTTGTATCATGGCAAGCAGTACCACCTCATCACAACCTTTACGGGGTGGGTCCACCACAATGACTTCTGGTTGAATTCCTGATTGGGCCAGTTGAGGCATCCAATTTTCTGCAGGGCCAGCCATGAACTCAACGTTGGAAATATGGTTTAGGTGAGCATTTGCCCGGGCGTCTTCAACAGCAGGTTCGACAGATTCAATGCCGATCACTTTCCGGGCTTTTTGTGCCAGAAACAGGCTGATGGTGCCGATACCGCAGTACAGGTCCATGACGGTTTCGCTTCCGGTGAGAGAAGCCATTTCCAGCACTTTATCGTAAAGTACCTCTGTTTGAGCAGGGTTCACCTGAAAGAAGGCATGGGGTGATATCTGAAAATCAAGGTGGTGAAGCCGATCAGTCAAATAAGCCTTGCCGAAGATCACCTGATTTTCTTTCCCCATAATCACATTGGTTCGCTTCGTATTTTCGTTCAATACCACACTCACCAAGCCGTTCACCTGTTGCAATGCTTCCACTAAAAGATGAGATTTTGGCAGGTGTTTTCCGTTGATCACCAGAATCACCATCACCTCACCAGTGGCAAATCCCACTTTTGTCACCAGGTGGCGCACAAGTCCGGTGTTTGTGGTTTCGTTATATATAGAGATGTGCTCTTTTTCAAGAAAGTCACGCAGGATTTTGACGACGTTTTCCATGATGGAATGCTGAATGTGGCACTTTCGGGTATCGATAATATCGTGACTGCCCTGACGGTAAAAGCCGATGGACAGTTTATGGTGGGACAGACCGATGGGAAACTGGGCTTTGTTGCGGTAATGCCAAGGCTCTTTCATGCCCAGTACCGGCTTTACCACTGTGTCTATTTTGCCAATTCTTTTCAGTGAATCACTCACTCGCTTCTCTTTGAATATCAATTGTGTGGGATAGTTCAGGGACATGGTTTGGCAACCGCCGCATTGATTAAATAATTCACATAGTGGATTTACCCGGTTGGGCGATGGGTTTATTAACTGTTGTTTGCTTGCCAGTCCAAAGTTTTTACGTACCCTGGTCACCATGACCACCATTTCATCTCCCGGCAGCGCATTAGGAATAAACAGGGGAAATCCGTCAACTTTTGCCACTCCTTCTCCTTCATGGGTCAGGTCTTCGATGGTCACGGTGAATTTTTCATTGAGTTTCAAAGTAATCCGCTCCTTTACATGGTACCCTTTACGGTCTATTCGTGTTATCATGTAGTAGTGGGTACCTATATTAATTATAACGACAGAAAGCGAGTGGCTTCCATGCGTTATCTCATAAAAATCATTCTACTCTTACTGGCTCTCAGTTTTGTTGGAGCCGGCATTCCTCTGTATACTGACACCATTGACCTGAATTTGGAGATTTCTTCAGACCCGGTTGTTCAGCAATCGCTTGATTTTGATGTCTTACTCAACCCGATGAATAGCCAGCAATATGAAATCGTAGTTGAAATGAATGTCTCTGGTCTTGATGATGAGGAGCTCCCCCATGAAGAGCAACCATTTGAGTTGCAATTATTCTCTGGTGACGAAGCCTCGCATCATCCTGTGACAGACTTGCTGGCGGCCAGCACCAGTTATGAGACCCTTGAAGATGGTCGGGTGGTGTTCCACAGCTCTGTTATATTGGCTCAAGAAGCACTTGATCTGCCTGACGGCCGTTATCAACTGTCAGTAACTCCCCGCAACCGTCAAGGTCAATTGATGGCTGATGCCCAAGAGGTTTCATTTACCTTTATCTCACTGGTTCACTATGAGCCGGCCAGGTATGAACGAGCTTCCAATGAAAGTGCTTTGCGTCTGTTTTTTCCAGATGAATCGTCCAGGTACCTGATTCCTATCAGCCGTTTTGTTCCTCAAACGAATACAACACTGCGGGAAACGGTGACTCAACTGGAAGCCGGCCCTGCTGCAGCTCTTGGTCTTTTTAACCGCTCTCCCATTCCACCGGTGCCCCGCATTCAACTTTCGGGCGGTACTGCCAGCCTTTATCTTTCTAGTCAGTTGGGCTTTTATAATGAATACCCCAATGTAGCTCGAATGGCTGCTTTCAGTCTGGTTGAATCTCTGGGGACCATCCCGGAGGTGCTCCGCATTCAGTTTTACTTTGATAACCGGATTGTGCCTGAAGGTTTCCGGGATCTGGTGACTGATCAACCTTTTGAACCTGCTGCGGGTCCATTTGTCTGGATCGCCTACCGCACACCGAATGGTCGAGCTCTGTTGCTGCCACGCGAAGTTGATAACCAGCTGATTGCTGTGCCAGATCTGGTACGCCAGCTGATGCTGGATGGCCGCCCTGAATATGGTATGGAGCTTCAGCCCACTGTTCCACATGAAGTTAATCTGCTGAACTACACTTTGCAAGAGGGCGTTTTGATACTGAGTTTCAACCAGCCCTTTGAAGATGTTTTTACTGAAAATCCCCTTCGGGGAAGACTGATGTTGGACAGCCTGATCTTAAGCATGACTTCGCTCGACCTGGTTGATGCAGTTCAATTTCAGGTGGAGGGGCGTCTTCCCAACGTGATCATAGAACCTTCACTTGCTGAACCGTGGTATGCTCCACCTTATATGAACCCGGAGTTGTAATCGGTTTGGAACGTTTGGCTATGTCTGCTTCTGTTTCATGATAGCATATTTTCAACGCTATGGCTGTTTTTCAGGCAAAAAAAGCGGGGCTGCCATGTTGGCAGCCCCCAAGTATTACTGCATATCATAAAAGGGAGAGGATGTTACCTGTTTTCATTATAGGTGATAGGTCTCTCTTTTTGGTTAATCTTGTGTAAACTCCAAGTTAATCTATTTTTACACACGAGTACCCTGGTTATAGCACCTGGGTACGACCACTGTAAATTTGCCCACTGCCAGAGTCTACAGTTACCAGATCGCCTGGTTTAAGTGTTGTCAGGGCATCAGTGACGCCCACCACAGTTGGCTTCTCAAGATTCAGCCCCACCACAGCAGCATGGCTGGTCAGACCTCCTGCTTCAGTTACAATAGCACCAGCCCTGTTCATGAGAGGTACCAGGTCTGCGTCGGTCATGACGGCCACCAAAATGTCACCGTCTTCAAAACCTTTCCATGTTTCAGGATCACTGGTGACGAAGCGCACTCTTCCTGTGGCTGCTCGTTTACCGATGCCCATCCCTGCCACCAATACTTCACCGACAATATGGGCTTTGATAAGATTCGTTGTGCCGGAAACCCCTACAGGAACACCTGCTGTGATCACCACCAGATCACCCCGTTGAATCAGTTCGCATTCAAGGGCTTTGGCAATGGAAGATTCAATGATATCATCAGTGGATTCAAGATGACTGGTCAGTACTGAGTAAACACCCCAGCAAAGGCTTAACTGTCGGGTTACCCGCTTATCAGTGGTGGCAGCCACAATGATCTGTGCTGGCCGGAACTTGGAAACCATGCGGGCGGTATAGCCAGATGAAGTGGCCGTGACGATGGCTGAAGCCCCCAGATCCATGGCAATATTGCAGGTGGCGTTGCTGATGGCATCAGTGATACTGGTTTCCTTGTTGAGATCTTTGCTGCGGAGCAGTTCACGGTAGTCAATGGCTGATTCTGTGCGCCGAGCAATAACAGACATGGTTTTAACTGCATCCACCGGATATTTACCAGCTGCAGTTTCGCCAGAAAGCATGATGGCATCAGTACCATCAAAAATGGCATTGGCAACGTCTGTGACTTCTGCCCGGGTGGGGCGGGGGTTGCGAATCATGGAATCCAGCATCTGTGTGGCGGTGATAACAGGTTTTCCCACCTTGTTGCACTTGCGAATCATACTCTTTTGCGCCAGCGGAACTTCTTCTGTGGGAATTTCAACCCCCAGATCCCCCCGGGCCACCATGATCCCGTCAGAGGCTTCGATGATTTCGTCCAGGTTATCCATGCCTTCCTGATTCTCGATTTTTGATATGATTTGAATGTAGCCGGCATTGTTTTGCTCAAGAATTTCACGAATAGCCAGTACATCTGCAGATTTTCGCACAAATGAGGCGGCAATAAAGTCGATGCCGTTCTCAATGCCAAACTCAATATCAGCCCGGTCTTTTGGTGTGATGGCCGGCAGGTTAATGCTCACGTTGGGTACATTAACCCCTTTATGATTTTTTACGATTCCACCATTGAGAACTCGACAGACGATGTCAGTTTCATCTTTAACTTCCAGCACTTCCAGGCCTACCAGTCCGTCATCGATGAGAATCTGAGATCCAGCACTTACATCTCCCGGCAGTCCTTCGTAGCTGACATTGCAGATCTCTTGAGTTCCCAGAACATCGCGGGTGGTAATGGTGAAGGTTTGACCTTCTTCCAGCATCACTTCAGGCAACTCAAACTTGCCGGTTCTGATCTCCGGGCCCTTGGTATCCAACAGAATAGCCACCGGAATCTTCATTTCCCGGCGCACTTCTTTAATGACGTCAATGCGCTTCTTATGTTCTTCATGAGATCCATGTGAAAAATTCAGTCGTGCCACGTTCAAACCGTGAGTCACCAGCTCTTTAAATACTTCTTTTGATTCGCTGGCGGGTCCCAGAGTACATACGATTTTTGTTCTTTTCATTTTTTCACTCCTCTTTTGACACCGTTACTTGGCTAAATTGACAAAATGCTAGCCAGGTTATAGGTGTCCATATCCAGTGTTTTTTCAATGGTCAGGGCTTCTTTCATATCCACATCCACAATGGCATTACACTTTATTCCCACTGCCCGGTTCGATTTTCCTCCAAGTAGCAGTTCAACAGCACGAGCTCCCAGTTTGCTGGCCAGAATCCTGTCAGTCGCTGTAGGGCTTCCACCTCTTTGAATATGCCCAAGAATTGTTGCCCGGGTTTCCATGCTGGTTTTTTCTTCAATTATCTTAGCCAGCTCCATTGCATTGCCCGCTCCTTCAGCCAGCAAGATCAGGCTGTGCAGCTTGCCCCGATTTTTGCCGCGAATGATCTTGCGACAGATTTCATCAATGTTATGAGGAATTTCCGGAATGACAATGCTTTCAGCACCACCAGCCAAACCGCAATAAAGAGCAATGTCACCGCAGTGTCTTCCCATCACTTCCACAATGTTCACACGACCATGAGAACTTGATGTGTCACGGATTTTACTGATGGCCTCCACCACTGTGTTAATGGCTGTGTCAAAACCTATGGTGTAGTCAGTATATGCCAGGTCATTGTCAATAGTTCCTGGAATGCCAATGGCGGGAATACCCATTTCATTGAGTTTCACCGCTCCTGTCATGGAGCCATCGCCGCCAATAACAATCACACCGTCAATATTGAATACTTCCAGTACGTTTAAGGCTTTTTTGCGGCCAGCTTCTGTTTTAAAATCTTCACAACGGGCTGTTTGCAAAATGGTGCCGCCGCGATGAATGATATCGGCAACCGACGAGAGGTTCATTTCTTTAAGTTTTGCATTCACAAGTCCTTCATACCCGCGAAGAATGCCGTATACTTTACATTCATGGTAGATGGCGCTGCGCACCACTGCCCGAATGGCAGCATTCATTCCCGGTGCATCACCGCCGCTGGTTAAAACTCCAATTGTCTTCATGGAAGGTTCCTCCATTTCTATCGATGCATATTCTTTTTTGCTTGGTCTTTTTGTGTCCCGCATGTAACAATTTTGACCAGGCTTAGCACGACTTATTATATCACACTTTGTACGTTTTCACACTCATTCATCAAAAGTTTTGTGGTTCGATTAAAAACAGCAGATTTTAGCGAAGTTTGATGGAATCGTTGCCAAAAATCTGGTGCAGTGCCTGTACGAGTTCACTGCTGGGTGTCACCCAAAGCGTTTCATCTGCCTGGAATCGCTGGCCGGTCTCATTCACATAAATCACAACCGGTGTTTGACCCTGAAACTGGCGCAGTAACGGTTTGACCTTTTCAATGAGATTCATATGCCCATTGGTGGGAATGCGTATCCATAAACGCTGGCCGTTTGGCTGACTGTCTCCTTTGGCAGTAGCAGCTTTCGGCTTGGAAAAAGTGTTTCTGTGCTTTCCCGGCGGGCGGTTTTTCCAACTCTCGAGTTGATCCACGCCTGTCATGTGAGTCACCAAGATTTTAGGCGCTTCATCGTCTTTAAAATCAAGGGTACCTTCCAACAGCACAATTTCATCTTCCTGAATATAAGAAAGGTATTGCTCCAAGGTTTGAGGAAACAGGATACATTCAATGGTTCCGAAAAGATCCTCCAGTTGGATGATGGCCATCATCTGGTTATTTCGGGTGGTCTTCATAGTTTTTGAGAAGATGACGCCCCCCAACATCAGGGTTTGCCGGTCTCGGAACCTTGAAGACATAGGATTTTCCACCATCTCTGTAAAATCGCGGCTATCAGCAGATATAAAGGTCTTCAGCTTTTCCTGATATTCCTGGAGTGGGTGACCGCTGAGATAAAGGCCCAACACTTCTTTTTCCATACTGAGGCGTACCCGTTCCTGAAAGTCCGACACCTCGGGGTAATGATCCTGTGCCATTGTTTCAGCTGGTTGCATCAAATCAAAAAGACCCATCTGTCCTTGCAGATTGTTTTTTCGGTTGCGTACAGCACTGTCAAGCACTTGCTCGTATATTGCCATCAGCTGGGCACGAGTGGCGCCCGTACTGTCAAAGGAGCCCGCTTTAATCATACTCTCCACGGCCCTTTTGTTGAGGTCTCGACTGCACATTCGCTCACAAAAATCTGTGAGATGATCGAAGCGGCCATTGGCTTCCCTTTCGATAACCAGTTGATCAATCATTCCCGCCCCAACATTTTTGACGGCAGCCATGCCAAATCGAATTTGATTCCGTTCCACCGAAAAACCCCGCACACTGCTGTTCACATCAGGAGGCAGTACTCCAATCCCCTGCCGTCGGCAATCGTATATATATTCGGCTATTTTTGATGAACTGCTCATGACACTTGTCATAAGAGCAGCCATAAAGGCCACAGGGTGATGAGTTTTCAGATAGGCGGTTTGGTAGGCCAGCACGGCATAAGCTGCTGCATGAGATTTGTTAAAGGCATATTTGGCAAAATCAATCATTTCGTCAAAAATGCGACTGGCAGTATCCGCAGGAATACCCCGGGCCACACAGCCTTCAATTTCCATGTCACCCGTTGCAGTTTTCTTCCCATAAATAAAATTGCGACGTTCTTCTTCCATGACATCCATTTTCTTTTTGCTCATGGCACGCCGTACCAGGTCACTGCGGCCATAGCTATAACCTGCCAGGTCGCGCACCACCTGCATCACCTGTTCCTGATACACCAGGCACCCATAAGTAACATCCAGAATGGGCTCCAGCGCCTTATGAGCATATTTAACGAGCTCTGGCCGGTTCTTATTGCGAATGTACCGGGGAATGGAATCCATCGGGCCTGGACGAAAAAGGGAGATGCCCGCCACAACATCTTCAAAGCAGTTGGGCTTCAGTTCTTTCATGAACTGAATCATACCGGCACTTTCCAGTTGAAACACTCCCAGCGTCTCTCCCCTGCTGATGAGCTGGTAAACTGCCGGATCATCATAATGACTGTCGCTGAAATCCAGATGAACCCCTTCGGTTTCTGCCAGAATATTCAATGCGTCCTGTATGACAGTAAGGGTGCGCAAGCCCAGAAAATCCATTTTAAGAAGTCCAAGCTCTTCCAGTGTTCCCATGGGAAATTGGGTGGTAACGCTGTTTTCATGCATGTAAAGGGGCACATGTTCATTCAGCTTTTTTTTGGATATCACCACACCAGCGGCATGGGTAGAGGCATGACGCGGAGTTCCTTCCAGTTTGCGCGCCATTTCAATAAGATAACGAGCGCGGTCGTTTTCTTTTGTGAGCTGAAGAAGCTGCGGGTTCATTTCCAATGCTTTTTCAATGGTCATGCCCAGCACCATGGGAATCATTTTGGCAATCTGATCCACTTCACCGTAGGACATGTTAATCACCCGTCCCACATCCCGAATGGCAGCCCGGGCAGCCATGGTTCCAAAAGTGATAATTTGTGCCACCCGGTCGGTGCCATATTTCTCTTTCACGTAATTGATGACTTCTTCCCGCCGTTCATAGCAAAAATCAATGTCGATATCTGGCATGGAGATGCGTTCCGGATTTAAGAACCGCTCGAAGATCAACTGATAGCGAAGGGGATCCACGTCAGTGATGCCCAGCACATAAGCGACAATGCTGCCGGCAGCACTGCCCCGCCCCGGCCCCACTGGTATCTGATGATCCTTGGCGTATTTGATGAAATCCCATACGATGAGGAAATAGGCAGTATACCCCATGTTGAAAATGGTTCCCAGCTCCATGTAGAGGCGTTCCCGAATGGTTTCATCAGCCTTGGGGTAACGTTGGTGCATGCCTTCTAAGCAAAGTTTTTCCAGATACTCATTGAGAGAAATGTCATCAGGAGGTTGGTATTCAGGTAAATGGATTGTGTTGAAATCAAAATCCACCTGACATCGCTGTGCAATGCGCCATGTGTTTTCCAATGCTTCGGGCTGCTCAGGAAAAAGAGCCTTCATTTCTTTCTCCGACCGTAGATAGAAGGCATCTCCGGGAAACTTCATCCGGTCTTTATCTTCCTGTATTTTACCAGTTTGGATGCAAAGTAGAATGTCATGGGCTTCAGCATCTTCTTTTCGAATATAATGGGCATCGTTGGTGGCCACCAGGGGAATGCCTGTGTCACCGCTGAGGCGAATCAGCTCCACGTTGACCAGTTTTTGCTCTTGGATGCCATGATCCTGAAGTTCAAGGTAGAAGTTTCCGCGGCCAAACATGGCATCCAGTTCCAGTGCCAGTTTTTTAGCCGCTTGATAATTTCGATTCAGCAAATGTTGCTGCACATCTCCCGCCAGGCAGGCGCTCAGGCAAATAAGCCCCTCTGTATATTGGGAAAGAGTGGCATAATCGATGCGGGGTTTGTAGTAAAATCCCTGCAAATATCCCAAAGAAACCAGTTTGATCAGGTTTTGATAGCCTGTCATGTTTTCTGCCAGCAATACTAAATGACCCTGATCTTTATCATGAGCAGGGTCTTTTTCTTGCATGGCTCTGGCTGCGGTATACACTTCGCAGCCAATAACCGGACGAATATTTCGTTTTTTGGCTTCCTTATAAAAGTCTACCACACCAAACATGGTGCCGTGATCGGTGATGGCCACCGCTGGCATTCCCATGGCCTGCACATGGTCCATCAAGCCACTGATATTGGCAAATCCGTCAAGAAGACTGTATTCTGTATGAACGTGTAAATGAACAAACATGGCATCACCTATCCGTTAGTCGGTGTTTAATTGGTGCTGCTGTTTCAAATATAGAACAGCTTCCAGCACGCCGCCGGCCACATCACGAGATCGTTGGGAAAGCCGGTAACATTGCTCTGGCGAAACATCCGGGTCGATCTCCAGAATTTTAAGGCCTCTCCAAACATTTGAACCATCGTGAATAATACCCCTCACAATACCGCTGATTTGGGCATGTATGGAAACGCCGGCAATTTCAGCCATCAGTTGGCCTTTTTTCACCATATCACCAATATGAACATGGGTATGAATGACGCCCTCAATGGGTGCATTAGCCACTTTGTTCATTTCAACCCCTTCGCTTTCACCGGGGATGGCTGTCTCAGGCTCTGCTGCTCCGTCAAAAATAAGGCGTCCCTGATCATGCCCTTTTTTGGTTTCGATGACAATGTCCACATCTTCACCAGCAATAAAACCCGGACCCGTGGCAATGGTGATGGCGGCCATGTCACGGGTGGTGCCTGTATTTTTACGGGCCATGATGGCATCCACCAAAACATCCACTGGGATTTCATTGAGAATGTCACACTGTGAATCAACTATCACCGGAATTTCTTGTTTTTCCCATGCTGTGATAATTCCTTCTGCATCTGAGACATTAACACCTCTGATGCCCTCTACTGTCATTTCGCCGTGAAAAACTGCCTGGGCGTAAGCAACCGTCCGTCGAATGGAAATTGGTGTATCATTTTCGATGATGAATACCTTGAAGCCACTGCGCTTCAATTTGTGTGCAATGGCAGTTCCAATTTCTCCGCCTCCACGAATGGCTACGATGTCCCGCAACATGAAATCAGCTCCCTTTTCTTCATTTACTTTGGCTGTGGCTGTCACGTTCAGTTCTATTATACGCTATTTAGGCTGTAATTGAAAATCAAACCTGCAAAATGATGAGTCTGTCATTCAATCAGTTTCACAAAAACGCCTGCTCCAGAGAGCCGGCGTTCAGATGATATCAATTCCCAGTTTTCTGGAGAGGTCTATCACTCGATACTCCTTCACTGAGTTCCCGGCAGCATCGGTTGTTACCTGTACCACCGGTCTTGTGGGCCAGTGGGGATTGTTCGACAGGACACTGGCCTGTTCACCCGTAGTGAGACGCACCACCATGCCAATAGCGTATACCCGGATGTACTTCAAGAACTGGCGCAGCAATCGAAAATCAAACTGGCGGTCACCCATACATATCAGGTATTCCAAGGCTTCTTGCGCCGATATTTTTTCTTTGTAAACCCGGTCGGATGTCAAGGCATCATAAACATCGCAGATGGCCACAATCCGTGCCATCAGCGGAATCTCATCACCCACCAGCCCGTCGGGATACCCGGAACCATTATACCACTCATGATGATAACGAATGATCTCCAAAATACGCTCATCAACCTGTTCATTTCCAATCACTGCCACACCCAAAGTCGCATGCATTTTCATTTCAGCATACTCAGAGGCATTGAGTGTCTCAGGTTTTTGAAGCAAATTCTGATTAACAAAGAGTTTCCCAATGTCATGAACCATGGCACCCATTCCTAAAATACGAAGATCTTCCGGGCTCATTTCCAATGTTATGCCGACAATAAGTGACAGCACGCACACGTTCACAGAATGTCCAAAAGTGTAATCGTCAATTGACCTCAGGCTGGTGAGACTTACCAACACATTATCATGACTGATAATTTCCTGAAGCAGTATATCCACTTGCCGACGGAGCTGTTCAAGCTCCAGTACCTGGGAATGGTAGGCTGACTTAAATGTTTCTTCTACAAAACTCAGCGCTTTTTGCCTGGTTTCGTCTTTTACCGCTTTGATATCTTTCTGAAGACCTGACTCCGGCCACTTTATGTATATTTTTTCAATTTCATGGGCTTTTAACTGATCCAGGGTGTGGGGCTGAATCATTTCTCCTTCTTTTAACAGCAGGATGCCTGCTGAGCTGTGTACTGACTTTGCAAGCATCATGCCAGGCATGAGGATTCGGCAGCTTACCTCCAGCATAGATGACCTCCTTGTCTGAAGCCAAAGCTTCATGGGGATGGGTGAAGCCTTTATGAATAGCAAGTCCTGTGCCTAATTATATCCTTTCTCGACAGTCATTAACAGTGATTTTCAATTAAATATCATTATTTTTCAGCATTTCCATCTGAAGATGTTATCTTTTGGGTTTTGAGACGCACTTCAAGTTGCTCCAGCTTTCTAAAGCGGTGATTAATACCAGATTTCCCCACCGGTGGATTGATTTGTTCTCCAAGTTCTTTCAGGCTGGCTTCGGGGTATTTTAACCGGGCAATCGCCACTTCACGCAGACTTTGGGACAAATTTTGGATACCGATTCGACGATCAATGAACTGAATCATTTCCACCTGTCGCATAGAAGCCTGGACGGTTTTACTCAAGTTGGCAGTTTCACAGTTGACAATTCGATTGATGTTATTGCGCATTTGTTTCAGAATTCGAATATTCTCCAGTGCCAGTAAGGCATGGTGGGCTCCCATAATATTGAGAAGGTCAACAATTTGCTCACCTTCTTTCAGGTAGAGTACGTGATGCCCCTTGCGCAGAATATATTTACCCTGAAGTTGAAAACGCCGTAATATTTTTTGGATGCTGTCAATATGTGATTCATTGGAAGAAACGAACTCGAGATGGTAGTTTTTTTCCGGAGCGCTGATGGATCCCCCACCCAAAAAAGCGCCCCTCAAAAATGCACGGCGGCAACAACGATTTTTTATCAATGCTTGGGGTACCTGCTCCAGCAAAGTGATTCCTTGTTCTGTTTCCAAAAGAATGCCGGTTTCTTTCAACATTTGTCTGCTTTCTTCCGGATCCTCCAAGAGTAACGCATATTGTTTGCTTTTATTAAAGCGCGGAGTTTGACGAACCTGTATTTCAGCTTGGAATCCATATATTCGTTTCACCAGTTTAAAAATTTTACGGGCAGTCGATGGGTTTTCAGTGCTGAGTTGGATACGCAGATCACCAGGACCTGCCAGTTCCAGCATACCTGCCATTCGAATGAGAGCCGATAACTCAGCAAGCTGGCAGCACCGATCTTCAGGTATAATTCTTGCCAGTTCTTCTTTGGTATCTGTGGAAAAAGACATGTTGGTGGAATCCTCTCTGATCATTATTTGACTTTTTTGCCAAGTCGCTCCAGTTGCTCCAGCCCTTTCTGAACCATTTTACGTTCATCTGTGTATTTAACGATTTCAAGCACCCGATCCATGTGAACAAACCGGGCTTCCACAAACCCTTCACTTCGCTGTGGAAAACAACGCATGGTGCGTGATTGCATAAGAAACCAGTGGACGGTTTTGTAGATATTCTCATTTCTGGCCCAACTGGCCTGATAGACATAATGTATTGCTCCCAGGTATCGAAGCACATCTGCTTTCACACCTGACTCTTCAGCCACTTCCCGAATGGCTGTAGCGCGGGTGGTTTCCAGGGGTTCTACTTTTCCCTTGGGCAGTACCCAGTCACCGTTGTATTTTTTCAGCAGCAGGATGGCATTTCCAAAAAACACCACACCGCCGGCGCTTGTTTCATATCGCATGCGATCATCCCTGTGTTTTTTCTTAACCATAACTTTATCACAACCGGCTGGCATGTTCAACGGCGGTGTGCCACGCTGAAAAGCCGCCCTAATGAGCGGCTGTTTTGTGCAATAAAGTTGCTCTGTGCTTTTCAGGAATCAGTTGATCATGTATTATTCTGGAGATGGTCAGTGCATCGTGGCGGACGTATTCTTTGCGGATATCCACTGCATTTACTTCCATTAGCTGAATATCGCTTTCTTTCAGACGCTGATGATCTTCAGCATTTGGCAGCACCATTTCTGCTCCCTCCAGCCGATACTTGTCTACAATGGCTTGCGGAACCTTCTGGGCATTGGCCAGCACGTAATCCAGATGTGCCAGACCAGTGTTGCTCATCAGCGCTTCCACATGGTCTACCACTGCATACCTGTCGGTTTCTCCCGGTTGGGTCATCAGGTTGGGTAAATAGATTTTCACGGCCTTCGACTGGTTAATGCGCTCTGTGACCGCACTCACCAGAAGGTTGGGGATGATGCTTGTATAGAGACTGCCGGGTCCCAGCACAATGGCTTCTGCGCCATCAATGGCTGTGAGTACTTCCGGCAACGCAGCCGGTTTTCTGGGGCGAATAAATACAAAATCGATGGGGCTGTTTTCTTCCTGGCATTTTAATGGAATATTGGATTCTCCTTTAATCACTTTGCCGTTTTTTAGCTGAGCGTAGAGTGTCAAATCTTCCAGTGTGACAGGAAGCACCTGTCCTTTTACTGCCAACACTTCACCCATTTTTTTGACTGCTTCTTCAAAGCTGTCACTAATACCATTCATGGAGGCAACAAAAAGGTTTCCGAAGCTCTGTCCTTTCAGCACACCTTCAGTAAATCGGTACTGCAGCAACGCTTCCATGGTGGGTTCCATTTCTGCCAGCGCCAACAGGCAGCTGCGAATATCTCCGGGTGGCAGCATTCCCAGATCTTCTCTTAAAACACCGGATCCACCGCCATCATCGGCAACAGTGACGATGGCAGAAATGTTGGTGGTTACCTGTTTCATACCCCGAAGCAATACAGACAGCCCGGTACCTCCGCCAATGACAACAATGCGGCGTCCTTTGGAGAGAACTTGCCGGTCATATACCATTTGCACCAATCGGTCATGTTCTGACTGGACTGTTTCTGTTCTGGGAATCCGGTCCAGATTTCGCATGAGGGAAAGGATTCCCTGATGCAACGACAGTATCAATAGTAGAAGCCCGGTCAGTCCGGCGGCCACTGCCGTCGCGCCGGGCAGGTTCAGTTCCATGGCACGCCAAAAATATGCCAGTGCTGCCGAGATCATCACAATTCCCGCCAGCCCCAACAATAGCCATCTTTTCATTTGCAACCCCGGTTTTAGCCAGTAAATCCATTTCATGATGTCACCTTATTCAATGTCCCGGTGTTCCAGAATTACCCGATACCCATGTTGTTGCAGGTAATTGGCAAGCGCAAGGGCAATGGACACCGACCGGTGTCTGCCGCCGGTGCATCCAACTCCCACCACCAGCTGATGCTTACCTTCCCGAATATAGTTGGGAATAAGAAAGAGCATCATGTTTTCCAGGTGCTCCAGAAAATCAACGGCTGTTTCGTTGTCAAGCACATAGCTTCTGACTCGTTGGTCAAGACCTGTTAAAGATTTCAATTCTTCTTCATAGAAAGGATTCGGCAGGAAACGAACATCAAAAATCAAATCTGAATCCAGCGGAATTCCATGTTTGAATCCAAAGGTGATGAGAGAAATCATAAAATGGTTCCGTTCGCCACCTTCCAAATAGAGGTGCCGCAGCTCTTCTTTCAGCTGGGTTGGATTCAGTCGGCTGGTGTCAAGAATTGTGACGGCCATTTCTTTTAATTGTTGTAATTTTTGTCGTTCCAACCGTATGCCTGCACCTATGGCGCCATCACGTGAAAGGGGATGGCTGCGCCGTGTTTCTTTATAGCGCTTAATGAGCGTTTCATCACTTGCATCCAGAAACAATATTTCGTAATCATGTCCCTGGTCCCGGAAGGCATCAAGACTAATGAATAAGTCATCGAAAAAAAGCCCCCCCCGAATATCCATCACCAGTGCTATTTTATCGATGCTTCCTCTGGTTTTTTCACACAATTCGGCGAACCGTGGGATCAGTACGGGAGGCAAATTATCAACGCAATAAAAGCCAAGATCTTCCATGCACTTTACCGTGAGGCTTTTTCCGGCTCCTGAAAGCCCTGTGATAATAACAAACTTCATTGTTTCACCATCCTGTCTATGCACCAATTACTCTCAGTTCCGCTTCCAAATCGACGCCGTGGGTTTCTTTCACCCGCTTGCAGATCAGGTTCATCAGATTAACGACATCTGCTGCTGTCGCATCTCCTGTGTTAACAATAAAGCCGGCATGAAGTTCTGACACCATGGCACCACCCACAGCCACGCCTTTTAACTGACAATCTTCAATCAGCTTTCCTGCAAAATACCCTTCAGGCCTCTTGAAAACACTACCGCCACTGGGCAGATAATAAGGTTGTCGTGTGACGCGTCGCTGCCAGTAATCATCCATCATAAACTTAATTTGCCTGTATACTCCTGACTTCAGCGCGAGATTGGCCGATAAGATGATTTCTCCCGTCTTCTGCACACGACTGGATCGATATCCCATGTGCATTTCATCAAGCGTGAGAGTTTGAATAATGCCTCGGGAGTTCATCACCCGGCAATTCACCAGGATGTCTTTCATTTCGCCGCCATAGGCACCTGCATTCATGGCCAGTGCTCCCCCCAGTGTTCCGGGGATGCCGGCAGCGAACTCAAACCCTGCCAGAGATTGCTGTAATAATGTGCGTGACAGACTGGAAAGAGTCGCCCCTGCCTGTGCATTGACCTGTTGTCCATGAACGGTGACACGATTCATCTTTTTGCCTATTTTGATCACCACGCCCCTGATGCCTGTGTCTGAAACCAGCATGTTGCTGCCGTTTCCAATGACCATGACAGGAACACCGCTCTCCTGGCAAAGGGATAGAAGACCAGCCAACTGGGCTTCTGTGCCGGGTTCTGCCAGATAATCAGCAGGACCGCCTATTTGAAAGGAAGTATGTGCTTTCATGGGCTCCTGACAACGCAAAGCCGGTTCTCCCACTATCTGTTTCAGTGCCTTCTCCAATGCTTGCTCAATCAAAATGTTCACCTCTGCCTTTTTTTGCCGGAACTCATGAGGAAATCTTCCGGCTCCCTGTGACCGTCTCACTTCATTATATCGGTTTGCATGGGAAGGGTCAACGCACTGTCATTCGTATAAGTCACCTATTCTCTCCAACAGAAAAGCCCATCATGAAACATGTGGGCTTCAGGTGGCTGCGTTTCTCAGAAGGTATCAACCACCAATCTGACACATATTACGGCTGGTACAGCGCTCATCTAGATCTAACTGATGTCTTTCCGGTTTGCGATCAATGGCCTGGGCAATGACTTTGGTGATTTGACTTGCAGGCTGATGCAATACCGAACGAAGATCAATTTCATCATTGCTGTGAAGGCAGGGTTTCAACCGGCCGTCGCTGGTAAGGCGAATGCGGTTGCATTCATGACAGAAATGATGACTGATGGGATTAATAAATCCCACTCGTCCCAGGGCACCCGGCAAGCGATAATACTGGGCTGGACTTCCATTTTCCCGCTGTTCTGTAAGCAAAAATCCCAGCTTTTCCAGCAGTACATCATTGGATATGAACCTATTTTCTGCCCACTGGCTGGCTTGTCCCACCGGCATCAGTTCTATGAATCGAACATCGATGTGTTCATTGATCGTTAGTGATGTAAAGTCTTTGACTTCATCATCATTAAGACCTCCTATCACCACCGTATTCAGCTTTAGTGGTGTCATTCCCAGCGAAAGAACGGTTTCAATTCCTTCAAGAACATCAGACAGGCGCCCGCCACGGGTAATCTCACGATAGCGGTTTTCCTTCAGCGAGTCAATGCTTATATTAAAACGATTTAAACCTGCCTCCTTCAATGGTTTGGCCATTGATTTCAGCAGTGTCCCATTGGTCGTCATGGCAATTTCTTCGATACCATTGATTTGCCTTAACTGTTCCACCAGCGAAACAATCCCATTGCGTACCAACGGCTCACCACCAGTGATGCGAATTTTTCGGATACCCAGAGGTACACTGGCTTTCACAATGGAAACGATTTCTTCAAATGACAAAAGATCTTCATGGGTGCGCTTTTCAACACCTTCTTCCGGCATGCAGTATTGACAGCGCATATTGCATAAGTCTGTCACCGAAATACGCATATACGTGATGTGGCGACTGTATCGATCTGCCATACATGATCCTCCTGTCTCTTAGCATTTCTCTCTGATGCAATACAAAAAAGGAGCCGATGGTAAGGAGGCTCCCTGCGGGGCTTTTTTCCTTTCCATCACGGGAGGCACGGGGATTTCTCCCAGTACCCGACGGTTGTTCTTCATAGGAATGCATTCCCTTAGAAAAAAACAACTCGGAAAAAATTCTGATCATTCATTTAAGTTGATTATATCACTCTTCCCCTTTAATGAAAACCCTTTCCCTGCCTGTGTAAATATTCATGCGGTTCCCCCGCGCAAATCCAATGAGGGTCATATTCAACTGTGTCGCCAGTTCCACCGCCAGATTGGTGGGGGCCGATCTGGAAATAAGCGTCGCAATACCGTAACGCGCTGTTTTTATCACCATTTCCGAAGAAAGGCGGCCACTGGTAATCAGCCACTTTTCATCTACCGAAATATCCTTGATCAAAGCCTCACCAACAACCTTATCCAGTGCATTATGACGGCCCACGTCTTCATGAAAAAGTTGAATGCCTGAGATGTCACATAATGCACAGGCATGCACTCCCCCAGTTTCCTGAAACAGAATGGATCGTTTTTGAAAAGCAGAAGACAGTTGCAGTATCACATCAAACGGGATCTTGTATTGGTTCTTAATGGGCTGAGTCGTCAGAGCATCCAGCACGTCGAAAAAGACAGTACCTTTTCCGCAGCCGGTGGTAACAGCTCGCTTGCCTTTTAATCGAGTTTTTAACTCTGGATTTTCTTTCAGCTGAACGTGAAATTTACCTTCATCGCTATCGAGGTAATAGTTGAGCAAGTCTTCTCTTCGGAGTAAAATCCCTTCAGAGTATAAAAATCCCACTGCCAGATATTCCATGGCCGTACCTGAACTTAAGAGTGTGATCCACTCCTGCTCATTTAAAAAGATTGTCAGGGGCTTTTCCATGATGACTTCATCACTGGTTTCGATGGCAACGGGCCTTGCCAACGGGCCTTCCTGCTGGATTCGCATGATGGAACAGGTATGCTTGACGTTTTGCTGTTCGAGATTCATTTGTGACCCTCCCTGTGTACTACTATGATTATTATACCAGAATCCGGTTTATTCGCCGACATTTTGTGGTATAAATATGGTATAATAGTGTTAAGATTTTAACGGGGAGGCGTTTAAATGAAACAGAATTATCAAAACATCATCCGCTATGCCATGGAGCGGGAATTGCAAGGTGTGGATTTTTTCCGCCATCAATCTGAAAAAGTAAGCCTGGCCAGTGCAAAAGACATGTTATTGCGACTGGCAGACGTTGAAATGGACCATTACGAGTACCTGAAGGAACAACTGGAGCATTTTGAAAAGCATCAGACTTTTAAAGAGGTAGACTTTGATCTTGACCGGGAAAAAAATATTTTTGCCGATCGTGCAGAGAATGAACTGCTTGACCAGCAGGTGACTGAAAGCATGGTACCTGACATGAGTGTGCTGCGCACTGCCTATTTAATGGAAAAAGATTTTGCTGAATTTTACCAGAATGCAGCTGACAACACCGATGATCCCAGTGCCAAAAAACTGTTCCACACTTTGGCTTTATGGGAACAGGGCCATGAAAAACTGTTCAAGGAAGAACACCAGCGTTTGATGGAAGACTACATGAGCCAGCCCTGGGGTGGTTGATGTTTCGACTGAACTGAGCTGAGTACTCTAAAATCACCTTTTGAAAAGATCGCGGCACACAAAACCCGGTTTCTCATTACTTGAGAAACCGGGTTTTTATAGTCTTGTGTGTGACGGCTTACGCCATTTTTTCCAGGTTAACCCCTGTCACTTTTAGGCCTGGGATCTTGCAGTACTGGTCAAGCACTTCACCGTTAGTCAGCACATTCGCGCCACTTTCCCAATGGAAGGGTATGAAGAGAACACCCTTTTCCACTCTGTCGGTCACTTTTGCTTTCATGGTGACAAAACCGCGACGGGATGTAATCTTAACCATGGCACCATCTTCAATGCCTTTGGCTGCCGCCAATTCAGGGTTCACTTCCACGTATACTTCCGGCGCCATATTGTTAATACCTTCTGTTTTGCCGGTCATGGTACGGGTGTGATACTGATAAAGGATGCGGCCGGTGGTCATCACCAGCGGGTACTCTTCATCCCCCAGCTCTCCTGATTCAACGAACTCAACAGGCTTCAGCAGACCAGCGCCCCGGGCGGGTTTGCCAATGTGAAGCACAGGTGTGCCCGGATGATCGGTGGTGGGGCAAGGCCACTGGATGCCTCTCCCTTTGATGCGGTCATAGGTAATACCGGCATATTGGGGGGTTACCTTGCGAATTTCTTCAAAGATTTCTTCAGCGTCATTGTATTTTTTCTCGTAGCCCAAACGATTCATCAGATCCATAAAGACTACCCAGTCGGGTTTTGCTTCTCCTGGTGGGTTCACAGCTTTTCGAACCCGTTGCACTCTTCTTTCGGTGTTAACGAAAGTCCCATCTTTCTCAGCGAAAGATGCTGCCGGCAATACCACGTCGGCCAACTCAGCAGTTTCAGTGAGGAACAGGTCCTGTACTACCAGGAAGGTCTTTTGAAGGGCGTGCTCGGCATGATGGGTATCCGGATCAGAAATCATGGGATTCTCTCCGAAGATATAAAGCATCTTCACCCGGTCTTCCTCAATGGCTTTAAACGTCTCGGTCACCGTTAGCCCCGCCTTGTCTGAAAGTGTGACACCCCAGGCCTTTTCAAATTTTTCAAGAGCGCCAGGGTTGCCGACAGGCTGATAGCCGGTGAAGACATTGGGCAGTGCACCCATGTCACAAGCTCCCTGCACGTTGTTTTGACCGCGAAGAGGATTCACGCCGGAGCCGGGCTTTCCAATGTTACCGGTAATCAGCGCCAGGTTGGATAAGCTCATCACTGTCTCTGTTCCATTCACATGCTGAGTGATGCCCATGCAATACAGGATGGCCGCTTTATCAACACCGGCATAGAGACGGGCCGCTTCACGGATCTTGTCTGCATCAACTCCGCATATTTCTGCTGAATACTCAGGGGTGTATTTTTTAAGACTTTCAGCCAGCTCATCAAAGTTATCCGTATTTTCACGAATATAGGTTTCATCCTGAAGCTTTTCCTCCAGAATCACGTTCATCATGGCGTTATGGAGGGCGATACTGGTTCCCGGTTTAATTTTCAGGAACACATCTGCCTCGGCTGCCAGCGGTATTTCACGGGGATCTGCCACAATCAGTTTTGAGCCATTGCGAACAGAGCGCTTCAATTGGGCTCCAATGACGGGATGGGACTCTGTGGTGTTTGACCCGGTGACAAAAATGGTGTCTGCCTGCTGAATATCAGCAATACTGTTGGTCATCGCGCCGCTTCCAAGTGTTGTTGCAAGACCTGCAACAGTGGAGGAATGTCAGAGGCGTGCGCAGTGGTCCACATTATTGGTCCCGATGACTGCGCGCATCATTTTGGTCATTAGATAATTTTCTTCTGTCAGGCCACGGGCTGATGAAAAAGCGGCAATGGCATCAGGGCCATCAGCAGCTTTTATTTCTTTGATTTTGTTCACAATCGTTTCATAGGCTTCATCCCAGGTGACTTCTTCCAGAACACCATTTTTACGCACCAAAGGTTTTTTCAGTCGTGATGGATGATTGACAAAATCATAGGAAAAACGGCCTTTGACACAAAGTAAGCCATCATTGGAGTGGCCTTTTACCGGCTCTACTTCCACTACCTTTCCATCCTTAACCAGCAGTTCCATCTGACATCCGACTCCGCAGTAAGAGCAGGTGGTTTTCACTTTCTCAACTTCCCAGTATCTGAACTTTTCTTTGCGTTTTGGCATTAATGCACCAACCGGGCAAACAGCTACGCAGTTACCACAAGAGACACAGGTAGACTCTGACAGTCCCATATCAAAGGGAGTGCCGATGTGGGTTTCAAAACCCCGGTCTACAAAACAGATGGCATCGGTGTTTTGAACCTGAGAACAAACATATACACACTTTCCGCAAAGAATGCATTTTGTTTGATCGGCTGTATAAAACTCATTGGAGGCATCTTTTTCATAGGATTTCCGCTTACCGTCGAAGGTGCTCTCTTCAATATCATACTGATAACAGAGATCTTGCAAGGTGCAGCGCCCAGCCTTCTCACAGGTAAGGCAGTCCAGCGGGTGGTTTGCCAAAATCAAGTCAAGAAGTTCCTTGCGGGCAGTCACCACAGCTTCACTTTCAGTGTGTACCACCATGCCATTGGCAGCAGGGGTGCTGCAGGATGCCATTAAAGAACGGGCCCCTTCCACCTCCACCACACAAATGCGGCAGGAACCGTGGGGTTTGAGCCTTTCATCATAACAGAGCGTGGGAATTTTGACGCCGATACTGGATGCGGCATGATAAATGGTAGCGCCTTCTTTGACTTCCACATCAAAGCCGTTTATTTTCAACGTGATCATTCGAATCCTCCTTTACAGGTTCTATCATTACCCGACAACTACCCTTTTTTGATGGCTTTGAATGGGCAAGCTACCAGGCAGGCACCGCACTTAATGCAGCGTTCTTGATCGATGTGATATATTTCTTTGCCTTTGACACCACTAATGCAGTTCACAGGACACTTGGCGGCGCAAATACCGCATTTCTTACAAAGATCATCAATGACCAGGTATTGCAACAGCGCCTGACAGACACCTGCTGGGCATTTCTTGTCATTGACATGCGCCTCATACTCATGCCGGAAATATTTCAAGGTGGATAACACAGGGTTGGGAGCTGTTTGACCCAGCCCGCACAGGGATGCCCCTTTGATGGTTTTAGCCAACGTTTCCAGCTTAGCCACATCGTCCATTGTACCTTTACCTTCAACAATTTTATCCAGTAACTCGTGCATACGTTTGGTGCCTTCACGACAGGGTGTGCACTTGCCGCAGGATTCTTCTTCTGTAAAGTCCAGGAAGAAACGCGCCACGTCAACCATACAGTTGTCTTCATCCAGCACAATCATCCCGCCAGATCCCATCATAGACCCCAGCGAAATAAGGTTATCGTAATCAATGGGAGTATCCAGGTATTCAGCCGGAATACAGCCACCGGAGGGTCCACCCGTTTGAACAGCTTTAAACGCTTTGCCATTGGGGATGCCGCCGCCCACTTCATAAATGGTTTCCCGTAGGGTGGTTCCCATGGGGATCTCCAACAGACCGGTGTTGTTAATTTTGCCCGCCAGAGCGAACACTTTTGTTCCCTTTGATTTTTCGGTTCCAATACCGGCAAACCAGTCGGCTCCTTTGAGAATAATCTGTGTGATATTCGCAAAGGTTTCCACATTGTTTAACAAGGTAGGTTTGTCGAATATACCTTTTATGGCAGGGAAGGGAGGCCGCACCTTTGGCATGCCACGCTTGCCCTCGATGGAGGCAATCAGTGCTGTTTCTTCACCACAGACAAAAGCCCCGGCACCCAGCCGAATTTCCATATCAAAACCATAGCCGGTTCCAAAAATGTCATCACCCAGCAGGCCGTTTTCTTTTGCCTGATCGATGGCAATCTGAAGACGTTTCACAGCGATGGGGTACTCTGCCCGCACGTATACAAATCCTTTACAGGCACCAACGGCATAGCCGGCAATGGTCATGGCCTCCACAATGGCATGAGGGTCTCCCTCCAACACTGAACGGTCCATGAAAGCACCCGGATCACCTTCGTCGGCGTTACAGGCAACATATTTAATATCACCAGGCGCCTTTTGGGTGAACTCCCACTTCAAACCGGTGGGGAATCCCCCACCGCCACGGCCGCGTAGCCCTGAGCGTTTGATGACATCCACCACTTCATCAGGTGTCATTTCCGTCAGCACTTTTGCCAATGCCTGATAGCCGTCATAGGCAATGTATTCTTCGATGATTTCCGGATTAATAACACCACAGTTGCGCAGTGCCACCCGCTGCTGTTTTTTATAGAAGCCCACATCGTCAATTGAGTTCATTGTTTCATCTGTGGTGTGGTCTTTATAAAGCAGGTCAGTGACAATGCGGCCCTTCAACAGATGCTCTTCAACAATCAGCGGCACATCGCTGACCTTGATCATGCTGTAAAAGGCACCTTCGGGATAGACAATCACAATGGGACCGGCTTCACACAGGCCGAAGCAGCCAGTTTTAACCACCTTGATTTCTTTTTCAATGTTATGTTTGGCCAGTTCAGTTTCGAAAGATTCAATTATTTTCATTGATTCTGATGAGACACATCCGGTACCGCCGCACACCAGGACGTGGGATCGATACAAATCCATAAAGTTGACCCTCCTTACCTATTCTTCAGTTCTCTGTAGCCAGGTCTATTTTTCATAAGCCCCAATGGTACATTCTTTGACAATATGACCATTAACCAGATGCTCTGCAACAATCTTGCGTGCATCTTCGGGAGTCAGTTTCACATAAGTAACTTTTTCGTCTCCCTGATACACTTCAACCATTGGTTCCAGACGACAGGCACCAATGCAGCCGGTTTGTGTCACCACCACATTTTTTAACTGGCGCTTGCTGACTTCTTCCACCAACGCCATCATTACCGGACGGGCACCAGCAGCGATTCCACAGGTAGCCATACCAACCACCACACGAATACCATCTCTTTCGGAACGAAGTTTCACACTGTCCTGTGCTTTCTTGCGGATGGCTTCCAGTTCAGCAATAGATTTCATATCAGGAACCCTCCTTTTGATATTTTTCAACAATACCGGGAATATCTTCCAATGTTAGTCTTCCATAAACATCTTCATTTACTGTCAGAATTGGTGCCAGTCCACAGGCACCGATACAGCGGGTTGCCACCAGACTGAACTTTGCATCGGCTGATGTTTCACCCGGTGCAATGCCTAGCATTTCTGCAACTTTTTCGACCATGGGCTTGGCTCCGCGTACGTAGCAGGCAGTTCCCATACAAATTGAGATGGTATACTCGCCCTTGGGTTCCAGAGTGAACTGAGAGTAGAATGTGACTACGCCATAAATTTCACTCATTGGAATTTTAATGCCTTCTGAGATTTGTCGTTGCACTTCAATGGGCAGGCAGCCAAAAATATCTTGAGCTTCCTGCAACACCGGCATTAAAGCGCCTTGTCTGTTTTTGTGTCGAAGAATGACTTCATCCAATTTCTGAAAGTTTTCTTCTGTCAAAAACTCTTTTGCCATCAATGACCCTCCTTGTTCCTTATCATTTCTTTATTTCGAATGAAGCATCACTGCTCCATGCACAGCCCCCAGCAGCACAATCTTACTCTCCATATTATAGCATATGAAAGCGTTGTCATGTTAAAATTTAGACAAGAACCCCCAAAACTTCTAACGTTACATTCCCAAATGAAATTCCAGACACGACAATTATATCCAACCTGTCGTTGTTTCTGCAAGATATTTTTTAGATTAAGGCAAAAATACTGACGATTTAGCTCCCAGTGTCGTTTGTTATTTTTGAAACGAACAGTGCCCCCTCATTACCAGTCTTGATCCAGATAGTTCATCAGCCTGTCATTAAATGCACGAGCTGCGTTATAACCCATTTTTTTCTGCCGGTGATTACGGGCAGCCACTTCAATGATCAACGCAATGTTTCGGGCTGGTTTCACCGGAACCACCACTTCTTCCACCTTCACATCGAGAATGGTGCGAAACTTTTCATCCAATCCCAGGCGATCATAGTCTTTATGTTGGTCCCATTCTTCAAGATGCACCACCAGATCAATCTCTGTCCGATTTTTAATGGCTCCCACACCAAAAAGGCTCTTGACATCCATAATGCCGATTCCCCTCACTTCAATCATGTGACGGGTCAGCTCAGGAGCATATCCCAGCAGGAGTTCATGACCCACCCGCTTGATTTCCACCGTGTCGTCAGCCACCAACAAATGGTTTCGTTTAATCAGTTCAACAGCAGTTTCGCTCTTACCGATGCCACTCTTCCCGGTGATCAGAACACCCACACCATAGATGTCCATGAGAACACCATGCACTCTGGCCGTTTCAGCCAAATGAAACTCCAGGTAATTGATTAAGCGGGAAATCAGCTTGGTGGTATTCATGGGACTCCCCAAAAGCTTCACCTGGTGTTTAACAGCAATTTCCACCAATACACTGGGTAATTCCAAATCCCTGGTGATCAACATACAGGGGAGCGGATGGGAAAGAATTCGGTCGAATCGATGGCTGCGGGTGATCTCATCTAAAGTCATCAGAAAATGATGTTCCACTTTTCCGATAATCTGAAGACGTTCGTAGGCAAAAAAATCAAAGTAACCAGCCAGTTGAATTCCCGGACGGTTCATATCACTGGTGGTGATCAGCGCTGTGCCAGGCACATCAGGTGTCAGGTCGACCAGTTGCTGGTCGTGCATCAGCTGATCCACCGTTATGGTGTTCATATACCCTCCCGTTGCTGATGGCTGGGCGGTTTTGGAATCACTGCCATGGCAATCAAGTAGGCAATAATGCCGCCAAATCCCACACTGAAAATGGTAAGTACTACCCATATAAGGCGCACCATTGTTGGATCAACGGCAAAATACTCCGCAATTCCTCCGCAGACACCAGCCCATTTTTTATCGGTTTCTGACAAATATAATCGTTTCATGCCAATCATCCTTTCATTCTTTGCTGGTCTGCTGCTGTGCCTGAAAATAAGCTGTGATATTTTCTGCCACGCTTTTGGAAATGCCCGGTACCCGGGTCAATTCTTCCACCGTGGCTTTTTTTAAGCCATCAACGGTTCTGAAATGTTCCAGCAACTGCTGCCGGCGTTTGTCACCAACGCCTGGAATGGTGGTTAACTCTGAATGAGTCAACTGCTTGCTGCGTCGCTGTTGATGAAAGCTGATGGCAAATCGGTGGGTTTCATCCTGAATTGCAGTTACCAGCCGCCATAATGGCGGATTTCCTTTAAGGTCAATTTTAGTTCCCCGATTCAACAGCCACCTGGTGCGGTGTTTGTCATCCTTCACCATGCCCATCACTGGAATATGCACCCCCATTCGCTGCAGTACTTTTTCCGCAGCAGACACCTGCCCGGCACCACCGTCAATGAGTAGCAAATCTGGCATGACTCCCTGTCTGCTTTGGTCATAAATCCGTTCTCCGGCTGCCATTTCCCTGGCCTCCTGAAGGCCCCGATACAGTCGTCGTGTCAGCAGCTCTTCAATGCTGCCGGTGTCGTCAGGTCCTGTCACCTGACGCATGCGGTATTTTCGGTAATGTTTTTTGCTGGGTTTGGCATTTTCAAAGACCACCAGTACCCCTACTGTTTCCACACCCGCCGTATGGGATATGTCCACTGATTCGATATGCAGTGGTGGCTGATCAAGATCTGCCAGTTGCTGCAAGTCACCCAGTACCTGAGTCACGGCTGCTTCTTTTTGTCGCTGCCGGTTTTCACGTTGCTCCAATTGCAACTGTGCATTTTTTTTCACCAGTTCCACCAGGCGTTTCTTTTCACCCCGCTGAGGTACCAGTAAAGACACCTTTCGGTGCCGTTTGTCGGCAAGCCAATCTTCTATGACCTGCTGGTCATCCACCGGCTTTTCCAGCAGTATTTCTCCTGGAACCATGGGCGCATTATCGTAAAACAGTTTGATAAATGATGCCAGAATATGACCAGCAGCTTCACCTTGGTCGGTTTTCATCAAATGATGATGCTGGCGCACAATCTTACCATCCTGCACTGTGAACACTTGCACGCAGGTTTCATCGTCATTGGAGGCGGTTGCAATCACATCTTGATCATGACCGCTCCCCCGGTCCATTTTTTGTTTTTCAGTTACCTTTTCCAGCGCTGCAAGCTGGTCTCTTAATATGGCTGCCTGTTCAAAATCAAGGCTTTCTGCGGCGTCTTTCATCCGCCGATCAAGTGCTTTTTGCAGTTCAGTCTGTTTTCCTTCCAGCAAGAGGATGACTTGCTGAATCATTTCCCGGTATTCTTGCTGATGTAATCCACCTTTGCATGGACCCAGGCATTTTCGAATATGATAATTGAGGCAGGGTCGCTCAATGCGGCCGCTTTTCGTGTCAATTTTTCGTGAACAGGATTTGAGTGGATACATGCGTCGAATCAATTCCAGGGTTTCGTTCACTGCCCCGGCATCTGTATAGGGGCCGAAATATCGGGAACCATCCTTCACCAGATTGCGGGTTTTCATCACCCGGGGAAAGCTTTCCTGCTGTGTGATTTTGATATAGGGATAACTTTTATCATCCCGCAGCAAAATATTATAACGAGGCCGACTTTCCTTAATGAGGTTGCATTCAAGAATTAAGGCTTCTACTTCTGTATCTGTCACAATAGTGTTGAGATCTCTTACTCTTTGCATCATGGCCCGCACCTTCGGCGGATGATTGTTTTCTGAATGAAAATATTGACGTACGCGGTTTTTCAGACTGCGTGCTTTTCCCACATAGATGATTTCCTTGCGGTCATCCAGCATTTGATAAATACCAGGCTGATCAGGCAAGTTTTTCAGCTTTTCCTCCAATGTCATTTCTTTCATCATTATATGCCCTCATTCCAGTCCATCATCAGTTATTGGCGTGTTTCTCTTCTTTTTGATTAACCAGATTCGTCATGTAATTCTATTGTACCTCTTTCAGCTCCCATTTTCCATGTCTTCGTACATTTGATTTATAGCATGAAAAAAACCTGCCGCATAAGCAGCAGGCGCAGGTTTGATTCTGTTCATTTTTCACAGCTTAAGCTTCTTTGGGCTCCAGAAAAGCCAGATGTCGGGTGGATTTATCAATGACAGGTACAAAAGCATTCATTATAAGAATGGAAAAGGCAACCCCTTCTGTCGGTGGCAGAAAGACCCGGAACAACATCACCAGAAAACCAATGGCGATTCCAAAAATCAATTTGCCGCCGGTGGTAATGGGGGCCGTGACCCAGTCTGTGGCCATAAAGAGGGCACCCAGCATTAACCCGCCGGACAACAGATGATAGATAGGATCCTGGCCGGTGACCAGCGACAGCACAAATACTGTCACAAAAATGGATGCCGGTACCCGCCAGTTAATATGGCCTTTCATGTAGAGGAAGACACCGCCCGCCAGTAACGCCAGAGGAGAAGATTCTGACAGCGCCCCGCCGGGATAGGCTAAAAACATCTGCAAGTAGCCGGGCATCTCCATTCCGCCACCCAGCATGGCCAATGGGGAGGCCTTTGAAACCACATCGATGCTTCCTAAGTTGGGAACTCCCACCATCACACTTGCCAGAAGAGGTGCCAAAAATATCATGCAGACACGGCCAAAAAGCGCTGGATTTAAGCGGTTCATCCCCAGTCCGCCTGCCAGCTCTTTGGCGATGCCGACGGCCAACACGGTTGCCAGCACGGCCGATACAGGTGAAGCTGTGGGTTGATACAGCAATGCCACAAAAAGTCCTGTTAAGAGAGCGCTGCCATCTTTCAGTGTCACCGGTTTCTTTCGAATGGTGCGAAAAACGACTTCTGTCGCCGCTGCCGTTGCCATGCACAGGGCAATCATCATCAGTGCATACCCTTTGTAAAAATAGACAGATACCAGGGAGATGGGCAAAAGGGCGATCATCACATCGCGCATGGCCGTATGAATGAACACATCATCTTTCAGGTAGGGTGCCGCTGATACCGGTAAATGTTCTGCTTTTATCATTTTCGATCTCCTCCTTTGCTACTGGGCTTGTTTGCGCACCAGCTCCATTTTTTTGACCACCGGCTTGGCATGTCGTATGAATTCAAGTATGGGCCGGTTGGAAGGACAGCTGAACACACAGATACCGCACTCCATACAGTCCATGATGTTCCATGCTTCCAACCCTTCATAGTTCTCAGTTTCAGCAAAAATACTCAGCTGATTGGGGTACAAACGCATGGGGCATCGGGCCACACACTTGCCACACCGTACGCAGTGCTCGTGAGGCGCATGTTCCCGCACCATTTCAACAGGCAGCATCAGCACGCCGGTACTGTTTTTGATCACCGGGGCTTCCAGAGTGTCCTGAGCCCGTCCCGTCATAGGGCCTCCCAATATCACTTTCATATCCTCATAGGAGGTTACACCGCAATGTGCCAACATATGACCCACAGGTGTACCAATTTTTGTCAGGAAATTTCCTGGATGAGGGACTTGGGGACCGCTGACGGTAATCACCCGTTCAATCAATGGCTTCCCGTACACCACTGCTTCATAGACAGCAATGGTGGTCCCCACATTTCGAACAATACAGCCAATTTCAGCTGATCGAGCTCCCCGGCGTACATCTCTGCCGGTGGCAGATTTAATGAGAATGGATTTAAAACCCTGGGGATACTTCACCGCCAAAGGAACGATCTCAAACAGTTCGTTGTCTTTGGTTTTTTCCTGCAGGGTTTCAAGGGCATCGGGTTTGTTGACTTCAATACCAATGAGACATTTCTTAGCACCAATAACGCGGCTTAAGATTTCTGCCCCTGCCACCAACTCATCTGCCCGTTCCACCATGGCTCTGTGGTCGCAAGTCAGAAAGGGTTCACACTCAGCACCATTCAGCACCAGATAATCCACTGGCTGCCGTGTATTCACATTGACATGAGTGGGAAAAGACGCTCCCCCCATCCCAACAATACCAGCATCTCTGATGGCCTGAATAGTCTCTTCCTTACTCATGGCTCCCGGATCGCGTTTGACGGATGGTTCGAAGGAATGATCCTTCCCTTCAGTTTTAATAATCACGCTTTTAGCCACATCACCACTGCAGTATGCCAGGGTTTCCACTTTTTCCACCACTCCGTTGACGCTGGCATGCACTGGCGCACTGATCATCTCACCTGAGTCACCAATGATTTGACCAACACGAACACGGTCACCCGCTTTTACCAGTGGTTCGCAGGGTGCTCCCAGACATTGGTGCATGGGAATGATCACCCGATCTGGCACTGACATGGGTTGAATCTGTATGCGGTCTGTATAGCGTTTAAAGTGGGGTACATGAGCACCACCCTTAAAAGATTTCATCTCCATTTGCTTCACCCCTTCTTATTTTCTGCCGGTTGGCATGGTTAGGAAGAACTGTCTGAGGATTCACGCTCACGATCCATGGCTTCCAGATCATCATCTTCATCCTGCCCGGGAATCACATAACAGTAGGGAGCAGCAGCATGTTTCTGACGCACCTCTGCCGCCTTCTGTTCATATTTCCTGGAATGCAGGAAATTGAAACCAACAACGGCTCCCACTGCGGCCAGCACCAGAGGACGCAGCGGCAGTGCACTCCAGAGTCGCAGTGAAAGGGGAATTTGCGGGTTCACCGGCAATCCGTAGGCTGATGGTGCTTCATCAAGGACCATCAGCACCCGCTGGCCGCTGAACTCTGTGGTTCCATATATATTTGCACTGACATAACCCTGATTTTTCAGATCTTCCACCCGTTGGCTGGCATGGGCAATCATGGTATCCCGCGATCCAAACTGCACTGCTTTTGTGGGGCAGACAGTACTGCATAGAGGTTCCAACCCCTGGTCAATGCGAGCATCGCAGAGACTGCACTTATTAACAGCCCCGGCTGGCCGATCGTAGCTGATGGCATTATAAGGGCAGTTTTTAGCGCAGTAGTTGCAGCTGATGCACAGTCTTTCATCGATGACCACCAATCCGTCTTCATTCTTATGACAGGCTCTGGTGGGACAGGCCATCACACAGGAAGCCTCAGTGCAATGGAGGCAGGCATTTTTCTTATATATCTTTCTCATGCTGCCGGCAGCACTGCCGCTGTAGTATTCTCCTGTATTCAGTTCGCTGATTTTGGTGCGAAAAATCAGTGGGGTGACATCATATATACTTGCATCGCTGTCATAGACATTCTTACAGACAGCTGTACAGGCTTCACACCCGATACAGAGGGAGTGATCCACCAACATGGTCATTTCGTTTTGATTACTCATTGATATCCTCCTCTCTCAGGGTTAGGCCCGATACACTTTCACGGGAAAATCAAGCATACAGGCACCAGCACCTGGATCATGCAGTGCTTTCATTTCTTCGTGGGTCATGGATGGGATCAAATCACCGTCATTGGCACCAATACCTGCTGCCCGGCTAAGTCCCTGGCTCCAGTGACCAAACCCGTGGAAAACACAGACGCAGTCATGACGAATGCCTGCTGTCAGTTTCGCTTTCAGTTTGATTTTGGCAACCCGGGATTCCACAAACACTTCGTCACCTTCACGAATACCCATTTCAGCTGCCCGGCGGTCATTGAGAATGGCATGGTTTTCGCCATACAATGCCATGATGAGCCGGTTGTTTTGTGATTCTGTCATTTTATGCATGGGCGGTCGGTTGATGAGGTAATGGAAGGGATAATCTGCTGTTGGCTCTTCCCTCCGGGGGCGCCAGTGGGGTAGTGGATCAAAGCCGTTTTCCTCCATCACCGTTGAATACAGTTCGATTTTTCCGCTGGGTGTGTTGAAACTGGTTTTGCCTTCAAACGGTTTTTCGTCACCCCAAAGCCCTGTGGGATGAGCTTTCATCTCGTCCCATGTGGTTCCGGCTGCTTCCAGAATGGCGTTGTTCCATTTGCCGCCAGAAGCCTCTTCAAAATAATGTCCCAGATTCATGGCCTTGGCCAGCTCAACGATAATGGCACTGAACCCTTTGGTATCATACTGGGGTTCAATGACCGGGGTGCGGACCGCCAGCTGGGGATACCGGGAAAAGAAGTCCCGTTCGGACACGCCGGAGGTCTCCAGCCAATAGGGCTCAGGGAACACCACATCGGCCATCATGGCCATCTCTGAGGGGTAGATTTCACAGACAGCAATAAAGTCCAATTTTTTCAGTGCTTCTTCCATCCGCTTGGCTTCGGGAAAAGCCAGCAGATTGTATTTTCGCACCAGTGCCGCTTTGGTGGGATAAGGTTTTTCGTTCAGAATGCCATCCGCCACAGTTGCAAAGTCACCATTGGTGAAGCGGCTCATGATTTCCCGCTGCTCCCAGGCGTCGATGCGCTCTTTGCGCCGCTCCGGGAAATCCGGCCGGGGGAAAACCTCGTCAAAACTGGGTGTGGGGAAGCTGCGTTTCAACAACAGCCCGCCTTCCCGGTCAATGGTACCCACCAGGGCATTGAGAATAACAATGGCCTGGGCCAAACGGGTGCTGTTGGCATAATTGGGGCCGGCAGCATCCCTTTTGTGGGTAAAGATATGGGCTGGCCTGGTGGTGGCAAAGTCCCTGGCAATGCGACGAATGTCTTCGGCGGGGACTTCGGTAATCTCAGCGGCCCACTCTGGCGTGTATTCTCGGGCAAAGTCAGTCAGGTAATCAAAGCCAAAGGTCATTTCTTCCACATACGCCGCATCGTACAGGCTTTCGTTAACAATCACGTGAATCATGGCCAGGGCAAAGGCCAGATCTGTTCCCGGTTTAATCTGAATCCATTCGTGGGCCTTTCGGGCTGTCACAGACATATATGGGTCGAGGATTACCATTTTGGCATTATTGGCCAACGCCCTGGTAATGCCACGAATGTGCATGTTCTTGGATTTCCCCAGGCCGTCGAAGCCAAAGCCCATAATGTATTTGCAGTTTTCAAGATCGTAAATATAAGGACGTCCGCCACCCGTGACCTGGGCAAACCAGCTGGCCACTTGAGAAGTGAAACAGGTGCTCTGATGGGCCACATGATTGGGGGTGCCGATGGCATTGCGCAGCCGGTTGGCAAAGTCCTGTCCCCGCATGAAGAAAATGATGGACTCCGGCCCATGTTCATCGATGGCCTTTTGAAAGTTCTCCGCTGTCAGTTGAAAAGCTTCCTCCCAGCTGATTTGAATGAACCCCGGGTCCACTCCTTCTCCTTTTTGAGGATTGGTGCGCTTCATAGGGTATTTCAGCCGGTCAGGGTCATACAGGGTTTTGATCGATGAGTAGGCTTTGACACACAATCGCCCCTCGGCTGCCTGATCATCAGGGTTTCCCTCCAAGTGTACCACGCGGCCATCCACCACGTGGGCGCGGATGCCACAGCCACCGCCACAGACACTGCAAAAAGTATTCACCACCTTGGATTGGGGTTCAATCACACTCTGCTGCTCCCCATGAACGAAGCGGGGAATTCCCAGTCCCAAACCGGCGGCCAAACTTCCGCCGGCGGCGGTTTTCAGAAACGCGCGCCGGTCCATCTCAAACGTAGATTTCTTCGTGGATTGCATGGTTCAGTTCCTCCTATTCCATATTCATCAGCTGCATCAGCAGCTGTTCTTCCTCTTTCAAAAAATGTAATGTGCTTTCAGCCACCAACCGATAGATCTCTGCCTTGGGATGTGTGCAAAGCTTCTGCAATGCCCCCGGCAGCCATATCAGCACATGTTTTTGCAAAAAATCAAGCTGAGCTTCGCAGCTTTCACCCTGTTCAATGAGATGCGCCATAAACGACAGTTCAACCGAGGCATGGTCCTCAGGGTGAAGTTCATTTGGTTCAAGCTTCATACCATGAGTCTTATACCGCTTTGACACCTGCTGCCAGGCTTTCTGCCTTAGCAGTGGTTCATTGCTTTGGTGAACGGATGCATACATTTTCACACCTTCAGGAAGCAGAAAAAGATGGGCGTATTCCACCCGCAGCTTTTCTTCAGCGTCCTTGTCAGATAACGCTTTTTCGATTTCATTTTTAAGCAGCTGATGAGCTTGTCGACATGCAGGTGTCATGGCTTTAAAAGTGTTTTGCAACACAGGCCAATCTTTAGCTAACAGCTGGTCATAAAAAAATCGAGCATGCAATACATATTGCACAACCCGATCCTGATGATTCACATTCATCTCCATCACCTTCCCTTCACTGACCGCTGCAGCAAAAGATTTGTTAAACACTTAACCTTCTCCGATGCAACTTCCAGAAATTCAAATTAACTCTTTCATTGTATCATAAAGAGATAAGAATTGAATTATTTTTTGAAGGTTCATTTAGTGTTCTTCGCTTTCTTATGTTCTTTCTATATACTCCTATGTGATTCTATTATTGCCCTTTCTTTCTCCGCCGAAACTGTACCAGCATAACCAGCAGAATACCAACTTCGTAAAGCACCCACAGCGGTGCTGCAATCATCAGCTGTGAAACCACATCTGGCGGTGTGATAATGGCAGCTCCTATGAGAATCACCAGCATCACATATTTTCGAATGCGTCTCAATAGCGGAGCTGTCACCACATTGATCAGCCCCAGAAAAAGAAAAAGCAGCGGCAGTTGGAATACCAGGCCGAAAGTGAGCAGAAACTGGGTAATGAATGAGGTGTATTGGGTAATGGTAAACAGTGGAATCAGGTCATCCGAGGCAAATTTCAGAAAAAAAGCAATGGCAAAGGGAAACGCAACTCGATAAGCAAAAAGAATACCTGCGATAAACATGAGAATCATGGCAAAAACCACCGGCACCAGCAGCTTTTTTTCGTTTTTATAGAGCGCAGGCATGATGAAAGCCAGCAGCTGGTACACGAATACAGGCATGGCCACCATAATCCCCGCCAGTATAGCCAATCGTATGTTCACCATCAGCGCTTCAGGCGGTGTGATGTATATGAGCTCTATTGGCCCGGCAGGCTTGACCAGCAAAACGCGAATCTCGTCCACGTAGAAAAACCCAGCCGTCGCTGTGATTGCCAGGGCTAACAGACAGATGATCAGGCGCTTTCTCAATTCTTCCAGGTGTCTGATGATGCTCATGGTTCGGCTCTCGTCTGTCACGCTTGTCACCTATCCTTTAATGATTCTTTCGTTTTATTTGTTCTTCCGCTTCATCTTTTGTGGCTTCATCCTTAAATTCTTTCAGGCTCTCTTTGGCTGACTTGCCAATCATTCCAAATCGCTTTGGTCCAAAGACCAGCAACACAACCCCTGCAATGAGGAGTACTTCCAACCATCCAAAACGCATGACGTCACCCGCTTTCCCAGAATCGATTATTTAGTCTTTGGTTCATCACCATCATCATCCAAGGTGACACTGTCTTTCACTTCTTTTGATGCCTGTTTAAACTCTCGAATCCCTTTCCCCAGTGACTTCCCTATTTCAGGAAGCTTTGTCGGGCCAAAGATCAGCAGTGCCAGTCCAAAAACTACCAGCAGTTCCTGAAAACCAATTCGTCCCATGCGATAACCTCCTTTCGTTTTTTCCAACCCTTTTCTAACTGCGCAAATGGTTCACTATCTCAGGCAAGGTATTTTCGACAACGATTATTCGATTCAAGATTTTCCGAACTACATTATTGTCTTAATTGTAGCGTCTTTGAGCGACAATCCAGGATGCCTGTGGATTGCCCAGACTGTCGCTATGTTGGCCGTCATGAGATCGACTGTTGCCGACGCTCTCCTTCAAGTATTTTTTTCAGAAAGTGACCGGTATACGAATGATCTTTTGCAGCCACAGCCTCCGGTGTTCCTGTGGCAATCACGGTACCACCTTCATTGCCTCCCTCCGGCCCCATATCGATGAGATAATCTGCCGTTTTGATCACCTCGAGGTTATGCTCAATCACCACAACGGTGTTTCCTGCTTCAACAAGTCGTTGCAAAACCTGTATCAGCTTTTCGATATCGGCAATGTGGAGGCCTGTGGTGGGCTCATCCAAAATATAGAGAGTCTGTCCCGTGCCCTTCTTGCTCAGTTCTGTCGCCAATTTGATGCGCTGTGCTTCCCCGCCGGAAAGTTGGGTGGAGGGTTGTCCCAGTTTCAGATAACCCAATCCGACATCCATCATGGTTTGTAACTTTCTGCGAATGGCGGGCAGGCTTTCAAAAAAGGACAAGGCTTCTTCCACGTTCATTTCCAATACATCAGCAATGGTTTTTCCTTTATACTTGACCTCCAGGGTTTCCCGGTTGTACCGTTTCCCTTTACACACCTCGCAGGGAATGTAAACATCGGGCAGAAAGTGCATTTCGATTTTGATGATCCCGTCACCCTTGCAGGCTTCACAACGCCCGCCCTTAACATTGAAGCTGAACCGTCCCTTTTGATAGCCCCGCATTTTAGCTGTGGTTGTCTGGGCGTACAGGTCACGGATAGGGTCAAATAACCCGGTGTAAGTGGCGGGATTGGATCGGGGGGTGCGCCCAATGGGATCCTGGCTGATTTTAATGACTTTATCCAATTGCTCAAGGCCTTCAATGGCATCATGGGCGCCGGGTTTTTCCCGGGTTCGGTAAAACTCCTGGGCCGCCCGTTTATATAATATTTCGTTGATCAGTGTACTTTTTCCCGATCCGGAAACACCCGTGATGCAGGTAAAAGTTCCCAGGGGAAACTCCACATCAATGTTCTTTAGATTATTTTCTCGGGCGCCCCGCACTCGCACCCAGTGACCATTGGGCGGTCGCCGGTTGTCTGGTACTTGAATAAACCGGTCTCCCCGAAGAAACTGGCCTGTGATGGAAGCAGGTGTGTTCAGGATATCCTGCAGCGTTCCCTGGGCCACCACTTCTCCGCCATGAATCCCTGCACCAGGACCGATGTCGATGATATGGTCTGCATGGAACATGGTGTCTTCATCGTGTTCCACCACAATCACCGTATTGCCGATATCTGTGAGATGCCGCAGGGTTTTCAATAGGCGCTCATTATCCCGCTGGTGCAGTCCGATGCTGGGTTCATCGAGAATATACAACACGCCCACAAGACTGGAGCCAATCTGTGTGGCCAGTCGAATCCGCTGGGATTCTCCTCCTGAAAGAGTGCCTGCATTGCGTGCCAAGGTCAGATAACCCAGTCCTACATCCAACAGAAAATGCAGCCGTTCTCTGATTTCTTTCAAAATCTGGCGGGCGATCATTGTCTGGCGGGCATCCAGCCGTATTTCTTCAAAAAAGGCGACTGCCTCACGTATTGACATGATGGTCATTTCATGAATGTTTTTATCTGCCACCGTCACCGCCAGAGAAATAGCTTTCAGTCGCGTTCCATTGCAGGCGGGGCAGGGACTCTCACTCATAAAGGATTCAATTTTGTCCCGCATGTAATCAGAGCTGGTTTCCTCGTACCTTCTTGTCAGGTTGGGGATCACACCTTCAAAAGTGGAAGAATAGGTGCGCTCACCACCGAAGCGGGATTCAAAACGAAAGGATACTTTTACGCTGCCCGAACCATATAAAAGGGTCTGAAGAAAACCGTCCGGCAGTTCTTTGATGGGGATGTCCAGACTCACTTTGTATTGTGCTGCCAGCTGTTCCAGCATACGAAAATAATAGGTGTCTTCCGACTGGCCGTTGGTTCCCGTCCAGGGAGCCACACCGCCTTCCCGTATACTCAGTTCCCGATTGGGCAGCACCAGTTCCGGGTCCACTTCTTTCATATGCCCAATCCCTTTACAAACTTCACAGGCACCAAAGGGGCTGTTGAAGGAGAACATGCGGGGAGCCAGCTCGTCCATGCCGATTTGATGCTCCGGGCAGGCAAGCTGAGTCGAATACATGATTTCCTGATCACCTGGAATATCCATCAGCACCAACCCCTCAGTAAACCGAAGAGCTGTTTCAATGGAATCTGAAAGACGCTGTTCTATGCCTTCTTTCACCACAATACGGTCAACCACAATTTCAATGTGATGCTTCTTGTTTTTTTCCAGCTTAATCTCTTCATACACTTCCCGAACTTCACCATTAATACGTACTCGAACAAAGCCTTCTTTCTGAATTTGTTCCAGTAACTTCTGATGCTCTCCTTTTTTGCCCCGCACCACTGGTGCCATGACCTGCAAACGCGTTCCCATTTCCATTTGCATGATCCGATCAACAATCTGTTCCACCGTCATTTGCCGAATCTCCTGATGGCAAACCGGACAATGGGGAATGCCTGCCCGTGCGAAAAGAAGCCTCAGATAATCATAAATCTCTGTCACTGTTCCCACCGTAGACCTGGGGTTTTTGCTGGTGGTTTTTTGGTCAATGGATATGGCAGGACTCAGCCCCTGTATGTCATCCACATCCGGCTTTTCCATTTGGCCTAAAAATTGGCGGGCATAGGCAGATAAACTTTCAATATAGCGACGCTGTCCTTCTGCATAGATGGTATCGAAGGCCAACGATGTTTTGCCTGAGCCGGAGAGTCCGGTGAGGACCACCAGCTGATCCCGGGGAATGGTCAGGTCAATGTTTTTAAGGTTATGCTCCCGGGCGCCTTTAATGGTAATTTCGTTCCGTGCCACAATCACACCTCTTTTTTTGTCTTTGTTTTGTCAACAGTGATATATGTGTCGGGCTGCATGCTGCGAATAAGTGCAATCTCGTCCCGCAATGCTGCCGCTTTTTCAAATTCAAGGTTTCGCGCAGCTTCCTGCATCTGTTTTTCAAGACTTCGAATCAGCTTTGCCGCTGTTTTGCCTGATGGCAGCGAAGCCTGTGCTGCCTCACTGTCTGTCTGATAGCCAGCTTCTCCCTCAGCCACTTTTGTGGCTTCAATGACATCCCGCACTTTTTTCATAATGCTGCGGGGAATAATCCCATGGGCCTCATTGTGTGCCACCTGAATCTGGCGCCGCCGGTCTGTCTCGTCCATGGCTCGACGCATGGAGGGGGTGATTTTATCGGCGTACATGATCACGCGGCCTTCCACATTCCTGGCGGCCCGGCCAATGGTTTGAATCAACGAGATCTCTGACCGGAGAAACCCTTCCTTGTCGGCGTCCAGAATGGCTACCAATGACACTTCCGGCAAGTCCAGGCCTTCCCGCAGCAAATTGATACCCACCAGCACATCAAAAACACCCAACCGCAGATCGCGGATGATTTCCAGTCTTTCCAGTGTTTCCACATCAGAGTGAAGGTAACGTACTTTCACCCCTGCTTCAGACAGATATCGGGTAAGGTCTTCGGCCATTTTTTTGGTCAGTGTGGTAATCAGCGTTCGCTGTTGTCCTTCAACGCGCAATCGAATTTCTCCCAGCAAATCGTCAATCTGTCCTTTTACCGGTCGAATCTCAATCATGGGATCCACCAAGCCGGTGGGGCGCAGGATCTGCTCAGAAATTCGCTGGCTGTGCTCCATTTCATAGGGACCTGGTGTTGCACTTACGTAAACCGCCTGACTGATGAGAGTTTCAAACTCCTGAAAATTTAGCGGGCGATTGTCAAGAGCCGAAGGCAGTCTGAAACCATATTCCACCAGTGATTCCTTTCGTGACCGGTCACCACCAAACATTCCCCTGATTTGTGGAATCGTGACATGGGATTCATCAATCATTAGCAGAAAATCTTTTGGGAAATAATCAATCAGGGTGAATGGCCGGCTCCCCGCCGGTCGCCCGGCCAGGTGGCGCGAATAGTTTTCGATGCCGGAGCAAAAACCCATCTCACGCAGCATTTCAATATCATATCTGGTGCGTTGTTCAATGCGCTGGGCTTCCACCAGACGGTCCCTGTCCCTGAACCACTTGATTTGCTCTTCCAGCTCCTCTTCAATGCACGTTACTGCCCGTTCCACTTTTTCCTGCTGTGTTGCATAGTGGGAAGCCGGAAAAATCGCCACATGCTGCCGGCTGCCGATGATTTCACCTGTAATGGTGTTAATTTCAAGGATACGTTCAATTTCGTCACCAAAAAACTCGATGCGCTGTGCATTTTCTGCTGAAGAGGCAGGAAAAATTTCCAGCACATCTCCTCTTACCCGAAAGGTTCCCCGGGTAAAACTGATGTCGTTGCGCTGGTACTGAATATCAATGAGTTTGCGAATGATTTCATCCCGATTGCGTTCCATTCCCACGCGCAAAGAAACCATCAGTTCCTGGTAGTCTTCAGGGTCGCCCAGTCCATAAATACAGGAAACACTGGCTACAATCAGCACATCGCGCCGTTCAAACAAAGCGGCTGTCGCCGAATGCCGCAATTTATCAATTTCGTCGTTAATGGAAGAGTCTTTTTCAATGTAAAGGTCCCGGTGAGCCACGTAAGCCTCCGGTTGATAGTAGTCGTAATAACTGACAAAGTACTCCACTGCATTGTCTGGAAAAAATTCCCTGAACTCGCTGCACAATTGGGCGGCCAGGGTTTTATTATGGGCAATGACCAGTGTGGGCCGCTGTACCTGCTCCACCACTTTGGCCATGGTGTAAGTCTTTCCGGAACCGGTGACCCCCAGCAGTGTCTGATGTCTTAATTTTTCATTGATACCCCGGCTAATGCTTTTAATGGCCTGGGGCTGATCACCCATAGGCCGATAATCCGCCACTACTTTAAACGGGTTCATCTGTCTCATGATGCCATCATTCTCCCATTTGTTATTAATCTTGAGATCGTTCGGATAATGTTAGGAGATCTACAGCCTTTAAGACCCCTGCAATAGTTCAATGGCTTTCTGCAGCTGTAAATCATTTTCTTCAGTCACTTCGTGCATTTCATCCAGCAACTCTTCAGGGATTTCCACCACCACATCAGGCTCAATTCCCGTGTCGTGAATATACCTGCCATTGGGTGTGAAATACTGAGAAACAGTGTACTTGAAGCCTGTTCCATCGGGCAGCTGCTGTAATTCCTGTACAAGTCCCTTTCCAAAACTGGTGGTACCCACCAGCACGCCTCGTTGATGATCCTGTATGGCACCGGCCAGAATCTCTGAAGCACTGGCACTGCCTTCATTTATGAGGACAACCAGCTCCATCTCATACATTTTTTTGTCGGACATTTCTTCTCTTCGGTTGCCATGCCGGTCTTCTGTATAAACGATCAACCCTTCTCCCAGCAACAGGTCTGCTATCCGGTTGGCCTGATTCAGTAAGCCGCCCGGATTATTTCTCAAATCGAGGATCAATTGAGTCACACCGCTTCGTTCCAGGGTATCCATATGAGTCTGGAAATCTCTTGCTGTCTGTTCGTCAAAAGAACTGATGCGCAGATACCCAATGTCATTTTCCATGATTTCTGATCTGACGGATTGAATGCGGATGGTCTCCCGCATAATGATCACTTCTATGCTCTCCCGCTGATTTCGTTTCATTAGTTCCAGGACCACTTCTGTATTCGGCTCGCCTCGCATAAGGGAGACAGCATCATCCAGCCGGTTGCCGCTCACTGACTCGTCATCCACCCGCAAAATCCGGTCACCAGTTGCCAAACCGGCCCGTTCTCCCGGAGTTCCTTCAATGGGTGAAATCACGCTTACAAAACCATCTTCGTCAGCTGTGACAATGATACCAATGCCGCCATAGGTGCCTCTGGTGCTCATCATCAAATCCGAATAATCCCGGGCATCAAGGTAGGTGGTATATGGGTCGTCCACCGATTCAAACATCCCTCGAATGGCACCATCCAGCAGGGTTTCTTCATCAAGCTCCTGGTAATACTCCTGCAGCAAAAATTCTTTTAATGATGTCAGCTTGTAAAGTCCCCCGGTATCTTCCTGCATCTGCTGGTACATCTGCCTGCTGATAATCACGTGGTCACCCACCTGCAATGCGCGGATATTGCTGACCACCAGCGTGGTAAAAGCCGTGAGCAGCACGAGCAATACTGCTCCTATAAATGCACTTCTTTTACGAATCATTGGACACGCTCCTTGCTGTCAGTAAATAGTCATCAGTTCCCTTACCATTGTACCTCAAAACGAAAAGCAACACCACCCGAACAGTGAAATGACTTCAAATAAAAACTGATCTCAAAAGCAAGAAACCCGATCATCTGTTTTCGATCGGGTTTCTGATGTTCATCCTGATTCAGTTCAGGATTTAACGTCCTATCCAGGGGTTTGGGTCCACATATTTTCCATTTTCGCGCACTTCGAAATGCAGGTGCGGCCCGGTGGACATCCCGGTGCTGCCAGCCTTGGCAATCACTGATCCCTGCGTCACTTCTTGCCCTTCAGAAACCAGCAGCTGGCTGTTATGGGCATACAGGGACATGATCCCGCCACCATGATCAAGTATGACAGTGCGTCCGTACCCTCCCTGTGTTCCTGCAAAAGCAACCCTGCCGGAACCGGCAGCAATGATGTTGGTACCCGTTGGTGCAGGAATATCAATGCCCGAATGGAATCGATTGGTTTTCAGAATGGGATGCAGTCGGTTGCCGTATTCGGAAGAAACCCGTGAATGTCCTGGCACCGGCCATTTCATCACACCGCCGATGTAATCGCCTTCTGACTGCAGTTTTAACAGCACCTGCTCCAAATCTTTCGCTTCTTTTTCCAGCTGATCAAGCTGCCTGGCAAGCGCAACTTTGTCTTCTTCCAGTTCCTGCTTCAACCGCTCCTGTTCTCCCCGGGACACCAGCAATACCGACCGCTGGTTTTCCATTGCCAGCTGCAGTTCGCTAAGGTGGCGCCGCCCCGCTTCCAGCTCAGCTTTCCTGTCTTCCACAATCATCCGCTGTTCATCCAGAAACTGAAGGAGCTCCACATCATAATTGACAATGGTTTGCACCATGTCAAGATTACTCATAAGTTCGGTAAAATCACGGGAATTAAAAAGCACTTCCGCATAGGCTACATTTCCGCTCCGATACATGGCATCCAGTCTTCGAGCCAAAAGATCTTTCTTTTCATCAATCTGCATGGCTGCCAGCACCAGTTCATCTTCCGAGTGGGCAATACGGGTTTCGGTTTCACTAATTTGGTTCTGAAGACTGCTGATTTCACTCTGTGTGTCTGCAATGGCAGTCCCAATTTTATTCAGCTCCGCACTCACATCCCGCTGTTGACTCTCGTTTTGCTTTAACTCGCTTGAGAGACCCTGCTGCTGCTGTTGCAATCGCTCCAACTGGCGATTGACCTGGTTGATCTCATCATTCCCAAAAGTGGCTGTTGTTGATAACAACAACCCTGCCATAAGCATGAAAGTAATGGTTTTGATTATTTTTTGATGCTGCATCTTCATTCCTCCCCTATCGCAGGATCATCCATCTTTTAGACTTCCAGGAACCTTCGCAGTGAGATGATACTTCCAAGAGCGCCTACACCGGCACCCAGCACTGCGAACATCACCATGGTGCGCCGCATCATTTCTTCCACTGTCAACAGATACGCACTGAAAATGACAAAGAAGCGGGTGGCAATCATGTCAAAAATCGACTGATATCCCATGTAAACCAGTCCCAGGGCAATGGCTGCCCCAATGAATCCCAGCAATGTGCCTTCGATGAGAAAGGGCCATCTGACGAACCAATTGGTGGCTCCCACATATTTCATGATGTTAATTTCCCTTTTTCGTGCATTGATGGTGAGTTTGATGGTGTTGGAAATAATAAAAGTGGTAATCATAATGAGAATGACAATCACCGCCAAGCCGACAGATCGAATCAGCCCGGCCATACGAATCAGATTGTCAATAATGTCCCTGTAATACTTAATCTCATCAACTCCCGACAGCGTGTTCAGTTCACTGACAACCCTGTCAGATACGTTGATGTGGCTCACATGCACAATATATGAGTTGGGAAGCGGATTTTCTTCCAGTGTATCCAGCAAATATCCCTGGGTTCCCCATCGGTCTTTCATTTTTGCCAATGCTGATTCTTTGGATTCATAGAGTACATAGGAAACACCGGCAATTGCCGTCATCTCCTGACCGAGGCTTTCAATGGCATCAGGAGTCAGGTCATTCTCCAAATATACCTGAACACTGTCAAACTGTGTTTGTGCCAATCCTGCCAGATGGCTCATGTTCAGCACTAACACCATCATCAGTCCAAGAATGGTCAGAGAGGCTGCCACCGAACTGATGGAGGCGACACTCATTCCACGATTGCGCCAGATTCCCTTAAAGCTCTGTTGAAGAATATACTGAAAGCTTCTAAGTTTCATACCCGTAGATCCCCCTTTGTGCATCCCGCACAATGCGGCCTTTTTCAAGGGCTACTACGCGCTGCTGCATCACGTCAACGATGTCTTTGGCATGCGTGGCCATTAAAATGGTGGTTCCCCGACGGCTGATATGCCGCAGCACCTTCATGACTTCCCAAGCTGTCTCGGGGTCCAGGTTTCCTGTGGGTTCATCGGCAATGAGTATAATGGGCCGATTCACAATGGCGCGGGCAATGGACACTCGCTGTTTTTCGCCTCCAGACAACTGATGCGGATACTGCTTCGCCCGATCACTAAGTCCAACCATTCCCAGTACCATAGGAACCTGACGACGAATATCTTTTGGTGATGCACCCACTACCTGCATGGCAAATGCCACATTTTCATAGAGTGTTTTCTCTTCCAATAACCGAAAATCCTGAAAAACCACACTGATTTTTCTTCGGAGATAAGGTACCTTTCGTCTTGAAAACCGGGTGATGTCTTCATTATCCACCAGAATGCTGCCATCTGACGGTTCTTCTTCTTTTAGTAACAACTTTATAAAAGTTGATTTGCCGGCACCGCTGGGGCCGACCAGGAAAACAAACTCACCTTTATTGATCTTTAGGTTAATGCCATTTAAAGCCTGCACACCATTATCATAGGTTTTATGAATATTACGGAATTCGATCAAATGATTTCCACTCCCAGGGTCAATGCCTTGAAATATCAGGATTCTTCTCTTATTATAACGTCAACCTCTACTAATTGCAACGAAATCTGTTAAAATGAAATAAAGAAGACTGAAAGGAGCATGTTTATGAAAGAGCTCATGCGTCAGCAGATTCTGAATAAAAGGAACCAGCTATCTGCTGAGCAGGTCATGTCAAAATCAACATTGATCATCAACCGTCTCATGAAACAACCTGAACTGCATCAATCCAGCAACATCATGGTATACCTGGATTTTCGCAATGAAGTCAAGACAGATGACTTGATTCAGCGTCTGCTGGAACAGGAGAAACAGATCTTTATTCCAGTCACCAATCCCGCCACCCATACCCTCATGGTTTCACAGTTGGAGGATCCTGCAACAGATCTTGAGAAGGGTCATTTTGGGCTTCTGGAACCAAAATCAGAAGCCTTGCGGCCAGTTGCCCCAACGCTCATTGATCTGGCGATTGTTCCAGGACTGGTTTTTGATTATGAAGGCTATCGCATCGGATTTGGCGCCGGTTACTACGACCGTTTTCTCCCGTCCCTTCGTCCCGGTGTGCCGCTGATTTCTTTGCTTTATGAACTGCAGCTGGTCGACCAGGTTCCCCGGGAACCACATGATGTGCCCGTCCATTTTCTCATCACTGAGAACCGAACCATTACCTGCAAACTCACATAACAAAACTCCGTGGTTTAAACGGAGTTTGACACTGCATGGGAAAGGTGACCGAAGCACAGGATCTGGGAAGGACAGTCATTAGATTCACACAAAACTGATATCATCTGCCCTGCCTTGACCCTGTGTCTTCTACTTCACCACCGGCGACTTCACTTCTCATTTATGATGATGTTTTTACTTCACCTGTCTCTTTCTGTTCCGGCTTACCGCCAGCCGCCTCTTCTTTTGCTTTATCATACATGCTTTTTAATCGTTTGACCACACGGCTGTTAATGGTATTTGGAGGATACTCACCAGTTTCATCCGCTCTCCCTGCAGGAATACCCGTCAGAATCTCGATTCCCTCCTCCACATGACCGATGGCATATATGTGGAAAGTTCCTTTGCGAACAGCATCAATGACGTCGTCCTTCAAAAGGAGATTTTTCACATTCTGCCGGGGAATGATGACACCCTGTTCTCCAGTGAAGCCCATGATTTTGCAGACATCAAAAAACCCTTCAATTTTTTCGTTAACACCACCGATAGGCTGAATTTCTCCTTTTTGGTTTACTGAACCTGTAACAGCAATGCTCTGCTTGATGGGCACACTGGCTATACTTGAGAGGATACCATAGAGTTCAGTGCTGGAAGCACTGTCACCATCGATCATGGAGTAATTCTGTTCAAAACTGATACTGGCAGTCAGGGCAATGGGCTGCTCCTGTGCGTACTGGGCACCCAGGTATCCACTGAGCACATAGACTCCTTTTGAATGAATGGGTCCGCTCTTCGCCACTTCCCGTTCAATATTGATAATACCGGATTTTCCCCGATAAGTGGAGACTGTGATGCGGGTTGGCTTGCCAAAAGAATGTTCCCCTGTTCCCATCACCACCAGGCCGTTGATTTGTCCCACTGTTTCACCGGTGACATCCATAAGCAATGTACCGTCTTCGAAAAGCTCATTGAGTTTTTCTTCATATTTGCTGTTTCGGTCAATCTTCTCCGAAATAGCTTTCTCCACGTGCTCCAGGTTAACCAATGGCGAGTTTTCCATTTGTGCCCAGGCATCTGATTCATAAAGAATTTCCACCACTTGACTAAACCTGGTGGTGAGTTTCTTCTGATGGTCTGCAAGCCTGGAACTGTACTGAATCACCCGGCAAACAGCTTCTCTGTCAAAAGGTTTCAACCCCACATCTTTGCAGTGAGTGGCAATGAATTTTGCCATTTTTAAAGTGTTTTCATCGGTACGTTCCATTTCCGTGTCAAAATCTGCCATTATTTTAAACAGTTTTTTAAAATCTTCGTCAAGGGCATAGAGCAGGCTGTAGGTGTAGGCATCACCTATTAACACCACTTTCAGATCCAGCGGAATGGGTTCTGGTTTCAGCGTTGAGGTCACTGCAAGACCCATTTGCTGCGACAGATTTTCTATGTTGATTTCACCTGTTTTTAATGCCCTTTTCAATGCGTCCCAGGCATATGGCTGCATCAATATTTCCCGGGTGTGCAACAGCAGAAACCCGCCATTGGCCATGTGGAGGGCGCCGGGCTTAATCTGTGAGAAATCTGTTTTCAATACTCCCATTTCATTTTTATATTCAATGGCTCCGATAAGGTTGTAGAGGGTGGGGTTGGTTTCATTGATGATGGGAGCATTTTCTGCTTCACTGTTGTTCACAAAAAGGTTGATCTTGTATCGCATTTGAAAGTTATCTTCACTGGATCGCCGAAGAAAAAGAGCTGCTGTTTTTTCCTGCCCGTCTTCAGTTTTCCGAAAACGCTGTATATTCTCTACAATGTCTTTTTCAAGATCGTTGATGTATTCCCGAATTTCTTCCCGGTGATTATATCGACTGAGGAGTTTTTTGATATAGTAGTTGATGACATCATAACCCGTTTTTTCATCCAGCTTCTTCACATTCTGTCGCAGCAACTCTTCCAATTCTCTGATTTCGTTGAACATTTCAAAGGTCTGCAAACTTAACTCATTGGATTTTTCCCGCAGTTCCTCAATGGCTTCCACGGAAAGATGTTCATATTCTTCCTGTGTCATTGGCCGCTCTTCCACCAGTGGTATTGTCATTAACCCATGTTCTGTCTCCTTAAAAACGAAACCATATTGCTGCGCCTTATCGTTTAACGCTCTAACCATTTCCTGATTTTTTTGCTGATATTCTTTGATGAGTTCATTTTTTTTAGTTTCATATTCGTTGCTTCGAAAGGCGGTCATGATTTCTTTTCGAATCTGCTCGATCATGCTTTCAATGTCTTTTTTAAATTGCTTTCCAACACCTGCTTCCATCCCCAGGGCTTTGGGTTTGTCTGGATTTTTAAAATTATAGACATAAACCCAGTCCAGGGGCGGCGGCATTTTTTCGGCGAATTCCCGAACAATGGATTGGCTGTAGCTGCTGCGCCCGGTACCACTGATACCTGAAATATAGATATTGTATCCCTTTTTGTTCATGCGAAGACCAAAACTCAGTGCTTTGGCTGCCCGATCCTGACCAATGATCCCTTTTAGTGGTTCCAGTTCTTCAGTGGTGTGAAAATGAAAACTATCTGTTGCACAGAAATGATTAAGCTGTTGCCAGTCCAGTCGGTATTGTTCCATGATGTGTACCCCCTTCGCTGTTTCTACTGACAATCATCGTTGACAGCATTTAGTCTTTATATACCTACTTATCTGCATTTCATTCAAAAACGGTTCTATCTGCATTAAAAAAGCAGCACACATGGCTGCTTTTTTAACGCTAAAAAATGACTGTTTCATTTTCTGGATACCACTGATATTCGATCCCAAGAGCGGCGGCGAATCTGGAAATGGGAACAAAGCTGCGGTCATTGGTAATTTCTGCCGCGACGCCCATATCGACAGCTTCATCCTCCACCCATAACTGGCGGCTGCCGATGGTCATCAGAAGGGCCTGACCCTCTGTACCGCGAATCATTACTGTTTCACTCAAACCATCCCATTCCACATTTTCTCTGGGTATACCCAGCGCTCTTGAAATGTGTGCCACCGGAACCATTAATCGCCCGTTCTTGATGTAAGGTGCGGTATCCAGCGAGATCTGTTCGCTTCCCGCCATGTAATAACGCTGCCCAACCCGAAAAGATACTTGCTGGTCGTTCACTGGAATGGGTGCCGGCGTGTTGACAGTTTCCTGTACTTTTTCCTGCACTGCAACGCCTGGTATCGCAGTATTATCTGCTAAATTGATAAGTTGGTAGCTAAGCCGGCCACCACTCTGGTAAAGTGCCACGCCTTGTTGTCCGTTTCTGGCTACACCAATATAACGAACACCGTCACGCAGTTCCACCTCTGCACTGCTATTGCCATGGAATACAAAAACCTGTTTGCCCTGGTCTGCCAGTTTTTTAAACTGCTCTCCCAGCAGGTCAGCTTCCAGTTCATCACCGAACCCCTGGGGACCCCAAATGGGCTTCGGCAAGAACACCAGAATTTGTTCCGGCAAATTCCCCTTCAGGGTATTCATCAACCAGGGCCATTGCTGATAATTGGTTTTTCGCAGGCCATCCTGACTGTTATCCAGATAAATGACCATTTGCTGACCCGTCTGGTTGGCTGTGTGTCCGCCATTACCTCCAATAATACGATTGCCCGCCTGGCTCCGAAGTTCGCTGGTGACGTTCCCGGTCACATAGACAGACTGGTACCCATTTTGCAGTTGACGCAACAGTTGCTGTGAAACAGTGTTATCATCTCCGCCGCCATGCACCAGCCACTGGCCCTCTGCCTGTGCTGGAACTTTTCGCACTGGATCTGCCACCTGTCCACCTGCCTCCTCTGGAGTCAGTACCGGCAGTGTGAGTGGCGCCAAAAATTCGATACCGTCAAAGAGCAGGGTGCCCCGGGTTTTAAAGAAGGGGTCGGTTTCCACCACATAGATCCGCTCCAGCACCGCCGGAAAAGTCACTCCCTGAGGCAGGTTGCCTTCCAGTGTGTTCCAACCCATCCAGTCAATTCCCTGTTTAAAGTCAACAGTGTGGGTTTGCCCTGCAGCATCACGCACCTGTCCACGTATCCAGTGAGGCGCTGTTTCAGTGGCATTGACCCGCAGAGAAATGCGGCTGGTTTGCGCCGGAATCGAAATGCTCTGCCCAAAAACCACATAAGCTGCAGTGGTTTCAATGGCACCTGTAAGATCAAAATCAAGACGCAGGGCATTGGGGTTCACCGCACCGCCGCTCACCGTTGAAACGGAGCCTTTGACAGCAGCAGGATACCCCAGGAAAGCAGGCTGATACGTTTCCAGGGAAGCCGCCGCCTGACGTTGCATGCCAATGGACAAGGGAACTGCTGCCTGGTATCCATTGTAGCTTGCCCGTAATACAGTGGTCCCTTCCCGTTGTCCCGCCTGATAAACACCATTCGAAAGCGTGCCCAATCCCTGTTGATCAGTGATCTGCACACGACTCATGGACAGAGGTGCACGGAAACCATTGGGATCAATTCCTTCCACTGTCACCAACATGGAAGCTCCCGGATTTAATGTGTAACGGGGTACATGAATTTGCAGCCCTGCCACTTCCGACAGTGCCTGGATTGTTTGACTCACACTCTTTCCCTGAAAAGATGCTTCCAGAATCAAAGTGCCCGCAGCCTCTGCAATCAGCTGCTGATTTTCAACCCGTCCTTTGCCTTCCACCACTCGATAGGTGACCGCACCACTCTCAAGGGGATATGCCTGATAGTACGTGTCGTATCCCGACACTTGCAGGTTCATGGGCTGATTGACAAAGACGCTCTCCTGTCCGGCAGTGAACATCAGACCTGCCAATTCACCTTGGGGTGCTGTGGTATTTACTGCAAGTCCATTGATGATGCGTCGCTGATTACCGTCAGAAGGAGCATTGACAACCTTCACCGCCGATTCTCCCAGTTGACGAACTGCCATGGTGGTGGATCCCCCCCCATCCATGAGGATTGCCTGATCACTTCCCAGTTCAATCATCAATGCTGCCAGTTTCTGGCCATCAACACCGGTGTATGATCGATGGCGTCCATCAATGGTTACCATAATCAGTTCATTGCCAGCCCGGTTGATTCCCACTGCCGTTCGGGGATGATTTCCCGCAACCGGCTCTGAGAAGGCAACCGTCTGTCCGTTCCTGACCAGCACAGTACCGCCACCCACTGCCAGCTGGATATTCTGGAGATTCGGGGTTGTCTGATCATAAAAAGTGATCCGTTCTCCCTGGCGAATTCCCTGAAGCAACTGTTGTCCATTTTGTCCGGAGGCCAGCAGCACATAACCATTCTCAGGTATCGTTACCGACGGCAGCCCTCGACGAATTTCCGTTACCACGCCATCCGCAACCACCACTTCCACCAGATCCCGATACTCATCGCCCGCCCCCGGGGATTTTTCGCCCCAATTGCGATCCATCATGGTGATCATATGATAGTTCCAGGTGATTTTGTTGTATGCACTGATACTGAAAATTCCTCCGGCTTCAGTGGATACGTAGAGGTGATTATGCCAGTCGGTAAGGAAGGCCTGGCCTTCATTTGTGACAGCAAGGGTACTGTAGGGTTTCTCAAGTACAGGACTGCTGACAATACTGCCATCCCGCACCATGATTCCCATGGGTGAATCCGGGTTTGTCAGATAGAAAAAATCAGCATTTATCCCCGCCACCGGATTATCTGCCCGTTGAAGCATATTTGTTAGTGTTTCCCGCTGGCTGACACCACCGGCACTTTGAAGCAGGTCCAGTTTGGTGTATTGATCATTCAGATTCACCCGGATCACATTCACATGCTGCCACCCTTGCTCACCAAAACGCAGTATACGCTGGTAACTGGCTCCGCCTGCAATGTTTTCAGTGGTCTTCTCTTCAAAAATCCACGTCTGAGCTGCCACCGGTTCCACCAGTGCACCAATGGAAACCAGAGTGGCAAGCGCTACTCCAATCCATTTTTTCTTAAAGGAATAGTTGTTAATCATTAACGAATCCCTCCCATGAGCCTATGAATCTTTTTTCGATGTTAATTGAACTGATTGAATCATCTCATCCATCATAGACGAAAACAAGCACCGATTGGTTACAGATCCATGACATTTTCTGTATCATCAGCGAACAGGTCTTTTGCCTCATTCCATGGCGAAACCCGCCCAAGGCGGCTCCAGACTGCAGACAAAATACAATGAAGGTAAGGGATTTGGTAGGCGGCTCTCTGAAGGTTTATACTGAACTGTTGCCGACTTCTTTGAAACCTTCTCCCAGCACTTCGTGGATGGTGGTGACCATCATAAAGGCAGCGGGGTCAACTTCGTAAACCATTTTTTTCAACTTGGCTACTTCTGCCCGGTTGACGACGCACAGAAGCATGGTGCGGTGAGATCCTGTATACATTCCCTTGGCTTCCAAACCAGTGACACCCCGACTCAGTTCGCTGATGATGCGCTGACTGATCACCGCGGGTTTATCGGAGATGATGTAGAATGCCTTGGCGTAACTGAGGTCTTCCACAATAAAATCAGTCAGTTTTACCAAAATATACAAGGCAATAATGGAGTACAGGGCTGTTTCAACACGTCTCTCTACAAGTCCGGCCACACCGACAATCACGAGATCCAAGATCATCATCATTTTGGCGGTACTCAGTGAAGGAAAATAATGATTGAGTATTGCTCCTGCCAGGTCGGTTCCTCCCGTTGTGCCTCCCAGTCGAAACACCAGCCCCAAACCAACCCCCATGGCTACGCCTCCATAGACTGCCGCCAAAAGAATATCTGATGTCAACGTTACTGCAGATCCGAACCCCATTGAAAACAGGCGGAGAAACAAAGAGAGCATTAGAGTGGCATAAGCGGTTTTGGCTCCAAAGGCTTTGCCAAGAATCAAAATCCCCGTCAGGAAGAGTGGAATATTAATGACCAGATTTGTCAAGTCCATGGGTATTCCAGTCATCCGCTGAATAACCACCGCCAGACCAGTGACACCTCCCGGGGCAATGGTGTTGGGTTCCAGAAAAAAATGGAGCGCAAAGGCCATCAAAGCGCTTCCCAGTGCGATCCCCGCGTATTCCAGCAATACCGTTGTTTTTTTCATTGCTTCACCTGTCTTTCATTTCATCTTTTTGTATCCACAGTGCTTTCCATAGAAACACCGGCAACACAGACATGCGCCCCAGACGAGAAGGCTCTTGAAGTAAGCGGTATAACCATTCGATGCCGAGTTTCTGAAAGAAAACCGGGGCCCGCTTCACTTCTCCCGCATACACGTCCACACTGCCTCCTACCCCCATCATTAAACGGCTTGATACCCGGGATCGATTTTGATTGATCCAGATTTCCTGTCGGGGAAATCCCAGACAAACAAAAAGAACATCTGGTGAAGAATTTCGAATCATCTCCAGTACGCCTTTCTCTTCCGCATCCTGAAAGTATCCATGATGGCAGCCGGCCACCTTGATGCCAGGGTACTTTTGTTCAATGGTGTTCACCGCTTTTTCAGCACGTCCCGGTTGACCACCCAGCAGAAAAAACGAGAGCTGTTGCTGATGACAGCAGGCAAGCACTTTCTCCATGGTGTCAATTCCAGTGACACGTTCTTTCAGCCCCAGATTTTTCAGACGTGAAGCAATGATCAGGCCGATACCGTCGGGAATCACTAAATCAGCCGATTGCAGTGCCGCCATCAGTTCCGAATTTGTGGTTGCTGCCATCACCATCTCAGGGTTTGGCGTCATCAATGTACTGGTGGTTTTTTCTGAAAGCATTTCGGAGATTAATGATTCCATCTGTTGGTTGGTAACAGGATTGATGGGAACTCCCATAACCTTCACCGGCTTCATGACGGTTCCTCCTTTAAAAGGAAGTTTTGGATCAATGCAGCATTTTGTGCAGATTTTCGGCAGAGTTCATCCCGCTGTTTCATGAGATTTAACTTGTGTTGCTCCTGGTCTTTCAGAAATGCCAGAACTGTGTTGATTAGCTGGTCCTTATCGAGGGTTTCCACTTCTCCTGCGCAGGGCTGTTGTACCAGTTTCAAAAAACTGGTGATTTTTGCTTCATAAGAAAGCCCCACCATTGGCACACCTGCAATGGCCGCAAAAATAAGGGCGTGCAGACGCATTCCTATGATAAAGTCCATTTCTGAGATGGCCCGGATCATCGCTGAAGGTGTTTCATCCACTTTGATAACGGCTGCCTGTTGCGTCATTTGGTTCATAATTTCCTCTGAAACACGGGTATCTGCCGGGGGCTGCATGGGCAGAAAGCACACCTCATACCCGGAATGTGCCAGTAAATCTGCGCAAGCCGCCACCGCAGGCAGATAGATCGACTGATTTTTCCAGCTGCGAACAGATATTCCCACTTTTTTGGGTTCATGACTCTTATCGGATGCAACCCTGCCCTGAAGGAGAGGAAGTGTAAAGGCTGCATCTGCCGTGACGGTGATAGGGCGTTGAATCCCTAATGCCTGCATTAACTGACGTGATTCTTCATCCCTAACAGTGATTAGATCCACCTGATTAATCAGCTGTCTCACCAGCCATCGGTTCAGCGGTCTGGTGATGGGTCCGAATCCATTGCCATAAAACGCTACCTTTCGCCCAAATACCTTTGCTAAAAAAATAATTCCAAGATAATACATGAGACTGCGGCTGCTGGTCACATCCTGAAGTATGGAACCGCCGCCGCTCATCACCAGGTTCGCCTTTTTAATGGAACGAAACACTTCGACAAATCGATTTCGACTCACGGCCATAATGCCGTATCTATCTGCTGTTTCTGCCGCTTTGTAACTCAAAGCCGTCAACGTCACTTGGGGCATCTGTTGTCTGAACTGACCCACAATTGCCTCCAGAATGGCTTCATCGCCAATGTTATTAAAACCGTAATAACCGAAGATAAAGATGTTTTTCATGATATGATCCTTTCCCGAGACTCTCATTCCGTCTTCTCCATCAAACGCCATAATCGAACGCCCCACTGCTCCAGCAACCAAACAAATCCAATCATCAACGCCAGATAAATGACTGAGAAGCCAATGCCAGCTGCCAGAGAATAAGCTGTTCTGATAACGGAAATCAGCACCGGTGTGCGCAGGTGACTGAAGGTGTTCACAATGGAGGTCTGGCCAATCACCGCCGCAAGCCCTGCCAAAAATATCAGTGATTTGTAACGCAGGGAGGCCAGATAAGCTCCCAATAATAATGCGGGAAATGCAACGGTGAACTCTTTGGTGCGGGGTCTTACCAGCAAAGATTCTTCCAGAATATTACGGATAATCATTTCGATTTCCATGGGTTGAAGATTTCCTTCGTGTCCCGTGCGGGCAATATAAATATAGCCGGCCACCAACAGAAAACCCATGGCTGCCACATAAAACACTTTAATGTTTTCCATCAGAAGGGCCCTGATTTCCGTTGGACGAATACCCGGCTCTGACAACCGGTCTTCGCTGCGAAGGTATCCAAAATAGTGGAGAAATATAAGCCCATAAAATGCAATGGGGATCAACTGGCTGATTTTCACACCTCTAAAAATATCCATTTCCAGCAAATAACGCACATCCGAAAGCAAAGCCGCCACCAGCAAGGCACCTATGGAGGAAATCAAAGATACCTGCATCAGCAGCATCACACCTTCTTTCATGCTCTGAAGGTATGAGAAGCGCTTTTTTTGTTGGTGCCATTTCCACATCTGTCGACAACAGTGGTCCATTCCCAGTGATGGAAAAAAGATGGCTGCTGCCATGGCTGTCAGTTTTTCTCCCCATCCCGTTCGCCAGAATAACAGCACAATCAGCGGAACGATTCCCATCATGAACAGGATTACACCAACACGGTCTGACAGGGGAAACAGCTTTCGCAGTAATAAGACTGCGGCAGCAGCAACACCAAGTGCCATAAGGCTTTGCAATGCCAGTGATGGATGCGTTTGAGGAAAAGTAGAAGCTTTCCCCAAAGAAAGACCATGACGGGCAATACGAGTCTCAAAGCGCTGAAAAATCGCTGCATATTCCTCTGGATCCGTGACATAAACAGTAGTGCTTTCCTTAAAGGGCTTAAAGTAAATCATTCGGATGTTTCGTTCAGTCACTGCCCTGTACAATGTATTTTCAATTTCTTCAGCGCCGTCATAATGATAAAAACGATAGCGTTCCTGAACAAACGGCCACACATTAAAGACACGTACTGCTTGATATTCAAGGCTTTCAGTAAGAGTTTCTATACCCTCCTGTTCCAGATGTTCCCGTTGAAATGAGGTTTCCACCAATCCGGCACGAATGCCCTGTTGATTCATGAATGATGTCAGGAGTGACAGGCTCTCGTCCGCCGCTCCCGGCAACTGTTTTCCTCCAAAAAAAAGAATGTCCGGAATCATTCCATATGTGGTCAGATCATCCAGATAACCACGAAGGTAAGCTTCACCACCCCAGTCACCGTAACTGAAAGGACGGGGCATTACCTGAAGACCAGCCTGTTGTATGGTGCTGATTTTATCCTGATCAAATCCCAGTCCCAGGCGGGTCAGCTGAGATGAGTGCAGACGGCGCTCCCTGAAATAGTTCTGTCCTTCAAAATCAGTTAAATCAGCCGGAGGGTTATACACCGCATCTTCAATTGTGCCGTGAATGATTATCACTGATCCGTCATCTCCAGGCTGTAGCGAAAAACGATCTGCATCATACCGACTGTGTAGTCCGGCTGCTATTTGCTGGTAGAGCGGTTCTTCTTCTGTCATGATAATCACATCATAGTCACGGATGCCCACAGTCTCATGGTAGGCAGCCAATGCTGACGGTGTTGTTTTTTGCCAGTTCCATTCTTTCAGGATATCCTGCCCCACATCAACCCTCAGCGGCTTCAGTGCCTGCCTCAACAGGCCAAGACTTTCTTCCTCCAATACCGCATGGGTGGCCCCCAGCTGCCTGAAATAATCCAGCCACCAGGCGGTGCTGTACTCCGACTGCCGCGCCAGCTCATTCACTTCAAAATAATCCACATAAATATCCACCTGATTCAGCTGAGCTTCAGCTTTCACGCGACTCACCAACGACAAGCCGCCGGCAAGGATACTGACGATGATGCATACTATCAGAATTTTTTCGAATTTATTATGCATATGCAACCGCCTTTTCAAATGATTTCCTGCTGATTTTGCCCTGCAAAAAAGGCCTAAGAACAGCGGATCTTAAGCCTTAAAAATCAATTAACCCCAGACTGATCAGTAATGCCTGGTTAATCTGATCCATCATCTCATCATCAATTTGTCCAAGCCGTTGTTGAAGGCGCCGCTTGTCAAGGGTTCGAATTTGCTCCAGCAGAATGACTGAGTCTTTTGACAGACCATAATCAGGCGCTTTGACTTCAATGTGTGTGGGCAGCTTTGCCTTGTTGATCTGTGTGGTGATGGCGGCCACAATCACCGTTGGGCTGTACTTGTTTCCGATATCATTCTGAACGATGAGTACCGGTCTGACACCACCCTGTTCTGAACCAACGGCAGGACTCAGATCAGCATAATAGATCTCCCCACGCTTTACCATGATCCCTCTTTCCATTCGGGGCACAGCGATTCATACTCTTCCAGCAATGTGCGCTCAATGCATACACCGATTTCTGCCAGTGCCAGATTGATGGCGCCCATCTCTTCATAACCAATGCGCATGTTCTCATGCAATTGACACCGGTTTTTTTCGCAAAGAATCTGCTGGACCGCTTCCCGAATAAACTCATTGAGGTTCTTATTTTCAAGATGGCTGTATACATCCAGTTCCTGCAGCATATTTTCCGGCAAACGTATGGTCAGCTCTTTTTCGTGATTTTTCATCAGGCACCTCCGCAAGACATCTTCGTTGACGCTATTATACCCGAAGGGGTTTCAGCCTGTCAACCAACTGTCATTTCAAGGGATGGGTCCCATACCGCCACTGCCACACCCTGGCGGATATACACCCGGGGAACCCGCCGGCTGACCATGCAGGTAATTTCATAGTTGATGGTTCCCAGCTTTCTGGCAACATCATCCACCGTATCGCCTTTGTCTGACGTGGGTGCATACAATGTCACTTCATCACCCCGTTGGACATCAAGACCCGTCACATCAATCATGCATTGATCCATGCAAATGCGACCCACCACCGGCACTTTTTTTCCCTGTATCATCACTTCCGCTTTTCCGCCAAGTGATCTGGCAAAACCATCGGCATAGCCCACGGGAAGTGTGGCAATAACAGCCTGATCTGAAGGACGGTATGTCAATCCGTAACTGACCCCAGTGCCCGGCTCGATGGATTTTACATGAGCCACACGGGTTTTCAGTGCCATTAATCGTTTCAGTTTAATCCGGGAATGATCCACATCGGCTGAGGGATAAAGGCCGTAAATCATAATGCCGGCACGCACCATGTCCATGTGAGTTTCAGGCATGTCGATGATAGCTGCGCTGTTGGCAGTATGTTTCATTTTGATACTGCAACGACGATTTTCAAGCGCTTTCATCATCCATTGATATTTTGCTAGCTGGCTGAGGGTCTCACTTTTGTCGGCATCATCTGCTGCTGCATAATGGGTGAAAATTCCTTCAACCTCAATGCCTGGGTACTGACACAATTCGGCAATATCATTGGCAGCCTGCTCATTAACCTGAAACCCCAGGCGAGACATACCCGTATCAATCTTCAAGTGAAGACAAACCTTTTGGGATGCTGCCACTGCAGCCTGGGAGAAAGCTTTAGCCTGATCCAGGGTATAAATGGTTTGCTTCAGTCGATGTCTGATCACCAGCGCAGCTTTATCTTCCGGTGTATATCCCAGTATCAGAATGGGCATTTCACAACCGCTGTTTCGCAATTCCAGGGCTTCAGTCAGCGTTGCCACAGCTAAATGCGCTGCCCCTAACCGTTCAAGTTCCCGAGCCATCATCACTGCCCCATGGCCATAGCCATTGGCTTTGATGACGCCGCAAATGGGGGTTCCCATTGAAAGGTGCTGCCTGATTTGTTTCAGATTATGTGCCAGATGATCCAGATAGACTTCTGCCCACACAGGCCTGTGCAGCTGTTCCGGTTGCATCACACTCATCCTTTCATATCCATCTTTTGTCCCAGTGCTGTGGCAATGGCCGAACACCGGTCATGAGAAATGCTGACAAGGATCTGATCAATTCCTTTTTTATCTGCAATTTGACGTGCACCGCCAAAAAGGGTCACCCCGGGAGCACCCGCATCGTCATGACTGATTTCGATCTCATGCCAGGCGATTTTTCCAATTCCAGTACCCAGCACTTTACTGACAGCCTCTTTTGCTGCAAAGTAACCTGCGGCTGATGATGCTGGCAGCCCTTTATCTATGAGCCGCCTGATTTCAGAGGACGTGAGTATGCGCTCCAAAAATCGGGGACTTTTCTCCATGGCCCTTTGAATGCGGCTTATTTCAACAATGTCAACTCCCATGGCTATAATCATTTTTTCACCTGTTTCTGCTGGTCCGGTTGCGGTTGAAAAGCTATTTGACTGTCTAACTTTTCCATTTCTTTGGGCCCCACCAGATGATGTAAAAATGAATACCAGGTTTCCAGTCGCTCTGTCACCTGCTCTTTTTCTTCCCGCAGCTGATTCAATTTATCCCGCAGCTCCCGGATTTGTTGATCCAGTTTCTGATTCTGCGCATCACTCTCAAGCATCTGCCGGCAGACGGCACTCGCTGTTTCTTCCAGCAACTGTAAATTAACATCCTCAAGCCGGTCTGGCAGTGCTTCCAACCGTCCATAGGCACTTTCAAGTTCCTCAGATGTTTTACGCAGTGTATCTCGCTTTATGTCCATCTGCTGGATATTGGAGAAGTCATTCCCATTTTGGTTGAGGGTGTGAGAATGCTCTAAAATTTCCTGTGTCAACTGCTTTTTCATCGTTTTCAGCTGTCTTATTTTTTGCTGCAGCTGTTTCTGTTCCTGAAGACCGACTTCTGTCTCCTGCATCAATTGTGTCATTTTTCGATTACGTATGCCATCGGTCATTTTTTTCCATTGGGCATCTCTTGAAAGCAGTGGCAGTTGAGCCGCCCTGACCACTTCTGGATCAAAATGGATTTTGGGACACTTTTTGAAAAACATCGCCTCACTCATTTCTGCAAAAGATTAAGATTGGCTGGAATCACCGCTCACCAGTCTCATGCTGACAATTTTTCGACGTTTTTCCATGTAATCCTGCAGGTCTATTGACCCAATGACATGCTGACCAATGAGATAAAACGACTAAAAGACCAGCCTGGAAATAACCAATGCTCCCATGATGACACAGAGGATCAAGGCATAAATCAGTGTATCTCCAAAGATAATGGGCTTTTCATAACGGGTTACGCAAAACTCCGGAAATTTTTCACAAACAGTGGTGACCGGTGTATAAATAAACTTCTCCGCATTCATCCAGGCAGGCAATTTCAGGTGGAACAAATGAAATCGGTGACCCACCAGAAACATGGCAAAGCCCAGCCCATAAACCACCACCATGCCGGTGAGATCTTTCACCGTCCAGAAATTCATGTTCGTCAGGTAATTGCCTATAAATCCAGAGTCATAGGAAAAAGCCATTGCTGCCGGAATCAGTATTTGTTCTGGAAGCCAATTGGGAAACAGGCCTATAAAAACGATGAACACAGCCAATACCGCCATGGATACTGCCATACGCTTGGAGTCACGGGCTTTTTCACCAAATCCTTCAGGTTGTCGACGCAAAAAGATAAAATAGAAAAATTTGATAAAGGAGCAAACGGTGCCAGCACTCACCACCTTGAATGCCAACTCAGCATATTCAAAAGAAGGGTGCCCATACTTGAAGGCTTCATCAATGGCGTGGTGAAGCATGGTTTTACTGGCATAGCCATTGAACCCGGGCATACCGGTAATTCCCAGCACTGCTATGAAGCAGAGTAATGCGGTGACAGGCATTTTTCGCCACAATCCACCCATATTGTACATATTGGTTTCACCTGTCTGGTAGAATACTGCTCCTGCCACCATGAACAACAAGACTTTAAAAAGAGAATGATTCAACATATGATAAAGACTTCCCACAAAACCCATGGGACCAATATAGCCCAGGTATCCTGCTACGCCAATCCCCATAATCACATATCCCATCTGACTGACACTGTGATAGGCCAGCATTTTTTTAGTGCTTCCCTGTTGAAGTGCCATAAAAACACCAACAATCATGGTAAGAATGCCCATCCAGATGATCACAAAACCGATATGCTCGGAAACACGCCAAAGCATGGGGTAGAATTGGAGACCTCTACTGATATCCACCGAAAAAATCACTGAAACCACCTTAAGAATGCCATAGGCTCCCACTTTAATCAACACACCGGATGAGAGGGCGGCCACTGCAATGGGGGCTCCGTCATAAATTCGGGGAATCCAAAAATGAAAAGGTACCATTCCTGCCTTGATACCAAAACCAGCGACAAAAAAGAAACCAATCAGGTATTTGATCATGCCCAGCTCGCTGAACCGAACGGCTAAATTGGTCCACTGAAAAGTCCCTGTATAGGCTGATAAAAGTAAAATGCCGCTGAGGATCATCAGACCACCAATAATCCCCATATAAATGTAGACAAAACCGGCTTCCAGCTGCTCATCACCCCGATGGTACACCATGAGGGCATATGAGCTGAAGGTCATGATTTCAAAAAACAGGAAGAATGTCAGCAAGTCACCAGCCAGAAGCGTTCCGATGGTGGCGATATAAGTGACGGTGTAGAACAGATAATGAATGTCTTCGCGACTGTAGAATCCAATGACAAGAAAAAGAAGCCCCGACAGCATGAGCAGGGGAAAATTCAACAAATCAACCCGAAAAAAAACGCCATAGTCAAAAACGCCGCTGATGCGGTACACAATTGGTTCCAGTAAAATTTCAGGCAGCGTGAAGAGAAACATCGCAGTGGTTACTAGAATGAATCCTTTGGCAGCATTTCGTCGAACTGTACGATGGCCTTTTTCAATCAGGGGCAGGATCAACAGTTCTAAGGCTATAAATGCAACAAACAGGAATGGCAGTCCGATTTGGATAATCAGGCGGGCCAAGTTCATGGTCATGCTCCTTTCGAAAGGCGCCGGTCAAGCGGCTGCCAAAACTATCTAAAATAACCAGCCAGAAAAAAAAGACTGGTGACCAGTATCAGGGCGTAAATGTATACATCTGCGTTATTGGTTCTCATTTCATAATGCGCTGTAATCCCTCTGGATAATCGCAGGACATTTCGATAGATAGGCTTGTACAAAATCAACTCGAAGTCCATCCATTTTGGCATGTGCAGGTGAAAAAGATCAAACTGACGACCTGCAACAAAAATACCAATTCCCAACAAGTAGACAGGTATCATGCCCATCATGTCTTTGGTGTTGAAAAAATTCATTCCCACCAGGTATTTGTTGATGAAGTAAGCATCATAAGTGAATCCAGAAGCCGCCGGTATAATCAACTGATCCATAATGAATCCAGGTGCCATTCCGATCCCAATAATCAGAAGTGCCAGCCCCCCCATGGCCATTTGCATCATGCCATTCCCCTCTTTGGGCAATTGCTGATACTTTTCCGGGCATTTTCCCAGAAAAGCATATGAAAACAGTTTTATAAAGGAACAGACAGTACCGCCACTGACAATAGTAAAGATGATTTCAGCGTATCTAAAGGAAGGATGGCCATACTCATAGGCTTCTACAATGGCATGATGGAGAATGGATTTGCTGGCAAATCCATTAAAGCCGGGCATTCCCGTGATTCCCAATGCTGCAATAAGACACACCAGTGCCGTAAAGGGCATTTGCCGCCAGAGTCCTCCCAGCTTGTACATGTCCAGTTCATGGGTGCGCAGGTAAATGACACCCACCACCATAAACAGCAGCGCTTTAAAGAAGGCATGGTTAATGGTGTGATAAATACTGCCTGCAAATCCCATGGCTCCTATGTATCCCAGATAGGAAGCCACCCCGATACCCATGACAATATAACCCATCTGGCTGATACTGTGGTACGCCAACATTTTTTTCATGTTTCCCTGCTGCAACGCCATGAACACGCCCACCGCCATCGTAATAATCCCGATCCATATGATCACCACACCCATGTTTTTTGACAAGTCCCAAAGAGGATCTGATTTATCAGAAATCATTGCTGCCGCAGGCATGAAGAAACTGGTGCTCATTCTTAGCAGACCATACGCGCCAATTTTAATGAGCAGGCCAGACAACAAAGCACTTGCCGGAGTCGGTGCCACGGGATGCGCCTTTGGAAGCCAAATATGCAGCGGGAGCATGCCGGCCTTGATGCCGAATCCAATGATGAAAAACCCTGAAATAGCATACTGAAGCCATCCCAGTTCGCTCAATTCCGTTGCCAGAAATACGAAGTCCAGGTGATTGGTGTTGAAAAGCAGCAGAATCATGCCAATCAGCACTGACAAACCGCCGCCCACACCCATGTAAATATAGTTGTTTCCCGCCAGAATTGAGTCCGGCGACTGATTATGAGCCACCAATAAGTATGAACTAAAGGTCATCAGCTCAAAAAATAGGAACATGGTAAGAATATCTGCTGCCATCACTGTTCCCAGAACACCGCCGAAGGTGATGGACATGAAAAGATAAAATCTGTCACGGTGTTGCTCCATACCCATGTACTCGTGGGCATAAATACTCACCATGAGCCACAGGATCCCAGCCGTACTCACCATGATATAACTGAGCATATCCACTCTGAAATGCAGCCCGTAACCAAAAACGCCGGGAATGGTGTTGATGATACCACCCGCAGCCACCTGCGGGTACATGGCCAGTATGAGGACAAAAGTGCCAAAGGTGCTGAAAACCACCGTGAAATCACGAAAGCTCTCTGACCGTTTGCCAATGAACGCTTCCACAGGCCCTCCAAGCAAGGGCCCAAAAATTGTCAACAGAGGCAGGTACGGATATGCGGTAAGTGGTTCCAACAACTTCACCATGCCGGTGAGAAAACCTGGCAGATATGGATTAATTCCCTCTGCAGTTCGCCCCAGTACCATTACGATAAAGGCGGCCACCAGCAGGAGGGTAATGGCAAACATAATAATGCAACTGATGCAAAAATAGTTCATAATCCGATGATACCACTTATTCAGCGGTTTTCCGACATGTGACTGTCGGCCGGTTTCCTCTGACCCCATTTTCTTTCCTCCGTCTCACAAATCATTCTCTCATCACATCATTTCGTGACTGTACTTACATGAAAGTTTGCATCGCCTGCTGAATAATATTCATCACCAATTGAGGGAAAAACCCAAACAAAATGCACAAGCCGGCAATAATCACCATTGGGCCCGTCATTGTCAATGGTAAATCATCTTTTATCAGCACATTTTTATGATCTTCCCGTTCACGAAGAAATGCACTGATAATAATGGGAAGATAGTAAACGGCATTCAGGAAACTGCTGAGAAGGATTACCAGCAACACCAGGGGACGTCCCGCCTCCAGCACTGCAAAACTCAGGTACCATTTGCTCATGAATCCATTGATTCCAGGAATACCGATCATTCCCAGTGCGCCAATTGTAAAGACCGACATGGTAACAGGCATCTGGTAGCCGATTCCTTCCATCTCCCGCACATCTCTTCTGCCCGTTTGGTAAATCACGGCACCAGCGCTGAGAAACAGCGCGGATTTCATAAGGGCATGGGTCACCACATGAAAAAGCGCCACCGACAGGCCGCTTTCAGTGGCCAGTCCGATCCCCAGTACAATATAACCAATCTGTGCCACACTGGAATATGCTAATATGCGTTTAATGTCCTTTTGTCCGATGGCAAAAACCGATCCCATGATCATGCCCACCATGGCAAAGTATGTCATGAACAGCGGAATGTCCACCTGAGTGATAATGTCCATGCCAATGACCCGGAAGAGCATTTTGATAGCCCCGAAGAGGTATATTTTTACCACCAGCCCTGACAACAGGGCACTGGAAGGTGTTGGTGCGGTGGAATGAGCATCAGGCAGCCAGGTATGCAGGGGGAAAACTGCCGCTTTGATACCAAAACCTGTGAGGATAAAACCCAGGGCTACCAGAATATTGCGGGGGTAAATCTGCCAGGCTGCCTGAATCAAATCGTAGTTGAGCGTCATGTTGAGTGTTCCGGTAACCATATATAAAAAAGCGATTCCAAGCAAAATAGACACTGATCCAATGGTGCCCAGCATCAGATATTTAAGGCTGGCCATCAGGTTCTCTTTTTTTCGCTTGATGGAGACAATACCGCAGGAAGTCAGGGACAGGATTTCCATAAAGACATATAAATTAAACAGATCGTTGGTTAATATCATCCCCACCATTGAGAACAGCATTAAAAAAATCAGCACATAATAGCCGGAGACCAAATCCGGCTGGATTTCATGTTCCACATCACGGAAAGAATAGACAATGACCAAAGTGGACAGAATCATCACCAATACTGTCATGGCGGCAGAAAACTCATCCACTAAAAACTCGACTCCGATGGATGGGTGCCACTGTCCGAAGTGATAGGCATAGGCACCGTGTTGAAGCACACGAACCAAACTGGAAATGGAAAATAACGAGGCGATCGCCAGGGAATAAGATAAATAAATTTTAATTTCAAGATTGGTCAGCTTTTCTGCCAACGGAATGATTAGAGCTGTTCCCAACAGCAGCATCAGGAGGTAAACCGGCAGGTGCATGCTAATCATGTGCCTCTTCACTCCTTATCTGCATGATTTCGTCAAGCTCAATGGTGCCATAAGCATCATAAATTTTAATGATCATACTCAGTCCGTATACCGTGATACTGACTGCCACAACAATGCCTGTCAGAATCAGGGCAGAGGGCAGCGGATTTACATAAACTGCCGGCGTACCGTCTAAATTCAAAATGGGTGCCTGCCCTCCATGAATATAACCAATGGATACAAAAAGAAGAAAGACAGACGTCTCCATTATATTTATGCCAATAATCTTTTTAATCAGGTTGGGATGCGTCAATACTGTATAAAGCCCTATGACAAAAAGAAAAGAGGAACCAATATAGTTGATGTTTTGAACAATAAATTGGAAAGTCACGCGTCGTGTTCCTCCTCAATCATAGTATGAAAGAGTGTAATGATGGTACTGCCCACTTTAAGTCCGATGGCTACAGTAATCAGCGGAATAAACCCGCCACTGAGGATTTCACCAGGTTCTCCCATGAAAAATCCCGCTGCACGATTGGTCAGGAAAAGATGCCCTGTCCAGATTCCCATCAAACCAAGAATAATATACCAGAGTATCGCTCCGCTCTCCAGTCGTTTTGATAAATGGTGAGGCATTTTCAAATGTCCTCTGTGAGCACCAAACGCCAGTGTGTAGAGAATGATGCTGGCCCCAAGAATGGCCCCCCCTGGAAAACCGCCTCCTGGAGAAAGATGCCCATGAAAAATGACAAAGATACCATACAGTTGGATAAAGGGGATGATCATCCGGCTGATAAATTTGACAATTAAATCATCCATGATGTACCCCTCCTCCATCAGGTTTTTTATCTTTTCCAGAGAGCACCGTCAACACAGCTGCAATGGATGTAAAAAGAACAGTGGCTTCACCCAGGGTATCAATGGCACGGTAATCCGTAATAATATTCGCGATGACATTGGGTGCCTGGGTTTCGTCCAGGGACCGTTCAAGGTAATGATGGGCCACCTCATTGTAGGACGGATTGTCAGGGTTTCCCATGGGAGGCATTTGCATGAAACTGGAAATCATGATGGCCAGCATGCCACCCAACGCTAAAAAAATCAGTATTTGCTTCATTTTTCCATCCTCCTGGTTCGACTGATGACGGCAATGAACATAATGGTCGTCACGCCTGCCCCAATGGCTGCTTCTGTCATGGCAACATCCGGCGAGCGCAATAGCAGCCACAGAACTGCCATCACCAGACTGTATGCAGCAAAGATAATCACTGCGCTAAGTAAATCTTTCGTACGTTCAACGGCAATGGCACAGAGAATCAAAAAAATCACAAGGATTACATTCAGCAGTTCCATTCCGGCGTCACTCCTTCCCCATGACTTTAATTTCCGACGGTTTTTCCTGGGAGTGATAGGCTGCCTTGGCAATGATATGCGCCGCTGTAGGATTGGTGATCCAGATGAAAACAAGAATGACCAGCAACTTCAGGCTGATCATATGAAACCCCTGGTGCACGATAAGTGCCACCAGTACCAGCCCTGCTCCCAATGTATCGCATTTTGTGGTAGCATGCATTCGCGTAAATGCATCGGGCAGACGCAGCAGTCCCATCGTGCCCACCAGAAAAAAGAAGAGGCCGCCAGCAAGCAGTATGACAATCAGTCCATTCTGAATCATTTTAAATCCTCCCGGGTTACCTATTGATGCTGCAAAAAGTTGAGCGTCAGTCAGACCCTCAACTCATCGACTTTCTTAGTAAAGCTTCCCTTTTTCAATGTATTTGGACACACAAATAGTGGCAATGAATCCCATCATGGCATAGATCAGTGCCACATCCACAAAAATTTCCTGACCAGTGATAATGGATAACAATGCTATCAGCATCGCCACCTTGGTGGTAATCACATTGATGGCCACCACCCGGTCAACCGCTGTAGGGCCTGCATAGGCTCTGTAAAGACAGAAGAAAGTCAGCAGCGCCAACCCAATGGATGTGATAATGAAGGCAGTATTCATTTATTTTCCTCCTGTCTGACCACCCAGGTTTCAATAAAACTGTCTTTCATGGCTTCTGCTGCTTCGTCTGTCAGTGCATGGATGATAAAACCATCTTTATCTATATCAACCGTTAATGTGCCTGGCGTCAGCGTCACCGAGTTGCCAAAAATGACTTTGTTCATATCATTTTTAAGCATCATGGGTACCCTAATAAACTGAGGGCTAATAGGCAGCGCTGGATTAAGCACTATTTTTGCCACGTCGATATTGGCCTTGACAATTTCAACCAAAAGGATTCCTATGAAGTGAACCATGTTTAAAAAATGTTTTAAACGGTACAGTGGCATTTCATCTTCATGAAAGAGCAGATCTTTGGAATAGATCACCACCAATAGACTCACAACACCACCCAAAAAAATGGTTTGAGCTGAAAAGCCAGGAGAGAGAATCAGCCAGAAGCCGAATAAGAGCACGAAAGGAATACCATAATACTTCACTTTGCTTTCTGATGGGTCAGACACTGAAAACACCCCGATTATCTGTTGATTTTTTCATTTATCCCTACCACAACTTAGTATAACATATGAACTCACAGGTGACAAAATAGAAATAAAGGTTTCTCCAGTTTAATTGGAAAAACCTTTGTGTGTCATCATTTTTTTAAGTGTTTTTGTCGAATTCAGTATGATGGGGTATCATCGAACTCAGTTGCTCATCTGTTCAGTCAGTTGATGATCCCAGTTTAGTAATTGGCCTTTGGTGCGGCCAATCCCTTTCCAGTCAGTTTTTTCAGGCCAATCCAGGCAAAGCAGGCAATGGCTGCAATCACTCCCAGTCTTCCACCCACACCCACATAAGTGGTGCCTCCGGCAATGTACAGTGCACCCGTAAAAAGTCCCACCACTGCCATTTCTTTCAGGTTGGCCACATTTTTCTGAGCCACCATGCCGGCGTAACTGGCACAGGTAGCCACAACTGCCAACCCTGTGATCCCAATGATCCCTTCCACCTCAAGATAGCGAAAGAGTACTCCCGCCACCAGCGTCACCACTGCAGATCCAAATACACCACCTTTGCCCATAACGACAGAAATATAATAAGCTGCCATACCGGCAAGAACTGATACAAGTAAAATAATCACAGCTTCCATGGTACTCCTCCTAACTGAAAAGATTCATAATTGCTCGAGTGACATGCGCCGCCAATGCTGCTGTGGTTCCGCCCTTGCCGCCGATCCCGGCGTAGATTTCAGCGGTGAAGACAAGTACCAGCCCGACCACAACACCACCCACCAGGGAGGCGAAAAGAGACGGAAGAACTCCAAGGCCTGACATGCCAACAAAGGAAGCTGTATATGTAGCACCTGCCAAAGGTGCAGGCAGTAAAGCCGCAGCGACCACACCCACCATACCGTTGGCAATAATGGCACCGTAGCCCATCTGATGATTGATAAACCAGGTGATCATGACGCCTGCTACGGCACAGGCCAACGTTTGCATTTTTGCTTTGTCCATATTTTCTTCTCCCCCTAACCTTTCAGTTCGCCGAAATGATCTTTCAGCGCTACACCGGCCAATAATGCCAACGCCACTGCTATGACCGCATGAAGTATGTTCGCCTGACGTACCACGGCCGTTCCAAGAAAAGCAAAGCTGGTGACCGCAAATAAAACAAATCCGCCCATTTTTCTTGTCATGATGATCCTCCTTATTTCGATCTATCCCTTCTCCTATTGTACTGTTTTGTTAAATACTTGTCCAGATTAACCTGATAATTAATTTTGACATCTTTCATCGATGTGAATTGTTAATACAATATCAACCATTCACTTCACACAGTGTGTGTTTTCTCCATAAAAAATGGCCTGATGAAAGGCCACTTTATCCAGACAGTTATATGCTATGAAAGTGAAGGATGCTGACAAACCATTTCAGCTACTTTTTCTTTTCCTGTTCCAGATCACTGGCATAAGCACGAATAATGTCTCTTCTGGTGACAATTCCCACCAGTTTTTCGTTTTCTGTGACCGGCACCCGATTCACCTGTTTACGTGTCATGATGGTGGCAATCTCTTCCACTGTTTCATCCACATCCACAATCACCACGTCACGTGTCATGATATCCTCCACCCGGTATCCCACCATTTTGCGAATCTGTTCTTCCATTTTTTTGGTATTATCCAAAAATATATAACTGTCCAATATGGTGAAATAGCGGGGAATTTCCAGCTTTTTACTTCTGTAAATCAAATCACCCTCTGTCACAATACCAATCACACGACTATTCTCATCCACCACCGGCAGCCCACTGATATTTTTCTCCATCAACAGCTCAATGACATTGTTAACGGTATCCTGTGCTGTAACGGTCACCACATGGGTCGTCATGATATCCCTCGCCCGCAGATCTTCTGTCATCTTAAGCCCTCCTCCAATTTCGTTGCGCTTCTTTATTAGGATCATACCCTTTTCACCGGAAGATTACCGCACTTAAAGAAGCGTGGCAACTGTTCCATTATCTTTCAAAATCCTTGTAGAGCATACTGGGCTGAATACCGGTGTTATTCTGGTATTTGCCGTTGCGGTAGGGTTCATGGTCTCCCTCAATGGTATGATAATAAATCTGGCAGATTTCCACATCAGGATAAATGCGAATGGGATGTATGCAGAAAATTTCCAGGGTCCAGTACCCGCAAAAACCCACATCTCCAAAACCGGCAGTGACATGAATGAACAATCCCAGTCGGCCAATGGATGAGCGGCCTTCCAGCATGGGGACCAGATTGAAAGTTTTGGTATGTTCCTGAATTCGGCCCAGATAAAGCCGCCCGGGTTCCAGCAGGAGGCCCTCCTTTGGGATGATCAGCGAGGTGGTGAGATTGGGCGTCTTCATATCTAATACGGGACTGTCATAGGTTAACAGCTCATTGTGGAGCTTCAGGTTATAGCTGTTGGGATTCAGCTGTATTTCATTAAAGGGTTCAATGAAAATATCCGTTCCCATTCGTGCATGTATTTCTTTTCCCGACAAGATCATGGGACCACCTCTTTCATGATGATTTCTGAATTCTTCTGCGATTTCATTGTATCAAAGAACCCTTTGTCTCACAACCCGGAGCTTATTCCCGGTTATAAAAACAACCCTGTTGCCATACAGGGTTGGAGGTTGAAGACAAAGGGCTTTGGCCAAGCTTCAAATATTTGATCCTGGCAGAGTGATGTGTCTCGCCGCTGTTTTTCGGGGTTCGCTGAAAGGAAGACGGCGGGTCATTTTTTCAATGGTGGGGACAAAAGCATTCATAATGAGGATGGAAAACGCCACCCCTTCTGTTGGCGCCAATCCAATTCGAAAGATAACAATCAATACACCGATGGCAACTCCAAAGACCACCTTGCCATTTTCGGTAATGGGACTGGTCACCCAGTCTGTCGCCATGAAAAATGCACCCAGCATCAACCCGCCCGTCACCAAGTGTAAGAACGGGTTCTGGCCGGTGATGGCTGCCAAAACAAAAACCGTACACAAAATCGAAACAGGAATGCGCCAGTTAATGTGACCTCGATACAGGAGATAACCGCCGCCAATAAGCAGCGCCAGGGGTGACACTTCTCCCATGGCACCGCCGGGGAATCCCAGAAACAGACTTCCCATCGCCGGCATTTTTAATCCCTGGTGGAGCATGGCCAGTGGCGTGGCATGGGTCATCACATCCACCGGACCAAAATTGACGTTCCAACGCATGAACTCAGTGCCGATGTCCACAAACCAGGGGCCCAGCAGAATCATGGCTACACGTCCAAAAAGCGCGGGGTTAAAGCGGTTCCACCCCAAACCACCCATCAGTTCCTTTACGATTCCAACAGCAATGAAGGTGGCCAGTGCCCCCTTCCACCAGGCAGTGGTGGCTGAATAACACAAGGCAACAAACAAACCTGTCAGCAAAGCGCTGCCATCTTTCAGACGGTGAGGCTGATGCTTGAAGCGCCGGAATGCGATTTCGGTCAATGCTGCCGTTCCCATACATATAAGTATAAGAAAGAGGGCGTAGGCTTTGAAGAAATAGACGGCCACCAGTGTGACAGGCACCAGGGCAATCATGGTGTCTCTCATGGCTTTGCCCACACTTTCGCCAGATTTCAAATGCGGTGCCGGTGTTATGACAAGTCGTTGCTGTTCCATGTACATCCTCCTTTCTATCCGGTTTTTTTCTGCTGTTTCTTTTTTAGCGCCGGTTGCACCCGGCGAATCATATCGGCAATGGGTCGCCGGCCAGGGCATAAGTAAGCGCAAATGCCGCAGTCCATGCAGTCCATCGCATTCCATTCCAGCAGTTCATCCATCATTTCCGCTTCGGCATAAATGCTCAGCTGGTTGGGATACAGCAGCATGGGACAATGTTCAACACATTTGCCGCAGCGAACACAGTCGGTGAAAACTTCTTCTTCATATGTCATGTCTGCAGGTAGTACCAACACACCTGTTGTGCTTTTGACAATGGAGGATGACAAAGTTTCCTGGGCCACTCCGGTCATGGGTCCTCCTAAAATTATTTTGTAACCATCTGCCTTGAAAACACCACATTGCTGCAAAATAAAATCGACAGGTGTCCCAATGCGCACCGTGAAATTGCCAGGCTGTGGAATATCTGGTCCACTGACAGTCACCACCCGTTCAATGACTGGCTTGCCCAGTGCCACGGCTTCATACCCGGCAATGGTGGTACCCACATTGCGCACCACGCACCCCAAATCAGCAGAACGGGCACCCCGGGGAACATCTCTGCCTGTCACTGCTTTAATGAGATGTGACTTGTAGCCCTGGGGATACTTGACTTCCAGCGGCACAATTTCAAAATCGTTCCTTCCGGCTGTTTTTCCCTTCAACAACTCAATGGCATCCGGCTTATTGGTTTCGATGCCGATGCAGCAATGACTGGCCCCAATACAACGCATCATGATAACTGCTCCGGCAATTAAATCATCTGCACGCTCCAGCATCAGACGGTGATCACAGGTGAGAAAGGGTTCACATTCGGCTCCGTTGATTAACAGGATGTCCACGGGAGACCGGGGGCTGATATTGATATGAGTGGGAAAGGCAGCTCCCCCCATTCCCACCAGACCTGCTTCGCGAATGATCCGGCGTAGTTCCTCAGGTGTCTTTTCACTGGAATTTATTTGATCGGCAGTTACAAATGACTGCTTTTCCCCTTCTCTTCGAATTTTAACAGCCAGCCGCTCGCCGCCTGCATAACAGGGGAACCTATCGACAGCTTCCACTACGCCGCTGATGCTGGCATGTACGGGTGCACAGAAAAAACCATCGCTGTCACCAATTTTATCTCCCACCCTGACCCGATCTCCCGGCTTTACCAGCGATTCATTGGATTCTCCCAAATGCTGGAGCAGTGGTATCACCACATGCTCGGGAATGGCCATCGGCTGTATGGGCAGATGTGCAGTGTACTCCTTGTAATGGGGGATGTGCGCACCCCCCTGAAAGGTTTTGGCTTTCACAAAGTCACCTCCTTTGATTCATTAGCCTGCAGACTCATCTGCACCCGACTTCCGGTGTTCTTGTTGAATGATTCGTTGCTTTAATTGAGTGCTTTTTTGATAATTTGACCACAATCCCAGGCCCATGGCCAAAACCACAAAGATACGCAGCGGTCTGAACAATAGACTCCAGAGTCGTGCCTGCAGTGATACCACAGGATTTTCCGGTAAATAGTAATGAGTGGGGACATCTTCCAGTATGAAAAGCATGCCTGTTCCCGACAGTTCATCCAGTCCGTAAAGGGATGCTTTGGCATTTCCCTGGTCCTGGAGGCTCATCACTTTCCGGCTGCCCCGATTAATGAGCTCGCCACGATCGCCAAAAGTAATGGCCCCTGTGGGACAGGCGTTGGCACAGGCCGGCTGGTATCCATTGGCCAGACGATCATAGCAGAAGGTGCATTTCGTGGGCAGATCTGTCTTTCGATCAAAGCTGATCACCTTAAAGGGACAGTTGGCAGCGCAATAGTTGCATCCGATGCATTTGTTAAAATCAATGTCGACGGTTCCAGCATCAGTATGATGGATAGCTCCCACCGGACAGACAATTTCGCAGGCAGCTTCGGTACAATGCATACACCGCTGATTGCCAAAAAACCATTTTACCCCCTGCTCTGTTTCTTCTTCCTGAAAAGTGATGCGCATCCAGGTGACCGGAGACACCCGTGGTGGGTTTTCATAGGTGCCTGTGAAGGTTGTTTCATCCGCAGGCAGCTGATTCCATTGTTTGCAGGCCACCTGGCAAGCACGGCAGGCCATGCATTTGGAAGTGTCAATGAGAATTGATTTTTTCATCCCTTACACCACCTTTCTGATTTGGCACAGGAATGCCTTATACTCAGGGATGGTGGTGTTTGCATCGCCGATGGAAGGTGCCACATCATTGGTAACAGGTCCTTTTGAAAGTCCTGCATATCCCCAGTGCCATAAAATCCCCACCATTTCAATGGTTTTGCCACCTGCCTGAAAGGATTTCACCCGCGGTGTCACACATACAGGGGCCTTAAACTCACCACGCTGGCTGGAAACCACCACTTGGTCACCGCTGACGAGACCGTGGTCCGCCGCCAGAGTTGGACTGATTTCGACAAAGAGCTCCGGCATGGTTTCCACCAGCCAAGGCATATTCCGGGTCATCATACCTGTCTGATAATGCTCACTCAGCCGATAGGTGGTGGCCACCAGGGGGAAGGCTCCCGATGCATAGTCTGCCCGGTCGTCAGGGTACCAGACCGTAGAACAGGGATTAAACTGAACAGATGATACCCGGTTGGCCAACGGACTTTCCCAGGGTTCATAGTGCTCGGGGAAAGGCCCTTCCACCATGCCATTACTGAAAAGCCGTGCCCTGCCTTCGCCTGTCATGATGAAAGCGTTGCGGGCAGACTCTTCCGGCAACAGAGCTGCATTGAAGTCCGGCACATCATACCGGTTCCATCCACTGCCGTTCCATTGAAATAACGGCAGATCAGGATTCCAGGAGTTGCCGGCAGGGTCTGCGGAACAGCGATTATAGAGAATACGCCGGTTAATGGGCCATGCATAGGCCCATTCCGGATGGTTTCCCACACCTTCCGTCTCCCTGATACGCCTTTGGCAGGCAGGTTCTTCTTCGTTGGCATAATAGCCGGCATAAATCCAGCATCCGGCGGCTGTTGAGCCGTCATCCTGCAGTTGGGCAAAGCTGGTGAGCAGTTCCCCCGTGCGTGTGTCATACCCGTTGATTTCCATGGCCACCCGTGCCGAAGAAGCATCTTCGCCATAATCCCAGTTCATCTTGAGAATTGGATCAGGAAAGACGCCACCATCCACCTGATAGGCATCCCGAACGGCCCGGAACAGGCGGTCAACAATCCAAAGGTCAGAATGACAGTCACCCGGCGGGGTAGCGGCGGCATACCGCCATTGAATCCATCGGCCGCTGTTGCTGATGCTCCCATCCCGTTCCATGTGCAGTGCCGCCGGCAGCAGAAAGACTTCAGTGTCAATTTCTTCAGGGTTAACGCCGGGCTCTTTCCAGAATGTGGCTGTTTCATTCTCAAAAATATCCACCGATACCAGCCAGTCCAGCTTGGTTGAATTTTTCCGTTTGCGTGCAGCTGTGGGGCCGCCCACCGCCGGGTTGTCTGCCCAGCAGACCATTCCTTTGATCTCACCGTCTCCCATGTATTTGGAAGTGGCAATGTGAGACCGCTCCTTATCAATCTTGGGAAGATAATCATAAGCATAATCATTATCAGGGGTGGCGTATTCTCCCCAGAAAGCTTTCAGCAGACTGCTCATGAATTTGGGCCGGTTTGCCCAGTATCCGCCAGGAGATGTGGCATGATAAGCCGCCAGCGTGGGATGGAGGCTTTCGCTGGGTACCGGCATATACCCGGGAATGATATGGTACAGCATGGCCATATCGGTGGAACCCTGCACATTTGATTGCCCCCGCTGGGCATTGACACCACCGCCTGGTCGTCCCATATTTCCCAAAATAGCCTGAAGAATAGCAATGGCTCTTACATTCTCTGCCCCGTGGGTAAACTGGGTGATGCCCATGGCATACATAATATTGCCAGCTTTCTCAGGTTTACCGGTGCTGCAGAACAATGCGGCACATGTCTGCAGTGTTTCCAGCGGACAGCCGATGATCTCACTGACTGTTTGCAAATCATAACGGCGAAAATGCTGTTTCATCAGCTGATAGACACAGTAGGGATCTTCCAGGGTTTCATCTGACAGCACCTGTCCGGCTTCATCTGTCTGGTATGACCAGGTGGTCTTGTCGTACACCACTTTTTCTCCACCAATGCCGTCATCCATTAACCGGGCCCCCGAGAACATTCCGTCTTCAAAATGATAGGCTTCATTTACCAAATATGCGGCATTGGTATAGTTGATGAGGTATTCATGATGCACCAGGTCATTTTCAAGGGCATACTGGATCATCCCGTTGAGAAAAGCCAGGTTGGTTCCCGGGCGAATGGGAACGTAGAGGTCTGACATGGCCGCGGTTCGAGTGAACCGGGGATCTACGCAAATCAGCTTTCCACCCCGGTCTTTGGACTTCTGAATCCATTTCATGGATACCGGGTGATTTTCTGCCGTGTTAAGACCAATGTTCATCATCACATCTGAATGCTGGTAATCGATCCAATGATTCGTCATGGCTCCCCTGCCAAATGTGGCGCCGAGACCGGCGACGGTGGAGGAGTGTCAGAGGCGGGCACAGTGATCGATGTTCACCAGACCCAAGCCACGGGTCATTTTATGAAAAAGATAGTTTTCTTCATTATTGCACATAGCACTCCCCAGCCAGGCAATGGCCGGCGTTCGATTGACAGGAACACCCTGACTGTTTTGGATCATGAAAGTATCATCCCTGGTTTTTTTGATGCGGGCGGCAATGGTTCTCAGTGCCCAGTCCCAATCCACAGTTTCCCAATCTGCACCACCCGGCCGTCGATAGAGTACCTGGGTTACCCGGTTGGGATTCGGGATCGGTTTCCCCTTTTCATCGTACACATAGGCCATGTTAAACAGAGAACTCCCCTTACTGCAGAGAGCGCCCTCGTTAATGGGGTGATCTGGATCACCTTCTGTGTTCACCACCTGACCTTCCCTCACATGACAAATAATGCCACACCCCACCGAACAGAACGGACATATGGTGGTGACTTCATGGGCGTAATGCAGCCGAAACCGGCGATAAGTCCCATGAGCCACCCCGCGAAATCCAATTCCATAAAGCGTCGTTGCCGCAGCTGCTGTCCCGCTGACTTTTAGAAACTGTCTCCTGGTTACCTCCATACGTTGTCTTCACCTCCTGTTTGATATTCACCTGTGTTGATTCACTCCATTACCATCCGTTGATGCCATTCCATTGCAGACCCTGGGTGATAGCCTTCGGCAGCTGCCAGATCGTCACATATAAGTGTGGCCAGATGCATCACCCATAAAGACGGATCTTTAAGTGCCAGTGATCTGGTGTCAAAAACCTTTAGATACGCCTGACAACTATGGCAGATGTGCATTCGGCATACTTCCATTTTCTCCACCGTGAAATATCCCAGTTTCTGCGGGTGGCGTTCTCCACAGTAAGGGCATTCAAGTCTGGTAAACGGCCAGCGTTCACCGCACAACCAGCATTCCATCTGCCGATACCCTTCAGTTTCCACCAGGGCTGCGAAATGTGGCGGCAACCCACAAGCCGGGCAAACGCCTGACTGTGTCGCACCGGCAGGCGTTTCAGGTTTAGCAGCAGGGATTGATCGATAAAGATGTGCCAAAGAAATGGAGACCATGAGTGTGACAAAATCAGGCTGTATCGGTTTGCATAGCTGAATGGCCTGTTGTTGCATTTGTTGCACCCATTGTGGAATCTTGGTTGCTGTTCCGGGCTCTTCCAAGTGAAAGTGATCCATTGCTTCGGCAAACTCGTCAAGCGCCAATGCTGTCGCCTCATTTTGCGAAAATACCGGCAAAATGACCCTCTTGAAATAATCAGGAAACCGTCTGGCAATGACCCGTGTTTTTGAACTGTTTTTCTGCACCAGTGGTTCACTTAGTTCCCATTGAAGAGCCTGACAATGAAGCTCTTTTAACCGTTCACTAACTGGTTTAAAATCAACATATCTTTGCTGACAATCATCCCAGGTTTCCTGAAAAGTTGTTGTCCAAAATGGATGCATTCGCCCCCTCCTTATCCCATAGGTGCTGTTCCAGCGATCTGTTGAAAGCCGTTAGATTGTTTGTTAAATATCTAACCATTTCGCAAAAGACGCGGCAAACTTGGCGATTTTCGATAATGTCTGACTTTACTTTATTTTACAAATATTGTCCCAATTCGTCAAGGCTATTTGTCTTGCATCTTCGGGGTGTTTGTTTTCCATTTCTATCAGTGATCTGATTTTTCATATGACATGACTGTTTTTTCACCACCCTTTCTCCAAAATAAAAGCCCTTTAGGCGAACCTGATGCGGTTCTCCTAAAGAGCTTTCGGCTGGCACGACTCTAAACATTGTGGTTTTAACGTTTCATCCGCTGTTTTCCCCGTTTTTTACTCCGAACTTTGTCTTTTTCATACTGGTGAGGATTTACCTGCCGAAACATTCCATCAACAGGAACGTCCCGTCTGATGCCATCCACCCGGTAATGACACCAGGGCTTCCGCTGGTTTCCCCACCGAACGGTATACTCAGGAATCCAGTTGGTTTCATGCTGATGCCATTTTTTCACATGAAGAAACCAGGCGATTCTTTCCGCTGCCAATTGTCCCTGATATCGTTGGGCTTTAATGGTTTCAATTCTTCCTGTTTTGGAATGAAACCACAGATGAAGGAAACAGGCATCGCATGGCTCTTCTTCCAGAAAAGGAGGCAGTTCCAGAATGACCGACCCCGCATCAGCCTCTTTCCACTTCAAGCGTTCATCATCCAGGTCCACCAGGCCCAGCACCAAGCTCTCTGCCCAAAAACTGATCCACTGACTTTCGGTCACTTTCTTTCCGCTTTCATTCATCGGGATCACTCCGTTAGCCTGAAGTGCACCGATACTATCAAGAAAAAAATCAATGCCTTTGATGATGGTTTTTCCGTGCCAGAAAAAAGTCAAGTGTCTGAGAAATGCCTTTCCCGATTGACACCAGGTTTCATATCGTAGCGGCATCCACAACCCGGAGATCCGGTAGCGGGCTCTCCCCCATACCACTGCTGTCGTTATTGCAGGTTGCCCTTCAGGATAAACCGATACCAAGTGATCCTGAACCGGTACAGGCAAGTGGGCACGCTTCGTGCCGACGGACCCTCCTCCGAAATTTTCGATTTGTTCGGTATTGATGATGTCAGGCAAATTGGGGGCAAGGGATTTGACTGGTCGCTTTAACCCTGACCAGAAAATCACCAGCAAAAATGTGATGAACCCTACAAATGTATATCCAACGATGGTGAGGCTGTTCATGCTGTCTGATCAATCCTTTACGTTTATTAACCTGTTATGGTTGGTTTGTGAATCTAGCTGTCGCAGGTGGATCATTCTCATGATAGACCTTGATGAAAATCGTAGTAAGAGCGTAATGCCCGGAAAAAATCCTCTGTTTTCTCTTCGGAACCAATGATTTCCAGCAATGTACCCCGAAAAGCCAGCAGTTCTGCTTCGTTTTTGGTTAAATCGTCAAGGCTAATGTTCAGTGTGGTTTCCACCCAACTGATTCGGGCGATGACTTCTCTGATTTCATGTTCAGTACAGATTCCCTGCTGACGAAGATATTGTTCAAATCCTTCGAAATTCATAAGAAGACCTCCTTTCAACTGTGCTGGATAACGCCTCAATATTCAGGTTAATTTACTATTACCCCTTCTTTTGATGATTTACCCGCTTCTTCAATCAATGCAGCCAAAAAAGCATCCACCTCTTTTGTCGTCGTCTGGAAGGAGGTCATGAGACGCACTTCATTAACGGATTCATCCCAGACATAGAAATGAAAACGCTCCTGCATGGGAACTATCCATTCCTTTGGAAAGCAGGCAAAAATAGCATTGCAGTGCACCTGCCGGGTCACCTTGATTTCGCTGATACGGCACAGCCCTTCATGCAAGCGGCGGGTCATTGCATTGGCATGGCGGGCATTTTCAAGCCACAAATCATCCGTCAGCATGGCGATAAACTGAGCAGCCATAAAACGCATTTTTGAGTGTAGCTGCATGCCCTGTTTGCGCACATAGGGAAATGCCCTGGCCGCCTCTTGATCCAGAAACACCACCGCTTCACCAAACATCATACCATTTTTTGCCGCTCCGAAGGAGACGAGGTCAACGCCACACGCAGTGGTGAAGTGTTCCACCGGCAAGTTGAGTGCAGCTGATGCGTTGGCGATTCTGGCACCATCCATGTGAAGTTTCATTCCTCTGCCATGGGCAAAATCAGCTAAATGCCGAATTTCATCAGGTGTATAGAGCACGCCATATTCAGTGGGCTGTGTAATGGAGATCAGCCCGGGCTGTGAGCGGTGCTCGTCTCCAATTCCCACAAGGTAGGGCTCCATCGCTTCTGATGTTATTTTCCCGTCATCAGAGGGCAGTGCCACCACTTTGCATCCGGCATAATGCTCCAACGAACCGCATTCGTCCACATGAATATGGGCAGCAGCAGCGCAATAAACGGTTTGGTAGGAGCGAATCAGGTGAGAAATGCCGGTGACATTGGCACCAGTCCCGTTGTACACCAGAAAAACAGAAGCATCTCCCCCGAATAAGCGGTTAATGATCGCCACTGCTTCCCTGGTATAAACGTCATCCCCGTAGGAGTGTACATACCCCTCATTGGCTGCCGCCATGGCCGCCATGACTGTCGGATGTACACCCGCACAATTGTCGCTTGCAAAGCTGAATGCATCTGATTTCATGTCATCACTTCTTTCCGTTGTATTTTTCTTCATCTTCATTTATCAAGCCGATTCGTCTTGATGAGGGATTTGTACGGCTTGCTCCAAGTATAAATGATAGAGCAGCGTTTCTTTCACTTTTTTTCCCGAGAGAGCAGTCAATGCCTGACGATACAGGGCCAGTTGGGGTTGATATCCCGCCGCCCAGCGGTCTAACATCTCTGGAAGGACATGATCAGTCTTATAGTCAACCAGCACCCATTGACCTTCTTCTTCGAAGCAACAATCAATGATACCCTGTATCAGCACACCTTCTCTGTCTGGTGCACGAAGCACAAAGGGAAGTTCGCGGAATATTTTTGTCGCCTTCAACATCCGTCCACCGAGTTCACTATCCAACAACCCCATAATCACCTGCGGGTCCACGACAGCTGCTTCTTCCTGCGAAATCATCTCGGTCTTCATCATGGTATCAATCTGACGCTGGATGTCTTCCGGCCCACGGGCTGTCTGAAAGTCCATATGCTGCAAAACGTAGTGAATTGCCGTTCCCCGATCTGCTGCAGACAACTGCTGATGACTCTCCATAAATCTGGGAAGGGGCATTAGAGGCACTGTCTGAGGTCTTTCCATTTCAACAGCTTCCTGCTGTTTGGTACTTTCAGTAACGCTGATTTTTCCCGGTGTCTGGCTGTCGGTCTCAAAGGGATACTGCCATGTAAACCGAGTTTCAAAAATGTGCCGGTGCGTATAACACATGGCCGGCGACTCTGCCAGCAGTTCTTTTTTAAACTGCTGTTGTTGTGCATCCCTGTCCAGGTGAATCTGAAGCAAGTCTGAGCGATTCCAGCAATGAAACGACCAGTTTGCATCACTTGAAATCATAGCCTTTTTTGCAGGAGGTTCTGCCAGTTTATGCAGGACCTTTGCCTCCGGCAGCCTGACCCAGACCGGTCCCAACCAGTCCAAAAGATGCTGCGCCTTCATGAATTTTCCCTGGCTAACAGGTCCTGTCCAGCGTGTAATGGCTGTTGATAAATCAGATATGGTACCTGTCATGATCAATTGATGTTGCGCCCGGGTCATGGCAACGTACAAAACCCGCATTTCCTCTGATAAACTCTCCAGCCGGCTTTTTTCCAGAATCGCAATCCGGGCAAGGGTATTTCGCTTAATTCGAAGATCTGGATTCACATAGAGAGGCCCGATGCCCAGGGAGCGATGCATCAGCAGAGGAGATTGCAGATCCCTGCGGTTAAAACGCTTCCCCAAGCCCGCCAAAATGACAACCGGAAACTCCAATCCTTTACTTTTGTGAATGGACATCATTCGCACAACATCGTCATTTTCTGTCAAGGTTCTGGCAGGTCCAATATCATTGCGTTGACGAAAAGCAAGCTTTTCCACATAGGTTAAAAAACCGTACAGACTGCTTTCATTCGCTGCTGCATATTCTTCTGCACGTTTGAGAAGAATGCGTACATTGGCCTGCCGTTGCTGGCCGCCAGGCATCGCGGCACAAAGAGCGTCAAATCCCTCCTGAGAAAACAACCACCAGAGAAAATCGGTCAGTGTCAATTGCCGCAGTTGTTTTCGCCATGATTGCAACTGATGCAAAAACCCGCGCACCTTTTCACCCAGCGGGGTTTCATCTTCTCCTGCAGCCTCGAAACACTCATAAAAACCAGTATGCCGGCTGCTCAGACGAATGGTGGTCAAATCTTCCGTTGAAAAGTGTCCGAAAGGTGAACGCAGCACGCTGAGTAGCGGCATATCCTGCCGGCGATTATCAATGATTCGCAGCAGGTTCAAAAAAAGCTGAATTTCAAGAGAGTCGAAAAAACCGGTGCCCAGATCGGCATAGACGGGAATGCCTTCCCGGGAAAACACTTCCATAAAATGGGGCGCCTGGTTCCCGGGAGCTCTGAGTAAGATGGTGATGTCCCGGTATCTCACATGACGCGGATGATCCTCTTTGGGATCTTCAATCGTCTCCTTCATCAGCTGTCGGATTTGCCGCACCAGCAGATGCGCTTCCGCCTCCTGATCTGTCCATTCCTCCAGCAGCTCCTGTACCTCATCTTCATGGGTGGCTGCACCGGCTTCATCAATATGTGTGTCCATTGCGTTTTTTCTTTCCAGCAGATGTACCTGCACCGGAAGTTGTTTCATGTTGATGAGGTCCTGATTGCCAGGTTCCAGAGAGGCGGCATCATCATAAGTAATTTCTCCAAGTGTTTCGGACATAATGTGGCGAAACACGGTATTCACAGCCTGAAGAATGGCCGGACGGCTGCGGAAGTTGCGTTTCAGATCAATGCGTTGGTTGAGACTGCCAGATTCCGGTGTAAACTGACGATATTTATCCATAAATAATTCCGGCTCAGCCAAACGGAAACGGTAAATACTTTGTTTCACATCGCCCACCATAAACAAGTTGTCCGGCCCTTTAATCTGCGCTATGAGGGCTTCCTGAACCCGGTTGCTGTCTTGATACTCATCGATGAATATGGCTTTGAAGTGGTTGCGGTAGAATGAACTGGCAGCGTCTATCTCCAAAATATCCAGAGCGCGATGCTCCAGATCGTTGAAGTCAAGCACCTGGCGTTCTTCTTTTTTATGTCGATATCCTTCATCAAAGCGACTGACAAGACGTGTCAAATATGCCATGGCTTCCGCCACCTGCTGATGATCCTGAGAAAAGTCTTCCAGGGAGCGAAAATACCACTTTTCCTGAAGATCCTTCACTTCTTTTTTGACTTGATCCCGCAGGGATTTGGCCGCCTCTTTCAAGGCATCATCTCCATCCCGGCAGGGTGGAAGCCGCTGAAACTCCAAGCTGTGAATCTCCTGAAAGAGAGTTTTCTGCTGATGATTTCCATCCTCAATCAGACGTCTGATATCTGCCAGTTCCGGCAGCAATCGCTTTAAATAGGGTTCGGGCCCATCTGGACGGTTGGCAATGGCAATCGCCTCTTCCAGAAGCGATGCAGCCTCATTGAGTTTCACCATTGTCTGAGTTGTCAACTGGGTTACCCAGGCAGAATCTGCCAGTTCCTGAGGAGAAAGCCGAAAGGCTGCCGCCTGATCCTGCAGCCATTCGTCCGGTTTGGGCTGGCTCCGGGAAAAGGCATGTAAGCTCAAGATCATGGTTTCCAGTGCCTGGTCGTTACGGTTATGACAGTACATTTCCACCAGTTTTAAAAAATGGGGATCTGCTTCCTCATAGGTTGTTTCCAGCAGTTCATCCAATGCTTCCTGTTGCAATAGATTTGTTTCAGACTGATCAGCCGTTCTAAATGCCGGTTCAAGATCAATCAGGTAATAATGTTGCTGGATTACCCGAATGCAAAAGGCATGAAAAGTCATGATGAAAGCCTGATTTACAAGAGCCAGCTGCCTGCGGATAAAAGCTTCTTTCTGTGGGTGGGTATCCAGACTTTTCATGAGAGCCATTGCCGCCCGTTCCCGCATTTCTGCCGCTGCCGCCCGGGTGAAAGTGACCACCAGTAACCGGTCGATATCCACACCATCATCCAAAACCAGTTGGATGATCCGCTGAATTAAAACAGCAGTCTTTCCTGATCCGGCCGCCGCTGAAACCAACAGGTTGGAACCGCGGGTTTCAATGGCCGCCTTCTGTTCACTGGTCCACCGATTCATGGGTTTCCTCCTTTTCCGGCATCAGGCACTCCCTCATTTTCTGCAGGGCTTCGCTGTCTTTCATTGCCATGAATTTGCGAGGCTGGTTATCCTCAAATTGTTCATCATATTGACAAATGCTCTGATATTCACAGTAATGGCAGGCTTTCCAGTTCTTTAAACGGGCGGGTGATGCTTGAATCTCGCCCTGAAGAATGGCTGTGGCCGTTTCACCAATCTGTCGGCATACATACCGTTGAAGCATCCCTAAATCGTCTTCAGAAATGGTGCTGCTGCTTTTTTTCAACTCCCCTGCTTTTGTGATGCCCGCGGGTATTAACATAGAATCCTGTTCCATGCTGTGATCCATTTCCCGAATAATTTCCAGATTCTCAAGAACCAGCCCGTTCATTTTCAATTGCTTACGTATTTCTTCCCGGGCAGCCGCTTCGTCATCAGCATTCATGTTAACCAGCGGATCATCCAAATAAAAATAGAACATTCCCGCCGGTTTTGACGGTTCATTTTCTGTTCCTTCATGCTGTTTCAGCGCTGCCATCAGATATACCAGCAACTGCAGTTGCAGTCCATACATCAGTTCCGTCAATGAAAATGTCTGCTTCCCTGATTTGTAGTCAATGACCCGATAATAGGTGGCTTCCTCTGTTACAAGGTGATCAAGCCTGTCAATACGTCCCTCCAGGGAGATTCGGGTGCCATCTCCCGTTGATATTTGAAAAGATGTCAGGGCACCGTCTCCTTCGACGCCTCCAAAACGAATTTCGTAGGCAAAAGGTTGAAAGCCTGTTTGACGCAGGTGGTGGAGCATGGTGTCAACCGCCCGTCGACTTACCCGTTTCAAACGGTGTCCCTGGTATTGGAACCGGGCACTGCTGTTGAAAACACCGTACTGAAAATCATCCACCAGCTGGTCTGCCATAGTTTCTGTCAATTGTCTGACAGTATTTTCTTCCAGTGATCGGGGATCAAGACCGGCTTTTTGCAAATGCCTGCCGAAGGTGTCCATCATTTCGTGAAGCAGTGTTCCCATATCTGGCGCCAGAATTTCCCGCTGTTTTCTGGGGGATGGTTTTAATCCATATCTGACAAAGTGAGCGAAAGGACATCGATTAAACAGTTCCAGGCGGCTGACTGTTCCCCTGTATTCATTTCCAAAAAGTGCCTGGGCCTGGTTTTGTTTAAGGGCCGGCGGCTGGTTTCGATAAAAGAGTGCCTCCGCCAGTTGATCTGCTGCTGCTTGCCAGTCAGGGTGCTGGCGAAACCAGTAGAACAAATCTTTCCAGAAAGATGGCACCACTTTTTCATCTGCCAGCTCCCGCATTTTTCCTGCCAGTGCCAGGTAGCTGTACCGACTGCTCCATAAACGACCCAAATCAGACGCCGCCGTCGCCGTCAGATTGCTGTTTAGCGGAACCTTTGGAAACATTTTTCGCAGCCGATCCACAAGGATAGAGGGTCTTTTTGCTTCGCCTTCAACACCTGCCAGGCTATAACTAACCCATAGCAAGTCGCTGGGCCGGGCCAGAGCCAAATGAATGGTCAGTATCTCGTGTGCCTGCCGTACTTCACTTTCAACTCCCAGAGGGCATCCTTGCTGCTGCAACACCGCTTTCTCAGTTTCCAGGAGTACGCCGGTGTTTCCGGGTACCGCCGGTAATACGCCATCATTGACACCCATGAGAAACAGTACGCGTATACCCGCCTGCCGGGAGCGTTCGGGCGTTCCCACCATCACCTGATCATTTTTAGGGGGAATAAGGCCTATTTCAATATTTTCAAGGCCTGCCTGCCATAATTGCCGGTATTCACGCAGGGAAATAGTTGTTTCACCCATGAGCTCCACCAACTGATCCATCAATTGGATCATCCGATTCCAAAGCTGGGTGATGAGGGCTGCTGTTTCAGGATCTTGATTTTCCTGCAGTTCAGCAGCTTCTGCTTCGATTTGCCGGGGTACGTCAAGGACCTTCAGCCACTGAAAAACTCCTCTGGTCATGTTTTTGACATCAGAGCCGTTCTTTAATGCTTCTTCCAGATTGATCAGCGGTTCTATCACCTGCTGACGCAATTGGTTCAGGCGGTCTCCTCCTGGTTCTTCTTCCCATCGTTCCACTGGATATTTCCACCTGCTGCCCCGAAGTCCCTGAGCCAGCGCTGCATTTTCAAGTGCTTCGAGATCATTCTGGGAAATATCTGCATAGCCGGTTTTCATGTATGTAAACACGCTTTGCAGGGTATATCCTTTGGAAATCACATCCAATGCTGCTGGAATCAGCCGAATAAGGGGATGTTCCAGTTGTTTGCGCCTTACATCCAGGAAAAAGGGGATTTCCTGAAGTTCAAAACCTCGCTTGATACTTCCCTGGCGATTATCAAGATCGGCACAGAGAACTGCTATTTCTCGATATCGGTAGTTTTCCTCCTGCACCAGTTGACGAATACGAGCCGCCACTTCATCCACTTCAGAATCATCACTGGTGGCAGCAAAGAAATGCACCTGCCGGGTTTCATCCATCCAAGGCTTCACCGGCAGCTGTTGGAACGTGTTTTGGACATGGGTAAGGGCAGTAAGTTTCTCTGTTTTTTCCAGCAATACATCCACATCCACCACCTGTACCGGCATTTCCTGTTTTACACGTTGAAGAAATTCATTGATCTGATGCATCAGCGGTTCTCCACTTTGCCCAATCCATTCTGTATTGCCGTATACCGTTAGATAGACATTTTTGGCTTTTCTGGACAGTTGCTGTATCACTGTGAGCATTCGGGGAGTGAAACTGAAAAAACCATCAATCCAAAAATGTGACTTGCCTACAGTTTCCGATGATTCCATTTGCTGTATCAGCGCTGCAAACTGGTCTTCTCTGTCAAGATACTTTCCCATTAGAGCCTCTTCAAAATAATGGTAGACCATGGCCAAGTCATGCAGTTTATCTGCCAGCAAGGGTTGATTCTCCACTTTTTTTGCGATGCCTGATAACATTTCAGGGGTAATTTCATATTGCTTGCATTCGGTCAGACTTTCCACCATTTTATCCACCAGGCCCCGTTCCCGAACCAGGCCCCGATAAAGGGTTAGCTGGGGTTCCAGATCCATCAGACATTTTCGCAGCAGCATATGCTTACCAAGATCATCAATCACCACCCGGGTGCGCCCTCCAGTTTCCTGAAATACCCGATAGGCCAGGCGGTTAAAACTGATCACTTCGGGATTCATCAGGCCCTGACTCCCGGTGATTTCCAAGTAGGCCCGCTCTGCCTGTACTGTAAATTGCTCAGGGACAATGATGCGATGCATCTCATCGTCATCAACCATCTGCTGAATCTGTCGATACATCCAGTGCGCTTTTTCTTCCACCTGTTGTCCCACTAATAGGTGCAGCATGGGCATCTTCCTCCTGATTCGCTTCATGACAAACGGAAATGGTGCTTCCTCATTAATAGTATACCAGAGTGATGTCCTCGAATACAGCAGTCAGGGACACTTGCACAAAACGTTTACTCTATGACAGCAGGTGGTTGCCAGATCTGCATCATTTTTTGTCGCAAGTTAAAAACACAACAGGTCGGCACACCTTGTCCTCAATGATTGTCCCGACGTTTCTCTTCCAACGAAAGAAGCCGTTCACCGGAGTGATGTCTCTCCAGTGAACGGCTCAGGGTACCTCATGATTGTAAGACTGCTGCTAAGCTGCTTCTGTCTTCATTTTTTTGACGCGTGCTTTCTGAAGTAAATAGACTCCCACGATAACCACAAGCCCGATGAGATCAGTATAGATGCCGGGATTCATCAGCGTAATGGCGGCAATGAACATAACCGCAGTTTCATAAAATTTGTTTTTCGTCACAAAGTAATTCGCCACGGCACATGCCAAACAAAAAGTACCCATAATAGCCGGAATGATCACCGGTAATGATTCGAGAAATCCATAAAAAATAACAGTTGAGCCCTGCACTTCTTTCACCAGAATAAGGTGAGAGTCTAACGCAAAAAGATAAGGGACAATGAAAGCTGCCAGTGCCAGTTTTACCGCCTGAAAACCGGTTTTCATAGCATTGGCACCCGCTATTCCCGCACCGGCATACGCTGCGAGGGCAACTGGTGGTGTAATATCAGCAATTACTCCAAAGTACAGGACGAAGAGATGCGCTGACAGCAGATTCACATCCAAACGAATCAGCGCAGGTACAGCCATGGTTGCCAATACAATATATTTAGCTGTTGTAGGCAATCCCATTCCCAGTATGATGGAAGCGATCATGGTGAAAAACAAAGTGGGAAGTAACATTCCCTGAGCCAGAGTTACAATCAGTTCTGCCACCCGAAGCCCCAGACCAGTAAGTGTCACCACGCCCACAATGATTCCGGCACAGGCGCAGGCACAGGCAACACTCACAGCACCTTTGGCCCCCTGCTCCAGGGCGTCCACAAAGTCACGCCAGGTGAAATCTGCCTTTTTCTTAAAAATGAAGATGGTTATTAAACTCACCAGCGTGGCCAGTGCAACCGCTGTCATAATGGAATAGATGGCTGCAAAAAGAGGTGTGCGTCCACTGATCAGGAGGTAGACAATGACAAACAAGGGAATGAACAAATATCCCCGGGTAAGCAGCAACTTCTTCATGTTCGGCAATCGGTCTTTGGGGATCCCTTCCAAACCAAGTTTTGATGCTTCCAAGTGAACAATGGCGCCAACTGCGAAATAATAGAGCAGTGCAGGAATGATCGCTGCAATAACAATATTCACATAGGCAATACCCGTGAACTCGGCCATGATAAAGGCAGCAGCACCCATGACAGGTGGCATGATCTGACCACCTGTGGACGAAGCCGCTTCCACGGCGCCGGCAAAATGCGGTTTGTACCCGACTTTTTTCATCAGAGGAATGGTAAAAGCCCCTGTCGTCACTGTATTGGCCACCGAACTCCCAGAGATTGAACCCATAAAGCCACTGGCAACAACAGCCGACATCGCCGGACCGCTTTTAAGGTGACCTGTCAGACCAAAAGCCATGTCGATGAAAAATTTCCCAACGCCTGTTTTGTCCAAGAAAGCACCAAAAAGGATGAACATAAAAACGAATGTGGCGGAAACACCGATGGGAATTCCAAGAATCCCTTCTGTAGTCATGTACATCTGACTGATGATTCGCCGCCAGCTATAACCTCTGTGAGCCAGTAATCCTGGCATCATTGGTCCAAATTTGGCATATAAGATAAAAATAATGGCAACAATGGGAAGCTCCGGTCCCACAACCCTCCGTGTAATTTCAAGCACCACCAGAATCGCCATGAATCCCAGTATGTAATCCTGGGTTTCCATGATACCGCCCCGAATGGCAATCGCTTGGAAATTAACAAAAAGATAGCCAAACACAATCACCGCCACCAGTGCCAACAGATAATCATAGTAAGGAATACGGTTGCCGTGCTTTTCCTTGCTTTTTTTGCTCATGGGGTAAAGCATGAATCCGATGACAAAGGCGAAAATGACATGCAGCGAACGCTGGCGCATGGACAAAAGAGTGCCAAAAAATGCGGTATACATGTGGAATAAGGACATGGCCACCGCAAGTGCTGCGACGGCTTTCCCCACCATCCCGGTCAGTTTTCTCATGGCACCGGCTTCTTTGTCAAACTTTTCCATAGCTTCATTAACATCTACGGTTTCATCTTCTATAAAATCAGCGATTCCTGAAGCCTCTTTTTCCGGTAGTTGATTTTGCAGATCCCCGGTTTGATCCACCTGATCTATTTCATCCTGTTGCTTCCGTTCATCAGCCATTCGCTTCCCTCCCTGATCCGATATAACCACCATGGATCCCTTTTCATCGACAACCTGACAGGCGTTCGTTCCAAAGAAATGGATAAAAGGGGAATTACCTGTTCTTCGTACCTCAACGTGACTGCTGCACCAGTTTCCTCCGGTGCCGTGCGATAAACAACAAAAGAAAAGGGTTCATTGATGTTGTAGATCCGAAACCCTTTGTCTGTCACTTCAAAATCATGATTTCCCTGCTCCGGATGCCCTGCTCCATAGGTTGTAAATCGAGTCTCTGTTAACAGCAGCCGCAGGTCAGGCAATACCCGGTATTGTTCATAAACAGGAGTTTTCATCACCGAGTGAATGTACTCCACCGTAAAAGTTCCATTCGGCGACATGGAAATTCGCTTCAACGATTGATTCGTTTCATTATGGGCCATCTGAAGATAGTATATAGGTGTGTTGGCGAACCCGACTGCAACCAGCAGGATAAAAATTATAAGTGCTTTCTTCTGTCTGATCATCGGTCACCTTTCTTCTGTTGATAGGACGTATAAAAGAAGAGGAAGGCATTGGAGTTTTTCCAATACCTTCACTCCTGGCACGTCTAACTGCTTAGTTGGCTCCCACCTCATCATAGTAACGGGTTGCACCTGGATGAACCTCAATGGGCATGCCGTAAAGCGCGGTATCCAGTGTGATATCGTTGCCGCGGGCATGGGTATCAATAATTTCCTGGCGATTCTCAAACATGGCGCGGGTCATGTTGTAAACCAACCCCTCCGGCAGATCTGCCGGTACCACCAGCATTGCCTGGACTGCTGTGGTCACAATGTCATCATCGTTTCCGGGATAGGTGCCCCCAGGAATGGAAACTTCCACGTAGAAGGGGTACTCTGAGGATAATTCGGCAATTTTGCCGGCATCGATGGGAACAATGACAATATCAGCAGTGGTAGCCACTTCGGTAATGGCTGCAGTGGGAATACCAGCGGTTACAAAGGCAGCATGAATCTGCTTGTTTTTCAGCTGATCAGCTGCTTCTGCAAAGGACAGAAAATCTGCTTTGCCCAGATCATCATAAGTTAACCCATGGGCTGCCAGAATGTGCTTGGCATTGGCTTCAGTCCCGGACCCGGGTGCACCAATGGCCACATCTTTGCCAGCCAAATCTTCAACCGACTCAATGCCCGCATCAGCCAGGGCAACAATTTGAATCAGTTCGGGATATATAACCGCCATGCCCCGAAGATTGTCAATGGGAGCCGGACGATCAGCAAACATTTCTGTACCTGTATAGGCATAGTAGGTGATATCGTTCTGGATGAAGGCGATCTCCGATTCGCCCTGGCCCACCAAATCGACATTGGCCACTGATGCACCGGTGGATTCAGCATTAGCAGTAACTCCAGGAACATAACTGTTGAAGATGCTGGCCAACGCCCCTCCCAATGGGAAGTAAACGCCCCCTGTACCGCCTGTGGCGATGGAAACGAACATATCACTATAATCTTGCGTCAGTTCATCTGTCTCTGCTGGTTCTTCTGCTGGTTCTTCTGCGGGCGTTTCCGCCGGAGCTTCTGCCGGTTCCTCTGCTGGCGCCGGTGCCGGTGAACCGCAACCGGCCAGTAAGGCCAGCATCATCATTACAGCTAACATCAACGCTAATTTTTTTTGCATGTTTTCCCCTGACAACGGATTATCAGGGTTTACACCTCCCTTTGTTTTTCCAAATGGCATTGATTTGTTTCTGATTATTTATAACAATGCATTTTGGCCCTTCTCTAAACCACCTCCCCACCGTCACTTTTTTCAAACCTTTCATGATAGTCATGTGTATCGACCTTTAAATCCACCCTCACGCTTCCATTTCCTGCGTTTAGGTGGCGTGGGTCCTCCGGAGGATTTTCTTTTTGAAATCAATGAATTTTGTTATAATAGGGTCATCCAGTGAATGACATTCATATTATATCATACCCGGACATAAAATCAAATCCACGAAAGAAATGATTGTGAATATTCCATCAGATTCCGTCCGACAGACGACTGTTTTTTGAGAGGAGCAACCTTGTGTCACAACAACTTATCACTCATCCACCCTTGCATCTGAAATCATCCTTCACCTTTTTATCTCAATTAATCCGGCAGGATCCCGGGGCACGGGGATTTGCACCCACTGCCCCAGTTGATGATTTTTCACAGGCGACTGTCAGCCTGTTTTCTGCCCGAAAAATTTTGGTACTGACCGGGTTTTGCGTTATCGACGCCATGGCTGGTGAAACCGATGGCTTAACAGGCGCTTTAGTAATGGCCTCTTCCCTTTCGTCGCTGAATAAGTCTGTTGGTATTGTGACAGATAAGTACTCGGCTTCTTTGCTGAGGGCTGGCCTTCAGGCCGGCTTTCCTCAGATTGCTGCTGAAATAGTAATCCATGTCATCCCCACCCAGCAATCTGAAGCAGATGAGGCTCTCGAAAAACTCTTCACCACTTACCACCCTGATTATGTGATTGCCATCGAACGACCCGGCAAAGCGTCTGATGGTCACAGTTATTCTATGCGGGGCGAACCGCTGAATCATGTCATTCCACAGTTTGATTCCCTTTTTGAAATCTGTCGTCGTCAGGCATGCTCCACCCTTGCCATCGGAGATGGCGGTAATGAACTGGGAATGGGACGCCTGAACACCTATATTCATCAGCATGTTCCCCTTGGAGATAAAATCGCGTGTGTCACGCCAGCAGACTATCTTATTCCAACCGGGGTATCCAACTGGGCTGCTTATGGTCTGGCAGCAGCTCTCTCACTCATCACCGGCAACATGTTGTGCCCTTCGGCTGAAACGGAGATTATCACGCTGAAGGCCATGGTAGCCGCCGGCGCTGTTGATGGATGCACCAAGAAGCAGACCGTCACCGTTGATGGTCTTTCACTTGAAAGCTATATGACTCCCATTCGCCAGATAATCGATTTTGTATCACATCACCAAGCCGAGCTCAACGGAAAGGAGCTCTTCCATGATTGATTTGAATGCTGATTTAGGTGAGAGCTTTGGCATCTATACAATGGGAAATGATGCCTGTATGATGCCCCACATCACGTCTGCCAACATTGCCTGTGGGTTTCATGCCGGTGACCCACTGGTGATGCAGCAAACAGTTGAACTGGCATTAAAATATGGAGTTGCCGTTGGTGCCCATCCTGGCTACCCGGACCTTCAGGGCTTTGGAAGACGGCAGATGCGCTTTTCATCAGAAGAGATCATGGCCATGATTCTTTATCAGGCAGGTGCCCTGAAAGCATTTCTCCAAGCCTGCGGTGGAAAATTGCAGCACCTCAAACCCCATGGCGCACTATATAACGAAGCGGCTGTGGATGAACCATTGGCAATGGCTGTTGCCAAAGCCACCGCCCTGCTGGGAACTGATGTGATTCTTGTTGGACCTCCAAACTCTGCATTGTCAAGAGCGGCTGATCGCTGCCAGACACCCTATGCCAGAGAGATCTTTGCCGACAGGGCTTACGAGGATGACGGCCGCCTGGTGGAACGTCGAAAAGAGGGAGCGCTCATCCACGATGTGGGTCTGTGCATCCAACGCATGCTGAGCATGATCAACGGGCAGCCCATTGAATCAATCAACGGGCATGCTTTGCATTTAAGCGGCGAGACCATTTGCCTGCATGGCGACCACCCACAGGCCATTGCCTTTGCTGCAGCATTAAAAAAGGCGATACAGGAATCACAGACACCCCTTGTACCGCTTGAAAAGCTGTTGTTCAAGCAACAACAGCCACCCGTTCTTTAAACCGGTTTCACAGTTTTCGCTTTAACTGAAAAACCGACAGTTTCAGTGCAACATCTTCGGCAATATCAGAAATGGCAGCCACCTGCTGAATAAAATAGCGCAAATGCATTTTATGGCTAAGTCGTGCAATCTCCTCCGACTGAAACACCATGCGGGCAATGGCTTCTTCCTTTTTGTCGGCTTCGCTCTCGTAAAAATTGACTTTTGTCACGAAGTCTTCCACCACACCTGTGTTTCCAAAAAAGTTTCGAACACCCATCAGCAGCTCATCTGCTGCCTGGCTGGAGAGCTCTGTCAGTTCAAGAAAAGGCCGAATCGTAAAATCGGGAAACACCGGTCTTTCAATCGACAAGTGCTCCAGGGTATGCTTCGCCGTATCCACCAGATTATCCAGCGAGTCAGCCAGCTCAAGAATATCGCCGCTGGCATCAGGAATGAGATTGTAGGCGTAGAGCTTATACTTCACCTGACGGAGCCGGTCATCTGCTTCCTGTTCAAGGGCATTCATTTCCTGTAACCGTTCTTCAAATGCTTTTTCATTACCGTCAAGATAATCCCGCACCCCCTGGCGATAGACCAGTCCACCTTTGACCACAGCTGTGAGATAAGCGTTCATCTCATCTTCCAGTTCGCGGTTGCGGTTGGGAAACATCTTCTTCATGTGATCCCTCCTTTAAAGTAGTCTGTCCCCATGTTCCAGAGTTTGTCAGTGAAAGGGTCTTCTCTTGCAGCCTGGTCTTCAGTAAAAGACAAAATGCTTTCAATATCTCCTGACAGTTTATCTGCCTGATGAAGGATCTGAGCCTCCACTGTTTTTGGCAGCACCGGCGATCCCCATTCATAAGCGCCATGATGTCCAAGAATTCCATTGAGAATGATCAATGCGTCTGTTTCATCAAAATTGGAGATAGCATCCATCATCTTCTTCGTGTGATGGGCTCCGATAAAAATATGTCCCAGCATGCGTCCTTCAACGGTCATGTTTTCTGATGGCACCGGTTCATACTCAATGATCTTAGCCCAGTCATGCAAAAATGTCATCGCCAGAAGCCGGTCCAGTTGACGCTGGGTCAGCTTTTTTGTGCCTGCTACCATTTTTACGTATTTTAGCACTTCAAGTGTATGCTGCAAAATGCCGTACATGAAGTTGTGATGGACCGTTTTGGCAGCCGGATAAGTGCAATATTTTTCATAAAAGGGCTCTTCAAACACCATCCGTTGAATCAGTTCGCGAATGTGGACCGCCTCAATATACTCATAATAATCCTGCAGCCAGCCCTGCATTTTTTCAGGGTTCCAACGGCTGCTTCTCACCAGTTGATCCACAGTGATTCCTGTCTGAGCTGTTGGTTCCCACTTTTTCAGCGTCAGTTGTAGCTGCTCCCGATACTCACCCACCAATATGGCACAGTCAATAATCATCGGCAGTTCCAGCTCGCTATTTTTCGGTTGATAGTCCCAAAACCGCAGGGTTGTTTTTTGTGTTTGATCCTGCACACGGAAATCTGCATACGACTTTCCACTACGTGCCGATTTGATTTCAATGGATGTCAGGAGCAGGGTGAGTCTCAGCTCCTGATTTAAATGTTCCCGGGTAATCTGGTTGAGTTTAAGGGTCAAGATTCCTCCCACCTTTCTCTTTCCACATTGTATCATAATCCGCTTCAAATGGCTTCTCAGGCCCCTGCTCATTTATCTTCATTTGCTCGTCTTTATTTCGCTTAATATAAAGGTACAGTTAAGCTCTAGGCTTTCTGGGATCAACCCATTTTAACTCCGCCCCAATGTGATTCACACATACATCTCTCTGTATCGTGTTGTGATCATTCCAATGTGATTGCATTTCATACTTGAAAAAGTTTTATTGCCCTGTTATTTTCTTCAACTGGAGGGTATAATGTTATTGGTCTGTGTGCCAGCATCCTTATGAAGCACACAGGCTGCCATCACATATTGAGAGGAGAAATAACAATGAATCCAATGACTGCATCAAATCTAAAATCTGCTTTTGGCGGCGAAAGCATGGCGCACATGCGCTACATTTCCTGGGGTGAAGCTGCAAAGAAAGAAGGTTTTCCAAATGTCTGGAACCTTTTCAATGCTGTTTCATACGCTGAACAGGTGCATGCTGCCAACCATTTCAGAGAGCTGAAGAAAGAAGCTGGAGAGGCTTCTGTCACTGCCGGCGCCGGATTCGGCATGACAACTACTGCCGAAAACCTTCAGGGTGCCATTGATGGAGAAAACTATGAGGTTGACCAGATGTACCCTGCCTTTATTCAAGTTGCCAATATGCAGGAAGAAAAAAGCAGTATTCGTTCTTTTCAGTTTGCCCTGGAAGCTGAAAAAACGCATGCCGCCTTATTCACAGAAGCCAAAGGCCGGGTTGAGCAGGGAAAAGACTTTGATGAAAGCCGTGTGCATGTCTGTGACATCTGTGGTTACACCCTCACCGGTGAAACCGTTGAAGATGACTGTCCGATTTGTAAAGCCAAACCCGAAATGTTTCGCTGTTTTGACACCAACGCTGAGTAGTGCACTTTATGCCTGATGACCATAATCAGGAAACATCATATGATTTCCTGTGACTCTAAGGCACATATGTTAGCGACACCCGCTTCACCAAAAGGGGTGTCGTTTTTATTTTCTTTCATAGTCTCTCATAGTCTCTGATTATCGCTGCATCGCCCCGTTTCGTTATTTGGTGATATCGGCAATGGCTTCCCCCATTTTGACAAGCGTCTCATATCCTGCTTCTGTATTATTCAGGAGATCCTCATCAATTTTGATCCTCCCTTTTTCAAATAGCAGGATCACCGTTGAACCTCCAAACTGAAAATATCCCTTTTCCAGTCCTTTCGAAACAGGCATGCCGGCTGAATAAGTCTGACAAACACTGCCCACCAGCGTTGCTCCCACTTCGATGAAAGCCATGTTCCCCGCCTGGAGGGTCTTCATCATTGTCACATCCCTTCGGTTGCGGCAGTAGATTCCGGGCCGTGCCCTTAAAGCCACCGGATTAACTGAATCATAGCGTCCTTTAATGGTTCTGGCCGGCCCAGGAATACCATCACAAGGAAAGTGAAAACGGTGGTAATCCACAGGACTCAGTCGAATCACAATAGCTGATCCACTTTTAAACATTTCCGCCTCTTGCTCATTCTGAAGCAAATCTGTAATGGTAAAAGACTGGCCTTTGATCTGCAACATTTGAAGGTTGTGAATCATCTGATATCCCAACATGCGTCCGTCTGCAGGGGAAACCAGGCGGTGTTGAGAAGAATGGACAGGCCGTGCTTCCGGTTTAAGCTGTCTCGTGAAAAAGTCATTGAAGGAGTGATAAGCCTCAGGCATCTCTCTGTCAGCTTCCGACAGGTCAATGTTCATCTCCCGGATAAATGCGGCCACTCTTTTGCGACTAAAACGTCTGTCCTGCACCATTCCTGCCAGTGCTGAAAACCATTTGCGGTTCAAAAGCATCGCCATGAGGCGATTCCCAGCCTTGTTCTCATAGCTCCATTTGACAAAAGTCTCACCTGCTATTTTTTCAGTTCTGATTTCATCAGTATGACGTTCACGATAATCCAGCTGCATGTCAGTCAAATCCTTTCTGAATACTGTCACTTCATTATACCTTGCACGTATAGGAAAGACAATCATCTCGATTTAATCTTCCTCAAATGAGATGCCCGGCATCGACAATTGTCAATTTAACCAGTCTTCTGGATAAAGACTTTCGTCATCTTTAACAAGACATCTCAACAATTTGCAACAGCTTTATCACAAGCTTAAATGCATCGAATTTTCTTGCTTTTTACCTCCGGGTGAAGTATAATTCATCTGAAAGTAGTGAAACGTTTGTACAGTTGAAATCAGTCAACGCATTTCTCAAAAGTGTCATTAACGAGTTTCCTTTTTTTCCACAGCCGGCGGATGTCGGTCGAGATAGAATTGAAAGGAGGGGATGCGGGGAAGTATTTGATTATGTTTCTCAAACGAAAAGTCAAAATGAGATTAAAGACAAAGGGAGGATATTCATTTGAAAAAAAGCCTATTGATTCTTTTAGCCCTGCTGATGGTCATCAGCCTCGCTGCCTGTGGCAGCCCTGCACCAGCCCCTGAACCGGCACCTGCCGACAGTGGTTCAGCCGAAGCACCTGCCGAAGCACCTGCTGAGGCTTCTTACAAAATCGGGATTATGACCGGTACCGTATCTCAAGGCGAAGAAGAATTCCGCGCCGCTGAAAACATGAAAGCCATGTACGGCGACATGATCGTTCTTTCCACTTATCCTGACCGTTTTATGCAGGAGCAGGAAACCACCATCACCAACATGATGGCCATGGCTGCTGATCCTGACGTAAAAGCTATTGTCATGGTACAGGCAGTTCCTGGCGCAGCAGCTGCTGTTGGCCGTGTTCGTGAATTACGTGACGACATTCTCATCGTTTTGGGCGTTCCTGGGGAAGATCCTGATGTTATCGCTGATTACGGCGACGTGATCATCCAGACCAATGACCTTGCTCGTGGTGCCCAGATCGCTCAACAGGCACAGGCCATGGGAGCTGAAACACTGGTTCACTACTCTTTCCCCCGCCACATGTCTTATGAAATGCTGGCAGCACGACGCGACCTGATGAAAGCCGAAGCAGAAAAGCTTGGTCTGCGCTTTGTTGAAGAAGATGCTCCAGACCCAACCGGCGATGCCGGCGTCCCGGGAACCCAGCAGTTCATCATGGAAGACCTGCCGCGTAAAGTGGCTGAGTATGGCACCAGTACCGCTTTCTTTGGTACCAACTGCTCCATGATGGAACCCATGATTCGTCAAACTGTTGAAACAGGTGCTATTTACCCTGTACAATGCTGCCCATCACCATACCATGCCTTGCCGGCAGCTTTAGGTATTTCTGTTCCAGAAGACAAAGCTGGTGACTTGGATTACATTTTGGGTCAGATTGAAGAAAAATGTGACGAGGCAGAAATGAGCGGCCGTGTCGCTACCTGGTCTGTTCCTGTTAATATGATGTATGTTGAAGCCGGCGTCAAATATGCCATCGAGTACCTTGAAGGCAGAACCGATGGCAAGGCAGACGCAGCTGTTCTGACCTCCATTATGAGTGAAGTTGCCGACGGTGAGATTGTTCTTGAAAACTACGGCGACTACGAACACTACTACCTGTATCTGGGAGCTCCCATCATTTTCTAAGAAACCTCATACGCAGAATAACTATTCAGATTAATAGTCACTTTATACAGTGTGCAAGGCTCCCAGCCTTGCACACTGTTGTGTCAAATAACACTCTTAACGAAGGAGGGAACAGCACTCTTGAACGCAGACAAGAACACCGAACAATTCGTTCTGCAGATGCAAGACATTGGCAAAGTCTATTATGGCACCCGTGTGCTGGGTGGCGTTAATCTGCAGCTGAAGCCGGGTGAAATTCATGCCGTTCTCGGTGAAAATGGTGCCGGAAAATCAACACTGATGAATATCCTTTTTGGGATGTCGGTGATCCACAACACCGGGGGATTTGAAGGGCAGGTGCTAATTAATGACAATCCTGTTGAGATCAAATCGCCGGTGGAAGCCATGCACCATGGCATTGGTATGGTACATCAGGAATTCATGCTTATTCCCGGATACACCATTACCGAGAATATCAAATTAAACAGAGAAATCACGAATCCTAGCTTTCTCAGCCGTGTTGCCGGAAAAAAACTGGAAACCCTTGATATGGAAGCCATGAATAAAGATGCACGTGCCGCCCTTGATAAGCTGGGCATGAACATTGAAGAATGGGTTCGGGTTGCAGGGCTTCCCGTGGGCTTTATGCAGTTTGTTGAAATCGCCCGTGAACTGGATAAGGAGAATCTGAAAGTATTGGTTTTCGATGAACCGACTGCTGTTTTAACCGAAAATGAAGCCCAGAAACTGCTGGCTTCCATGAAAAAGATCGCTTCCGAAGGAATTGCCATTCTTTTCATCACCCATCGACTGGATGAAGTCAAGCAAGTGGCTGACCGCATCACTGTTTTGCGTGATGGTCAGCATGTCATCACAAAAAACATTGAGGATACCGATGTCTTTGAGATGGCTAATCTGATGGTGGGTCGTGAAATTGATCTGTCTTCCAGAGATTTTGAAGCAAATGCTGACCGCAAGGTGTTAATGTCCATTAAAGACTTTTATGTGGATATGCCTGGAGAAGTGGTTAAGGGAATTGATCTGGATATATATGACGGAGAAATTCTTGGTATCGGCGGTCTTGCCGGACAGGGAAAAATCGGCCTTGCAAACGGTATCATGGGACTTCACAAAGCTGAAGGTGACGTGCAGCTGGATGATGCACCAGTGAAGCTGAATGATCCCTTTGCTTCGCTTCGCCGTGGTCTCGCCTTTGTCTCTGAGGATCGTCGCGGTATTGGTCTACTGCTGGATACTTCCATCGAAATGAATATCGCCATAACTGCCATGCAGATTCAACGGCAGTTTGTGAAGCAGTACGGCCCCCTCTCACAGAAAGAAACAGCTCGCATCAGGGAACATGCCCTCAAAATGATCCAGGAACTGGACATCCGCTGCACCGGTCCAGAGCAAATTACCCGTCGCCTCAGTGGTGGTAATCAACAAAAGGTATGTATCGCCCGTGCATTGACGTTAAACCCCAAAGTGCTGTTTGTTTCCGAACCTACCCGGGGCATCGATGTGGGTGCCAAAAAGCTGGTGCTGGATACACTGGTTCAGCTGAACAAGGAGTATGGCATGACCATCATCATGACCTCCAGTGAGCTGGCAGAATTACGTATGATTTCCCACCGCATTGCCATTGTCAATGAAGGCAAGCTGGAAGGAATTCTGGCGCCTGACGACAGTGATGTGGATTTTGGTCTGATGATGGCAGGCGAATATCACAAAACTAAAGGCCGGGAGGTGATTGCAGATGGACCAAGTTAAAGCAAAAGTCAAGCAGTTTGGCCTTCCCCGTATTATCATTGTTGCTTTTCTGTTACTGCTATGCGTCCTGGCCATTATGCTGAATATTCCCATTACTGATTTGATTTCTGATGCCCTTGTGAGAACAGGAATGAACGGTATTCTCGTTTTATCAATGGTTCCAGGCATACTTGCAGGTATCGGTCTGAATTTTGGGATTCCCATTGGTATCGTCTGCGGACTCATTGGCGGTCTTCTGGCCATCCAGTTCAATCTGTATGGTTTTACCGCTTTTTTTGTTGCTGTTCTGATCAGCATCCCCCTTTCTCTGGTAGCCGGCTATCTTTACGGCTTGCTGCTGAACCGGGTCAAGGGTTCTGAAATGACCATCGCCACTTATGTGGGCTTTTCCATCGTTTCTCTTATGAGCATCGGCTGGCTGGTACTGCCTTTCACCAGTGAAGAAATGCGCTGGCCCATTGGAAGCGGACTGCGAACCACCATTACACTGCAAGGGCGCTATGAACGGATCTTAAATCATTGGGGCTCTTTTAACCTGATGGGAGTCACCATTCCCACAGGACTGCTGTTGTTCTTTGGTGTCTTTTGTTTTCTGGTGTGGCTGTTTCTGAGAAGTCGTACCGGCATCGCAATGATTGCTGCCGGCGATAATCCTCGTTTTGCTACAGCTTCCGGCATAAGTGTGAACCGGATGCGCGTCATCGGTACCATGTTGTCAACAGCGCTCAGTGCTGTCGGTATCGTGGTTTACAGCCAAAGCTTTGGATTCATTCAGCTTTACCAGGCTCCCATGTTCATGAGTTTTGCTGCTGTTGCTGCCGTTCTCATCGGCGGTGCCACCGTCAAAAAAGCCACAATCACCAATGTCATCATTGGCGCTTTCCTGTTCCAGTCATTATTGGTCGTTTCATTACCGGTGGCCAACAAAATATTGGAAGATGTGAGTAGCCTGGCAGAAATTGCACGCATTGTTATCAGTAACGGCATCATCCTGTATGCATTAACTCAGATTGGAGGTGGCGAATAATGGAAGATAATTTGAAAATCACCCCTCCAAAAGAAAGCTGGTTGCAACAGGTTAAACGGATACTGGTCAGCAATATGGTGACCGTCTTCTTTATTGTGTTGTGTGCCATCGGGTTTTATTACTCAGGTTTGACTGTTGGCTTCCTGCTCAATGACATTATCACACGCATGGTTCGTAACAGCTTTCTGGTACTGGCACTGTTACTGCCTGTTATGGCAGGTATGGGGTTGAACTTTGCCATTGTCTTAGGTGCCATGTGTGCCCAGGCAGCGGTGATTTATGTGACTCACTGGGGAATCCCCGGAATCCCCGGAATTATTGTTGCTGTGCTATTGACAACCCCCTTGGCTATTTTGCTGGGCTATCTGACTGGCAAACTATTCAACAGAACCAAGGGACAGGAGATGATTACTGGCCTGATCCTGGGCTTCTTCTCCAACGGGATCTACCAGCTGATCTTTCTGATACTGCTGGGGTCAGTGATTCCCTTCGCCAATGAAACCTTGGTACTGAGTTCAGGTGTGGGCCTTAGAACCACCGTTGATTTGGCTGGTGGCCTGCGCTATGCCATAGACGATGTCTGGAAGCTCCCCTTCACCATCGCTGCCATTCTCTTCGGGGCTGGCGTCATTGCTCATGGTGTCTATCGTTACATGAAGGGAATCCCCGCCATGGGTCAGACTCCTCGTAAAACGCGATATTTAATATCAGCCTCAACGGGTGCAGCTCTCATTGTCTGGAGCCTTTACGTGCGCGGAACCACATCTATTATCAACATGATCACTGTTCCCATGCTGACGGCCATTTTGATTGGTCTCATGTGCGTATTCACCACCTGGTTTGCCCGCACTAAGTTGGGGCAGGATTTTCGCACTGTCGGACAGGATCAGCACATCGCATCTGTTTCGGGAATCCATTCAGATAAAACCCGCTTGATTGCCATGATTTTGTCCACTACGTTTGCTTCCTGGGGACATCTGATTTTCCTTCAAAATCTGGGGACATTCAGCACCTATGGCAGTCACGAGCAAATTGGATTCTACTCTGTTGCCGCCCTACTCATCGGGGGTGCGTCAGTTACCAATGCTAAAATCAGCCACGCGTTGCTGGGCACTTTCCTTTTTCACACCTTGTTTATCGTATCGCCCCTGGCAGGCAGGAACATATTTGGTGATGCGCAACTGGGCGAGTATTTCCGTGTCTTTGTAGCCTATGGTGTTATTGGTGTTTCACTGGTGATGCACGCCTGGAAGAAACAAATTGAAGGACGTCGTCGTTTAAGCCAATAATCACATCTCATTATCATCTTTCTTAAATAACACCGGGTTTTTTTGAAGCCCGGTGTTATTGCTTTTTTCAAAATAATCTATTTTGACGTCTTTAACCAGGCACTTACTATCTCAATAAAAAAAACCTCCTGCGCGGAGGCTTAAAATGTTTCGAATCGTTGGCTAATATCTCAGGTATTTCACCAAATCCACCATTCCACGGCTCAAAACAGCCTGCAAATGGCGTCTTTCTTCGTTGAGTATTTTTTTCATTTCAGCAGGTGCCAGATCCGGGAACAGTGTCTGTAACTCATAAATGTACATGATGCCGTCACGTTCCACTTTTTCAGCTATTTCAAGAGCTTCATCCTTTGTGTACTTCCCTTTGATTTTTTCCATCGCCACATCAACATCTGCGAACATATCATTTTCCATTAGCGACTCCAGATATGCCAAATCTTCTTCTGATACTTCAGCCACTCCTGCGGCAGGCAGGCGGTTTAATAACTCTGTGTAGATTTTTTCGTGCCTCTTTTCGTCTTCTGCCAATAACTGAAACAGATTGGCTCCCTTTCCCACTTCCATCTGAGCAGCCAGATTGGTATACAGCTCAGCCACTTTTGCTTCATTCCGAACCAGTACCTGAAGTAATTTACCTGCATTAAACTCAACTGCCATACATTATCACCCTTTCCGAATTATGTAGATTACCACTACAGTACCATTACCCGGAAATATGCACTTCTAACAATGCGGTCATAAAAAATCATTCATCGAGATGAGCTGTGCACCCCAACAATCCAACCTGTATGCCTTTTGCATTAAAGCGAATTTCGGAGAGACTGGTCTGTCTAATCTTTGCCACTTCCCACAAATGATTGATGGAGCAGTTCAGATAATGCGTCAACAACACACGAATGGTGATGGCGTGACTGACAACCAATATTTTTGTATTCGTATGTTTGTTTGCCAGTGCTTCCAGCGCATTTACTGCCCGTTGCCTTACATCAGCAAAGTCTTCACCACCATCTGTTCCCTGAAAAGCTTCCGGTTGTCGAAAAAACGCTTCATACCCCGTTGGATCGATGGTTCTGATTTCTTCATAGTGTTTCCCTTCCCAGCTTCCCAAACTTATTTCGCTCACATCTGGCAGCGGGATCACCGGCAACTGATGCCAAGAGGCGACTAAACCAGCAGTTTCCATGGCTCTTTGCCTGGGGCTGGCGTAAATCGCTGACAGTTTCGTTACCTTAAGACGCTCGCCGGCTTTCAATGCTTCTTGTTTTCCAAGGTCTGTCAGAGGAGAATCACCACTTCCCTGAAAACGCTCTGCCACGTTCCACTCTGTCTGTCCGTGGCGCATGAGAAATATGGTTGTCATATTAACACTCCTTGTTGATTGAATTAGTTGAATAGCTTACATTGCAACCTGCAGGGTTGTCAGTGTTGAATATTTGATAACTAATCACACCGATTGTGCCGGCGGTTGCTTTTTGAGTTGGTGCATTTTTCGGGTTTGTGCCAACGAGAATATCAACAAACCAGTCCAAATCAGTGCAAAGCTAATGGCGTGAGTGGTTGAAAACGGCTCTTTGAATAGAAAGATTCCCAAAAGCAATGAAATGGATGGTGACAGATACTGAGAGAATCCAAGAATTGACATTGTAACCAATTTGGCTGCCTGGGCAAACCAAAGCAAGGGCAATGCTGTCAACACGCCTGACAAGATAAGGAGTGCCACTGTTACCCATGAAACCGTCTGGAGAGTGGCCATAAAGGTCTTAAAGTTGACCGCCAAGTAAATCAGTGCAATAGGTGTGAGAATGAGAGTTTCAAGTCCGAGGGCCACCAGCGAATCCACCTGTACCATTTTTTTGCAAAGTCCATATAGCGAAAAACTGGTGGCCAGAAAGAGAGAAATCCAAGGCACTTGCCCATACTGCCAAGTGATGAACAGCACCCCTGCAAATGCTAGGATAATCGCGGCTCCTTCCATTAGATTCAGTTTTTCCTTAAGAATTAACATACCCATTAATATAACTATCAACGGATTAATGTAGTATCCCATACTCGCTTCAATCACATGGTTGGCATTAACTGCCCAAATATAGACAAACCAGTTGCCCGAAATGACCACTGCAGAAAGAAAAACCCGAAAGAGTTGTTTTTTATCCCGAATCACTGACTTAACAGTTTCCATCTGCTTCCTTTTTTTTAACAAGAAGAACACAAAAATAGCCGACCAGATAATTCGGTTTGCCAGAATGATTCCTGCAGAAAATGACTGCAGTGTTTTCCAGTAGAGTGGCAGGAATCCCCACAGCATAAATGCAGCCAGTGCATAATAGATGCCCTTGACAGCACCCGTGGTTGAAGATGTTGATGATTCCGTTGTCATAGTGTCGCTTCCTTTCGACCAGCTTTTGTGCATTTCTCGTTAAACTCATGATTCATCTTGGGACTCAATCAATTGTTATTATTATACTCTTGATCTGCCCGATGATCAAATGAACTCAGACATAGCTCATTGATTCGCGTTGTATTTATTGCTAATTTTTAATGTTTAAAATATTTTATCTTTTTTGGTTGTTTCTCTTGACGTCATCATTTTACCCTGCTATAATTTGTTTTAATATTATGAAACGCAATGACGGAGACTTCTTAATGCAGAGAGGGTTACAGAGAGTCGGTGGTGCTGCAAACCGATACCCCAGCTGATAGATCTCACTCCTGAGCAGTTCCAGTGAACATGATTTAGCTGGAACCGGTGGCACCGATATCGCCGGGTTTGCTCCCGAAAGCGGCCTGATTCTTCAGGCAAAAAAGGTGGTACCGCGGATATATGTCCGTCCTTTATTTTAAGGGCGGATTTTGTTGTTTATATATCCCTATTCCAACAATTGTATTATATTCTTGCAGCAGTCATGCGATAAGTGGAGGTGATACGTACGTAATTATCTGTTTATTTGAACTATTCATCATTTTTTTGATCGTTTTATTAAAAGGAGGATTCCAATGACCAGAATGAACCCCAGCACCCCTCACAATAATCCCACTCAAGAAAGCAACACGTCCAATCTTCAACGAAAGCAAATGAATCAATCAACCGCTGTGCAGCAATATGCCATTAACCGAGGCGTTTGTACCATGAACTTCTTTGGTGCCGGATCAGCCAAAAATGACTGGTAGTTCCTTATGCCAAGTCATGATGCCAATTACTGAAGCGACAGGGATCAGCCTTTACCCTGTCGTTTTCTGTCTACTCACTGGCCAGTCAAAAAGCATGGATTTGAAAATGGCAAAAAACTCCCTGATGGCATATTGTCGATAGAGGGCAGCTGGTGAATGCGCTTCCATTCCGTATACTTGCAATCCATAACGTCTTGCCAGCATCATGCTTCGCAACAAATGATAATCGCTGGTAATAATGAGTACTGCATTCCCCGAATGATTTTCCTGCATGTTCATCATTTCAACAGCGTAAGTAATATTTTCCATCGTGTTGGAAGCCTTCTCTTCCAGAATCATCCGTTCTGCATCAATTCCGTGACGTTCCAAATACCATGCCATTACCTGCGCTTCTGATGCCAACTGACCATCACTGTGGCCGCCGGTGAGAACAACCGTGCTGTTCGGGCGATCTTTCAGGAATAAGGCTGCGGTATCCAGTCGCCCCGCCAGAGTAAATGACGGCTCCTTTCTAATAATTCCGGCACCAGGCACCAGCGCTATTGCGTCAGCCGGCACATCTTTTGAGGTTGAAACCGCCAATAGAAGACCTTGTGTTACCAGAAATGTGCTGATCAACAGCATACACATCGCCGCCAGCCAATTGCGGATTTTATATGGCCATGGATATGTATTCTGACACTTCTTCTTCGATTCATCTCCCAAATACCTTGCAAACGCGATACTAAAGCAACCCAGACCCGCCAGAATCAATCCATAGCCAAGGAAGGTAAGCCCATTGGCTCGCACCGATGTGACAAGTGTCAGTATGAAACAACTTAGACCGGTAATAATCATTTCAAAACACCTTTCCAGAAAAATGAGCTTATTTGTTCATTTCATTTCGATTCATTTCTTTTCCAATTATAACCATTCTTCTTGATGAAAAACAAGCACCATCCCTTACTTCACACCTTAAAATGACAGCTTTCGCAGGAGCTGCGACATTTTAGTATTTTTTGGGGTATAATTGCAGTATCAATGTGGAAGGGAGTGCTTTGAATTGAGCAAAAAAGATGATTTGCTGCATCATACATATGAGTTGTTCTCTAAACAGGGTGATAGTGTGTCGCTTAGTACCATTGCAGAAGCTGCTTCCATCAAAAAAGCCTCCATTTACGCCCATTTCGACAGCAAAGAAGACTTGCTTTTTCAAGTGATTAATGCACATATTCAACATTACAGCTGTGCCACAAAAAAGCAGCTTGAAAAACTGAAAAAAGAGTCACTCGAAGTGACTCTCAAACAGTTTTACCAATTTAATTTACATTATTTCCATGAACCCACACGTCTTCTTTTTTGGAAACGGTGTTTGTTGCTGTCTGAAGGACCTCTGAAGGATCGGGTTGAGCAGGCCCACCGGAAAGTGCATGATCGCAATATGAAGTGCCTTGCTGACCGCTATCTTCAGGATACCCACACTCATCAAAAACCTGCCGGAAATCTGCCCATTTTCATTAACAGCTACCTGATACTGCTGCTGGGAATGCTCTACAGCCTGTTCACTTTTGAACACGATCTTTCCAGTTATGACCATGCTTTTGATATCTTTTGGAAAGGGCTTCGCCAGCATCAGATTGATTCTGATGTTTCATCAGTCATTTCGGATCGCCTCCAAAGCACTAAGCTTCATTGCCCGTCGGGCAGGAGAATATCCGGAAACAATCCCAATTAAGGTTGAAAATGCAATCGCCATCAGTGCCAGTTGCAGGGGGATCACTGACATGCCGCTGGTACTCCCTGGGCCCATAAAACCTGCACCAATGTGATTCAGACCAACTGAGATCAGATAACTGAAACAAACACCCACCACGCCGCCGCTAAACCCAATCAACCCCGCTTCGATCAAAAATAGTTTTTTAATATCTGTCAGCTGTGCACCAATAACTTTCATCACACCGATTTCCCGGGTGCGTTCATAAATACTCATGACCATGGTGTTGGTGATTCCAATCGCAGCAACCAACAGACTGACCGCTCCAATGCCTCCCAGAATCCCCTGGATCATGCGGGAGGTTTCTTTCATGGAATTCAGTATGTCTGTCAGACTGAATGTCTGATACCCCAGTGCCTGAATGGCAGTCTGAACCGATTCCACATCTTCGATGTTATCCACCTTGACACGCACCCGTTCAAACTGGCTTTGGTCGTTACGACTGCGATCGTTGCGATTGTTCCGCCGCTCTTCTTCCATGATTTTTTCCAGCGAGCTGCGATTCATGTAGGCTGAATAGTCTTTCTCACTGTTGCTCTCCTCCAGAATCCCCACACCTCGCACGTCATACACTTTCGGTGGCGTGCTGTCAGTATCATCCTGCCACCGATTTCTTGTTTCACCATACTGCATATCAGTGGTCATCACCATTTTTGCAGACAACACGTCAACCGGCGGTGGATTATCCCGGTTCATCCCATAGTAGTAATTGCGTTGCATTCTTGGATTATAGAAATCATAGGCAACGCTTTTTCCAAACACAATCGTATCACGGTCTGAAGCCTGAAGCAGACGTCCTTCTTCCACCGAAAACCCAAATGGTTCCATCACTTCGGGATCAATACCGATGACGTTCACATAGCCCACATACCTGCCGGCAGCCATTTTCATATAAATGCTCCGCACCGGCATGACTGCCGTTACCCGCGGAATTTTTTGGAACTGGAGCACTGACTTATCATCAAGCTTTACTTGTTGTCCACCTGATCCCATCCCGCCGTCATAGTAACCATAGTTGTTCACATCGATGATTGTCAGATCGCCCATATAGGAGAGTTGTTCCTGAAACCCCCGGTCCATGGCAATCCCCAGTGAAAGCATGACTACAATGGAGCAGGTTCCGATCACGACTCCCAATACCGTCAAAACTGTTCTGGTCTTCCGGCGGAATAAATTGCCCAGACCCATGAGCAGCAGATCCCGATTATTCATCGTCTTCCACTTCCTCTTTTTTGCGTTTCCTTTTGCGGTAAATCACTGCTCCTGCGATGGCAGCAGCTCCTGCAATAGCTACAATCACCCATTTCCAACTGGTGTTTCCACCAGAATCCTGTGGTTCATCGAACCAGAAATCATCAGGCGGCGCCATCATTTCCATCACTTCAATCGAAAATGTTTTTTCAATTTCATGTGACTGGTTAATTTCGTCGTCATACCTGAAGATGACTTTTCCTTCCAGTTTTCCGGGTTGCAGGGGAATCAGCTGGGCATCGTAGTAGTTGCTTTTGCCTGCCTCCATATTACCAATGTATAGTGATCCATCAGAGGTATCAAAGTCGCCTTCAATGCTGACAAGCAAATTTCTGACCAGTCCTCTCCCACCATTGTAAAATTCCAGACTAATGGGAATGGGGTTACCAACATAAGCTTCCATTCCAGTCTCCACTTCTCCGAAAACCAGTTTGGCCTCCTGGATCACCGGAATACCGATGAGTTCTTTGGATTGATGTGCTGTTCCATTCTCATCTTCATATTCAATATCAGCATAAAGATTATGGACTTTGTAAGAGGCATCGGGTTTGGGCCGGAGTGTGATTTGCTGCTGACTGCGGCTCCCTGGTGCAATGCGATTAATGTACATCGTGTTACTACTGCCCACCGGTGAAAAAACATCACCTTCTGAGGTGAAACTGATTCGAATATTTCGCACAGACTGGGCTGCATGCGTATTCAGGAAAGAGAGATCCAGCGGAAAACTATCGCCCGCCTGCACATAATCGGTGTGATAGTCGTATCTGTCAACAATAATTTTAGGAACTCCACTGCCGCCGGTATCTCCCACCAGCACGCCAGCATACTGAATCACTGCATTTTGATTTCCACTGCTTCTCACGGGCTCAACACGGATTTCCAGGGGATAATTCTTGGATTCAATGCCATCTTTTGCAAAAAAAGTGAATGTCACTTCTTTTGCTTCGCCGGCTTCTAAGGACGTGATCTGCTGCATTGCCGGCGTTTTGGGAAGAAGCGCTTCGCCGCCTTCTGCTTTTACCAAAATTTCTTCTATCCGCGTACCCGATGTGTTGCGAATATAAAGGGATACGGGAAAATCGGTGTAAGGCTGTACACTGTTTGCAGGAACCTGCAGATTCTCAATGGCAATCAAACCGCCTGTAAATCCACTGCCGGAAACCGGCAGATAGAGTTCTTCTTTTGATTCATAGACCGTTCCATAATCATCCTTGAATTTCATATTGAGCTGCAGCGGATATGTTCCTTCTTCAGCACCCGATTCCACCCTTAAAGAAAAGGGGACCGACCTGACTTCATCCGGCGCCAGCTTATCAATCTTTCGTGTGGGATAGGTGGTGTCCATATAAATCCCGCCTGTTCCAAAGCCTGAGAGTGTAAGATCTATTTCTTCCAACGGCAGGTCTCCCATGTTGCGGATATGAATATTAACAACGTTACTGCCACCGGCGGCCAGCCGTCCACCTGTCATCTGAACTTCCTGAATGATGAGTGTTGGAGACTGGAGGTCGTTTTCAATGCGCACATATGTCACATCCGAAAAGGAATAGCGGTTGTTTAGATCTTCATTGGCATACTCCACCCGAAAAGGAATGGTATAGAGGCCTGCCGGTGCATTGGTTCGGGCTGTGAGGGGAAAGAGAGCTTCTGTTCGTCCTCTTCCCCGAATGGAGGAAACACCTTTGCGAAAATTCAACCCCTCCATGACAAAGGGAAATTTCGCAGGGTCATCAATTTGCAAAGTCACCACCACATCCCGGGCCTCGCCCTGCCCGGTATTGTGCAGAGGAATGAGCAGGCGACTATCCTGCCCGGCTTTAAAGGTGGGAGTGCGCGACTGGGTTCCCATCGTGATATTGGGGTAATAAACAATTTTTTCCGGCTGCTCTCCATCGCCACCTACTGTAGCCCATGCCGTGAGCGGTGTCAGAAGTAAAAGTAATGCTATTATAAGTGCAAACCATTTCTTTCCATACTGCATTTGTCAATTCCCTCCCAGGTCTAATCAATGATTTTCTAAAATTGTTTCGATATTTCCGTCCAGAATGGTATACACACGATCAGCATACTTGGAAATACCGGGATCATGAGTAACGATAACCAGTGTTTGCTGATGGGCTCGGGCCATTTCCAGCATCAGGCCCATTACTTCCAGGCTGGTTTTAGAATCCAGGTTTCCTGTTGGCTCATCTGCAAAAACCACCGGTGGTTTACTCACAAAAGCCCGGGCAATCCCCACCCGTTGCTGCTGACCACCACTCATTTGCATGGGCCGGTGTTTCAGATACTTGCCCAACCCCACATTCTCAAGCATTTCTGCAGCCAATTGGTTGCGTTTTTTCAACGGCACGCCACGAAAGGTTAACGGCAAACTCACATTTTCCAATGCCGTCAACATGGGCATCAAATTGTAGGATTGAAATACAAATCCGATGTTGCGTTGCCTAAAGAGGGCCAGTTGCGTCTCCGACATTTTATCAACTCGTTTACCCTTAATGATAATTTTTCCTTTGCTGGGCTTTTCAAGGCCTGCCATTAAATTAAGCAGGGTGGATTTCCCTGAACCTGAGGTTCCCAAAAGGCAGCATATTTCTCCTTCTGTAATACTCAGGGATATGTTGTCCACCGCAACCACTTTTTCATCTCCCAGACGATAGACTTTTCTGGCGTTCTCCAATTCCACTGTCTTCTTCATTCTAAAGCCTCCAATAGTTACTTCAATCACCATGCAGCTCACTATCTCTTTCAGACCACCACTATTTATAGACGATCTTGTCCATAAAAATGTTTCAACAATCAATAAAAAGACTCCTGATGATAATTCTCAGAAGTCTCTTCACTGTCTGCCATTGTCTGAAGTGATCCCATGCCTGTTATTCGATGCCTGCTATTCGATTACCGATGTCTTCTTGTCGGCGATAGTATTGCAACCGCTGAGCCAACCGAGTGTTGCGTTGCATCACCCGATTATTTTTAATGGCCATGGCGATGGCTCTTTTGGTTCCAATCAGCACAAAAACCTTCTTTGCCCGGGTCACACAGGTATAGAGCAGATTCCTTTGTAGCATCATAAAATGTTGTGTGGTCAACGGCGCAATGACAATGGGGTACTCACTTCCCTGACTCTTATGCACTGTCATGGCGTAGGCCAGCACCACTTCATCCATTTCTGATAATTGGTACTCCACCGTCTGGCCATCAAAGTGAATGTAAACCACCCGGTTTGTCTGGTCAATGCCCGATATTCTTCCAATATCGCCATTATAGACATTTTTATCATAATTGTTCCTGATTTGCATCACCTTATCATGGATTCTGTAGATCGTTTGACCAAACTGAATGGTATTGGTTTGTGGATTCAGGGTCTCCTGCATCAGCCGGTTCAACTGATGGGTGCCTGTACTGCCCCGCTGCATGGGGCAAAGCACCTGAATATCCTGTACCGGATCTATTTGGTAGTAAGCCGGCAGTCGTTTTTGGCACAGCTCCAGAATTTGCCCGGGAATTTTTTCGGGATCATCTGATTCCAGAAAGAAAAAATCCCGTCGACCTTTTCCCGATAAGTATGGAAACTCACCCTGATTGATGCGATGGGCATTGGTCACAATGAGGCTGCCCTTTGCCTGACGAAAGATCCTCTCCAGTTGGACAACGGAAACGCATTGGGAGACAATCATATCTTTCAATACATTGCCCGGGCCTACAGATGGCAGTTGATCAACATCTCCCACAAAAATGACCACAGCCTCTTCCCTCAGTGCTTTGACCAGATGATATGTCAGAATAATATCCAGCATGGAAGCTTCATCAATAATGAGCACATCACAGTTCAAAGGGTGTTCTTCGGTTTTCTTAAACCCTTCTCCCGGTTTAAACTCCAACATCCGATGTATGGTTTTCGCTTCCCGGCGGGTGGTTTCTGCCAGGCGTTTGGCTGCTCTGCCGGTGGGTGCACATAATTGAATGCGGGCGCCCAAAGATTCAAAAATAGACAAAATTGCCATGGTGGTGGTTGTTTTTCCGGTACCAGGCCCACCGGTCAGCACCATGCATTTGGATTGAATTGCAGTGATCACAGCCCGCTGTTGAATCACATCATAGTTCATCTTTCGGGGTAATCGCTGAAGGATTTCTTCCTCTGACAGTTGAAAGGGAGATGGCTTCTGAATCATCCTGGAGATACGCCTTGCCACACCCTCTTCGCTGTGATAGAACACCGGAAGATAAAGTTCTCCGCCATCCGTTTCCACCAACTTTTTTTCGGTTACGAGTTGGTGAATGCCCTCTGCCATCTGAACGGATGACACTTCAAGTATTTTCATGCCTGCCTTTGTCAACTCATCCGGTGTTGCATAGCAGTGACCATCCCCTGACAGCTCATTGATGACATAAAGAATTCCTGCCATAATTCGAGCAGGGTGATCATGGGTGAACCCCAGGTTTGAAGCAATCTTATCGGCTGTTTTAAATCCAATTCCCCAAATATCCTCTGCCAGCCGGTAGGGATTTTCCTGAACCAGCGCAACACTTTTTTCCCGGTACGCTTTAAAGATTTTAACAGCATAGGCTGTTGATACACCATGGGACTGAAGAAAGAGCATCACATTCTTCACTTCTTTCTGCTCATCCCAGGCTTCACGAATAATAGTGGCGCGTTTTTTTCCGATACCAGGTATTTCAATGAGTCTTTCGGGTGTTTTTTCCAGAACATCCATGGTTTCTTCCCGAAAGAACTGTACGATGCGTTTTGCATTAACCGGGCCCACGCCTTTTATGAGGCCGCTTCCCAGATATTTTTCAAGGCCATGCAGAGTTGCCGGAACTTTTTCCCGGTATTCTGTCACTTCAAACTGCCGGCCAAAACGGGTATCTGTCTTCCAGTCGCCACGGGCTTCCAGTACAGCCCCCACACTGACACTGCCCATCGTCCCCACAAAGGTGATCAAATCACGATGACCGGGCATCTTCACTTTTAAAACACAATAGCCATTTTCCGGATTTTGATAAGTGATGCGTTCCACCAGCGCTTTCACCGTTTCCATCTGAGAGTCCTTCCTTTATGTCCAGATTGACTGATCCGTCACCCGTTCATGTTCATTCTATCACAGCCTCGCCCAGGTGAACAACGTAAGTATTATAGGGCAATTTCATCTTTAAGCACGGCAAAAACCACCAATCTGTGCGTTGCAATTCTGATGGGTGTGCAGGCAAAAAGTGTCAGCCTGGTTTCCCGCTGATCACCCAGCGTGATCCAGATTTCTGCCGGATCAACCACCGTTATTTGCTCTACCTGGAAGTGATAGGCAGTGGTTTCGTTGGAAAAATAGATCCAGTCATCAATATCCAGCTCATCCAAACGGTTGAGGTGGCTTCCAAATTCATACATGCGATGACCTGAAATCACTGCATTGCCAGGCGCGCCTGGCATATGGGTGCTTTTCATCAACGCCGGTGCCCGGTTCAAATTCGCTGGAGTTGCATCAGCAATCACTGCCATATTGAAATTAATCGCCGGAATTTCCAGCCGCCCCAGTGCACTTCCTGATGATACCTGGTTTGCAGCAAACTCAGGTATCAAGATGGCGGCAGGTTCCGTCGGTTCTTCCGGCTCTGCTTCCGGTTCAGGAAGCTCTGGTAAATCTGGCACCGTCGGCTCTTCCACCGAGGGCTGCTCTGGAGTTTCAGGGGGTTCCGGCTTCAACCATAATTCCCAAACAGCTACACCTGTTGCAAAAACAATGACAAGTATCCATAGCATCAGTCGCATGCGTGCGGTTTTTTTCATCTTCCAGCCCTCACTTTACATAGCATCAATTAAACCAGGTCCATGACAGGATTTCCACATCTTCCGGCAACAAAAAAAGATCCGGCGGAAAAGGCCCTTCCTGAAGATCTGTATACACCCGCTGGTGAATGCGGCCGTCAGCCATCACCATTTCCTCCTTTAGAGGCAGGCCATATTCCACAGAAATCCAGGCGCGGTAGGTCTCTTCCCCATTGCGATGAGGTGAACGCACTTCGAAATACAAAGCTTCCTGCTGAAGGTACTCCAGTTGTTCCACATTTTGTATGCGACTGAGAAAAACCGGATCATATCGATCGCCCGAGACAGCATAGCGACTTTCGTCAAGCACCCCCGGAGGAATTTCTTCTTCACGATAGCGAAAACCAATGGCTTCATTTCGCTGGGGATCAATCTGGTAATAAGCCCCATCCTGTTGCCTTGTGAGAAGAATGGTCATATCACCTGTACCGAAATTGTCAAGCTCAACCCGTTGTGCATATCCCTGATTCCAGACACGCATAATCCCATAATGGCCATTGCTGAAAGCATACGGTGTCGCATAATAGTACCCCTGTAACCCATCGGGTTTTTTCATGATTTCCCGCCATGTATCTGCCGCATCGGGCTGGTGTGTCCCCAAGATCACAAGCATCATGACAGTGATCAATATACTCACATAGCGGAAGTACTTCTTATTCATGGCATTTGAACTGTTCATTGTCGCCCCTCCTGACCATCACCATCATCTATGACATTATGAATACCCCAATGACAAAAAAACAATCCGGGAATCATTCTCATGGGAGTTCCCGGATTGTTATGCCGCGTCAGCATTCATTTTTTAAAAGCATCCTCATCTTCCAGCAGATCAATGAGTTCTGACATCAGCTGTTGAAGGTCGGTTTCATCAACACCCAGCAATGTCATGGCTTCCTGAGAAAAATGATAGGCTAGTCCATCAGCACCCATTTGTACTCCCAGCATCATCACCAGTGCGTCGGCCAAATGGGTGATGGCCACCAGACGGGGATTAATTTCCGCTCTTCCAGGTTCATGATGAAGGGCAATGGATTCTGCCAGGTCACTGGGTAAATGCCATTTTTCTGCGATGCTGGCCCCCACCTGGCCATGATGAAACCCCAGCACTTCTTCTTCCGCTTCCATAAAAGTGATCTGGTCGTTTTCCACTTTTTGCTGAATTAGTTGAACCTGATCTTTTAGATATGTGTCCAGAATCACCTTTCCAATATCCCGCAGTAATCCTGCCACATATGCTTCATCTGGTCTGGCATATTTCACTTTTTTGGCGATGAGCCTGGCTGCAATGGCGCAGGTCTGTGACTGCCGCCAAAGTGCTTCTTTTTCAAGGGCATAGCCTGGCAGCTCCCGGGCCATTAACTGGCTTACAGAGGCCGCCATGGCAATACTTTTGATGGCTTGAAAGCCCAATACAACCGTCGCCTGAGAGATGGTTGATATGGTTCGTGAGTAACCATAATGGGTTGAGTTAGCAAAGCGCAGTACCGTCGCTGTCAGGCTCTGATCTCGAATGACTTCATTTTCAATGTCATGAACCGTCGATTCCGGCGATTCTGCCAACTGAATAATACGAGTAATAGTATGCGGAAAAGCAGGTATGTCTCGAACCCGTTCAACGATTTCTTCCATCGATATCTTCGTCATATGCTCGCCCCATTATTGACAGATTAGTGCTTCTGTCTTCTATTATACCTTTATTCTCAAAATCCTCAATAGCTACAACGACTCACTTTCAATATCATCTATGTCATCGAAAGTCTGATATGACAATACCGCTTCTTGCCGGTGCCTTCGACAGACCCTTAAAGCATCATTAATTCACAGGGGTTTCCTGTCGATTGCACAAATACTTCAAAGTCTTCATAGCGCAAGGTGATTGTCATGGTATTCACATTGGGGTGAAAATTAATCAGTTCAGTCTGCCGAAGCGTCTCATCCAGAATCAACACCACCTGTTTGCTTTCATCATTAATGAGTCCAAAGGGACTCACTGAGCCTGGTTCCAATCCCAGATACTTCATCAAGCGCTCTGGTGAGGCAAAGCTGAGGTTCCCCAATCCCAGCTTTTGCCCCACCTCTTTCACCTGAATGACTTTTAGGTTTTCCGTTACCACCAGTATATGATTTCTCCCCTTATGATCTCTCAGAAACAGATTCTTGCAATGCAGCCCTTCGATTCCTGCATCATGTTTCATAGCCTCTTCCACAGTATACACTGCTGGATGACGGTGGAGAGTGTATGAAATTCCAAGCTGATCAAGTACCTGAAAGACTTTTTGAGACTGCTCTGCTTCATTGAGCATGGTACACCTCCCATCTCTATTTGCCATTAAGCTGCATGAGTGCCGCCATTGTTCCCCGCTGCTGCCCATGGGCCCTGTGGGAAAAGAGAATAGATGCATGACAGCAGGTACAAATTTGCGATTGAATGATTCTGTTGCTCGATATTCCAGCCTGCATCAGCAGCTGCCGATTGACTTCAGGAAGCGATAGTCGCCACTGTTGGTCATTGACATGGCTGATTGAAGCGTCTGCTAATGGAAGCTTCTCTCTGAAACTGTTGTAAACGTCTTCTCGAATGAGATAGCAGCATGCATCGATGGCGGGTCCAATGGCAGCCAGCAGGTTTTTGGGCTTTGATCCATAAGCTGCTGTCATTTCCTGAACAAGCTTCACCGCCAGTTGATTGACAGTTCCCCGCCATCCTGCGTGCCCCAACCCAATGGCTCTATTCACCGGATCCAAAATGTACAGGGGGACACAGTCAGCATGAAAAGTCATTAACGGAATTCCCGGTTCATTGGTGATCAGTGCATCCACATGGCTGTAATCTCTTTTTTGGGCCAACCCTTTGCCTACATCTTGTCTGGTGACCTGACGAACACAAGTTTCGTGTGTTTGATGAGTCAAAACAGCCAGGTGCCAATTAACACCCAATGCACCTGTGAATCGCCTGTAGTTTTCTGTGACATGGTCGGGATGATCACCGCTGTTATAGGCAAGATTCATGGTTTCATAAGAGCCGGTGCTGACACCACCCAGACGTGTGCTGAACCCGTGATTCACTATTCCTGTTGCTTCAAATGCCGGAAAATACCCATATGTAACCCCACTGGTTTCCCGCCATAAAAAATGCTGATGAGCCGATTCCATAGTGCTTCAACCCCAAATGTATACTCACTGCCTGTGCAGTCAATTCTCTTCTTTCTTATACCACAAAACCGGAACCCTGTCCATGTTATGGTAAGGTCCCGGTCTGTCTTTAGCGGCGACAGCCGCATTTGTTGGAAATCAACAGATTCATGGAGAACCGCACCTGGGAATCGTCCATGGTTTTATAAATGCGTTGGATTAATGCACACAATGCTTCCGCATCACCCCTGATCAGGGTGGATACCGGCCCCACTTCTGCTTCAAGGCCGCTGGATTCAATAATTTGAAGCACCTGCTCAACAGCGGCGTCGGAACTGGTTGTTTCCAGTGGCAAAAAGGCCAACTGGCAGGTACCTGTCACCGTTTTTGCCAGAGCGCACATATAAATCCTCCTCTATTGTGTTGCCGGAATTGGTCTTCCTGTTCCAGAGTCCACTGATCATCTGGTGTATCCGGCGGAAGAAACAGACAGCTACCGGTCTTCACCAGTTGGTTTGGCTCCCATGCCTTCATGTCATCCAATGACTTAAACGAAGCATGCTTAAAAACGGTGTTTTTTTGAAAGTCAGGAGAAGTATATAATTCTCCCCAGGCACTCTCCCGGTTAATGGTGCCCACCAGCAAAATACCGCCGGGCTTCAATACCCGAAATAATTCTTTCAGTGCTCTTTCAGGTTCGCGAATGAATTCAAAAGCCGCCATGGAGAAGACACCATCGAAGGTCTGATCCGAATAATCAAGTTGGTACATGTCCATTTCAACAAATGGAATCTCAAAATCGGCGACCTTGGCTTTTTCCCGGGCATAAGCAAGCATTTCGGGAGACATATCTATTCCCGTAACCACCACTCCCTGTTGTGCCAGTTTCAGGCTGAAGTTTCCGGTACCACACCCGGCATCCAGTACCTTCATCCCTGGCTGAAGGGGAAACAGCTTCATGGCCAAATCAGTTTCAACCTGGTCCACCAAACTACCCATGGGTGTTGTGTACCACTGGTCATATTCGTTGGCGATACTGTTGAAAAAGGTCATTTGATATCACCCGCTTCAGGCAGATAGGCGTTGGTAAAGGCTGCAGATGCGTCCAACTGGTTTTCCAGCAATCCCTGCTGAAACATCCAGTGGGCATAATCTTCCCAGACCGACAGCTTCATTTCTCCCCAGCGGGGGGCATCAGCCTGATACTGCTGCGCAAGGTACTGCTGGCTGGCCACCACCATCGCTTCATCCAGCTCAGGGACTGCGGCCAGCAAATGTGCTGCTGCTGCTTCCGGTTGTTGTATTGCAAATTGATATCCTCTGGCAGACGCCCTGAGAAAAGCTTGCACCAGCTCAGGATCTTCATCGATAAGCTTTTCGCTGGTAATCAATGCTGGTGTATAAAAATTCAGTGCCGGCACATAATCCTGCAGAAGAATGAAATTGATGTCGTAATCTCGCAGTTCAGCGGCAATCCCATCCCACCCATAGTAAATCCAGGTGAAATCAACGTGGTTTTCAACGGCATCAAAAAAATCAGCTGTTCCGATGCTCATCATTTCCACCTGAGAAAAATCACCACCATCACTGGTCATCAGTGCTTGCAGCATGGCTTCTTCCACCGGTGAACCCCAACCTCCATAGGTCTTTCCTTCAAAATCTCCAGGATGCTCGATGTTTTTGGATGCCGGCGAAGCAAATCCAGAGGTGTTATGCTGGATAATGGCGGCAATGGCCTTTATGGGCAATGGATCAGCAGCGGTGCGGGCATAAGTCACCTGTTCCTGATAGCTGATGCCAAACTCACCCTGGCCGGCTGCAATTAAGTCAGCACTGCCTCCGTGAGTGGGCTGAATGATCTCCACCTCCAGACCCTCTTCGGCAAAATATCCCATGGATACGGCGCTGTAAAACCCAGTGTGATTGGTATTGGGCACCCAGTCCAGCACCAGCGTGACAGCTCGCAGCGGCTCACCTGACACTCCGCTGTCGGAGACTGGTGGTGACTGACAACCGGTCATGGCCCCCGCAATCATAAGGCTTGCGATGAGCAATGCCGTGGCCCATCCCGGAAAACTCATGCCGTTTCTTTCTTTGCTCTTTATGCGGTTGTGTTGATACTTCATTTGGCTGTTCCTCCTGTTGATGTTTTTTGAGGCGTGATCCGGTCCAAAACATAAAAAAACCTGTAGCCACGGAGGTTACAGGGTTTCAATAATCGTATTGATCCCTCCGCTGGCATTATCCAGATCAGGTTGCGGGTCGGAACAAGATAGTTCCCTCTCAGCCGAGTCTGTCTCAGCTCCCCGTTTTCACTTGTGCCTTTTAATTATACTGCTCTTCGCAGGTTAAGTCAAGGGATGCACTTGATTCAACCCGACTCGAGCGTCCATTTCCATCTATTCAACAGGCATCTCTTCCAGCTGCAATGCCTGGCGAATTTCATCCAGGATGCCTTCCAGCCCTGCCTCCTGCACCCGTGGAATCAAATCATTTTGGAGGATGTACTCTGAAAGAGTGATTTCTGCCAGTGCACGTTCATAATTATCCCGACACTTTTCCAGCGCTACTGGTTCTCCAGTGCCCAGTCTCCAGGCACGGCTATTATCATAAAGCCCATCCGACGACATGATAAACACTTTTTCGTTATCAATGAACGAGCCCGCAGCCACATGAACCTGCTTTGCCACAAACCCTTCCATGATATTCAGCAGGTCTTTTCCCATCACACGATTTGGATGCAAAGGAACTCCTGCCAAATTGGCAATAGTGGGAAAAAAGTCTATTTGTCCTCCGGCAGTCTCGACAGTCTCCGCCAGACCGCTGCCGGGAATGTGAATGATGAGAGGCACCCGAAACATTTCATCTTCTTCGTAGGGTCGTCGAATAAAGTGGCTCACCAAATCGTTGGCTTCTTCATTTCGCATGTCAAGACCCTGATGGTCACCATAGATGATAATGGCAGCATTATCATAAAGTCCTTCTGATTTTAAGCGCTGGATAAAACGTCCGATCTCCTCATCCAGATAGTGAACTGACTGCAAATAGTGTCCCAAAACAGTGTCTTCATAATCAGCGCTCATTTCCAGCTTTTGCAGTTCATCAGGCATCACAAAAGGGTGGTGTGAAGTCAGCGTAATGTAAAAGGCATAAAAAGGTTCTGGTATCTGTTTGATGACAGTAATGGATTGTTGAAACAACTGCCGGTCACTGAGTCCCATACCTATGAGGTCGTTCATCTCAAAGTCTTCACTGGCATAAAAATGGTCAATACCCTGACCTTTATAAGCGTTTTCACGGTTCCAGAAGGACGGGTCGTTCCCATGAAAGACCATGGTGGTGTAGCCCTGCTTTTTTAAGTGATGTGGCAGTGAATAGAAAGCATTGTTCTCGTAGGCCCGATAGCTGAAGGTTTTCGTTGAGGGATAAAAACTGTTGTGACTCACAAACTCGGCGTCTGATGTGTTACCCCACCCAGCCTGTTCATAGAATCGCGAGAAATAGATACTGTCTTCCTGAACAAGCTGATTCAACACTGGTGTAATTTCCTGCCCTGCCAGAGGATGTTCCATAACAAACGTCTGCAGTGACTCTGCCTGTATGACAAAAACATTTCTCCCCTCCAGCAGCCCCTTGAATCGACGCTCGTCTGCTTCCTGAACAATTGCTGAAACAGCTTCCTCCGCCAGTTGAGGGTCTACCGTTGCCGGCTTGAAAAGTTGAATCACATCCACCAGGTGATAGTTCAGCATACCCAGGTTCAAGGGTGTCAGGTGGCCTTCCGTACGTTCTTCAAGCGTGCAAAAAGTAATCCCCATGCCGAAAATCAGCGGCAGTAAAAGTAGTACATACACTAAATTGTAACGCTTTTCTCTTCGGTTCATTTTCAACTGCTTTCGCAGGCAAAGGACCGCCAGCACCACGGTATCGATGAAATATAGGAAATAGATGGGTTTAATCAGCGCAGCAATGCTTTCTGTCACGCCCCCCAACTGTCCAATTTGAAATATACTGTGTGCCGGCACCAATGTGTAGAAATGACTGTAATACACGGTATTGATGAAAATCAACATTGTCAGTATGCCATGGATCCAGAGGTAACCAGTAAGGCGTTTTTCAGGCTTTAGTAAAAATGTCGCCAGCAAATAAACAGAGAAAACACTTGCCAGATTCATGAACGCCACCAGCCAGTAGTGTAGCTCAATGTGCATTTGCTGGTGGAGAATCATCATTTTAAACAACAGCGACAACGAAAAAAGGAGCAGCAGTTTGACTGTTTGATTGTCAGGCATGTTAATTGTCCAGTTTTTTTTCATCGGAAAAGCCTCCTGTGTAGTGAAAGCGGGGTTGCTTTCATTATCTTAACACACTCCGGCAATATTTCAATGTCCCAATCAAATGGCTTTCATGACAATACTCAATCAAAAAACCGGCACCATTTTCGGTACCGGTTTATCTTGTTTCTATACATGGAATAAGGTTTATACTTCCTCTTCTTCCTCTTCAACTTCTTCAGTTTCTTCTACTTCTTCTTCAGCTGCTTCCTCTTCTACTTCTTCAGCTTCTTCAACTTCTTCAGCTTCTTCAGCTTCTTCAGCTTCTTCAGCAACTTCTTCTTCGACAGGTTCTGCTGCAACAACCCCTTCGGTAACAGTCACTGTTTTGGCTTCTGCATTCCAAGCAACATCATAGCCAAGAACTTCGCTGACAAATTTAACCGGCACCATGGTGCGGCCTTCTGCGATGACGGGAGGTGCGTCCAGCTCAACTTCTACACCGTTCACCATTGCATGAGCGACATCAATATGCAGCACAATGACAGTATCGCCTTTTGTGTAAGTGACTGCTTTTTCATCAGCATTCCAGTCAACTTCAGCACCCAGTTCACGACTGACAAAGCTCACCGGAACAAGCGTTCTGTTGTTTTCGTCGACATAAGGAGCAACATCTAGGTCTTTGGCTTCGCCATTCACCAGTGCTGTTTTACTTCCCAGTGTCAGTACAATCACTGTTCCTTCTTGAACAGAAATAGGCTCTACTGCTTCACCTTCTTCAACAGCCTCTTCTTCAGCTTCTTCTTCTGTTTCTACAGCTTCTTCGGCTTCTTCAGCTTCTTCTTCAACAGCTTCAACCTCTTCGGCTTCTTCTTCTCCCACAACCTCTTCCTCTGTCATGTTTTCATCTGCATAGACAGCAAACGAAGAGAATACGAGCATCAGAACCAGTAATGCGGATAACCATACTTTTTTGTTCATCATGTCATCTCCTTTTCTGTATTTTTACGACCCTTGTCGCACATGCCCCATTATATCAAATAAAAGCAATGTGTAATCTTACAATTATGTAACAAAAAGATGTGTGAATCCGACTGCGACTCCGGCTTATCCGCCTGCAGAAAGAAACCGCATCCGAAACGCCTTCACCTGAATGGTTACAGCTTCTGGATCACCCCGAAAAACGAGAGTTGTTCTCTGCAGCTTCAGAGAGCCCATTTTTACATTTTCGTTTTTTTGAAGGGTGATCTGCCATTTGCTGCCCTTATAGGTACATCCCTCTACACTTTCAGAAACCGTCAGCAAATAATGGATAATTTCCTGGTACGGAGCGCCACTTTCTATCATCTGTTCATCACCCGGGTTCAACCCCATCACATAACGCCTCCTGAGCACCTCAAAACCGGATAAATTGTACCAGTTCTGTGATGCCGATGTTTGAAAATCCTTGACCCGTTGCTGATCCTCCGGTACAATGAAACAGTACACGATCATCGAATACATGGTAATGGATTTGATTCGAATGACTTCGAACGGGTATGTAACCTGTATAGTCTTTTTGTACTACCTGATGAGTCAATCAGCCTGGAGGTGAATGAAATGGATACATTTATTTATTCTGTTTTGCGAATCACGGTGATGGTTCTCATCTTTAGAACCATTTTGCGTTTTTTCAGTTATCGAAACACTGCTGCGTTTCAAGTAACGCGCAAAAAAGGACTGGCACGTACCGATACCCCTGTTGAAGAGCTGCCTGATAAAAAAGAGAACGCCGTCCCAGTGGAAATGGTGATGGATACCACCTGCAATTGTGAGATTCCCCGAAAGCAGGCTTATATACTGCTGGATGATCAGGATCAGCCTGTTTACTTTTGCAGCTGGGAATGTCGTGCAAAATACCTGGCAACACGCGTCTCTGCTTAGTTTGCCAGCCTGATCCCACCATTCTTCTAAAAACCCGTCATGCGACGGGTTTTTTATTTCCCACTTTTTAACGATCCTGCTGCCCACCGCTGCAAAGACAGACAGTATCCGGATCGTAAACAAAAATATTTTTCATCAGCAAAAAAGTACGCACGCTGATACACAGGGTTGGTTTAGAATACTTGATTTTGCGATGCCAATAAATAGAAACATGTTCTACAATGAAACACTCGAAATCTGTTTGATCTCTGGGTTTCCCCGCCTTGACAGAAGGCAGTGGCGGTCCTGCACAACAGACTTTTTTCATTTGCCTGTCCAATGTGACCGCTGTGATCTTCTTCTGAGAAAGATATTGCTTCAAATGATTGGTCAACATAATTTCAGTCATTCAGTATGCTTCCTTCCTTATGACATTTCCACTGTTTCTCCAGACTTCTGCCTGATCTTATGACAGCGTCACATGATCACTCTGAGGAAATGTTGCCTTTGCCTTTTGTATAGTACCCTTTTAGTACCCTTTGAATGCCAGCTCCAAATCAGATTGCTCACCAAGATGCGTCTTCTTCCTCCAAATGCCCTTGATCTTCCAATGTTACCCATATACGCTTGTGATGTCTGCTGACCTTCACCGGTTCATCAAAGAATGATGAAAGCACTTTTTCACTGAGGACTGCCTCAGTTTTGCCGGCTTCATAGACATGCCCTTTTTTTAACAGGATGGTGTGGGAAAAAATTGGCAGGATTTCTTCTGTTCGATGCGTCACATAGAGCAAGACTGGGGCATCTGGTTTTCTGCCCAGTGCTTCAACAAATGTGAGAAGCTGTTCCCTTGCAAACAGATCAAGACCAGTGCACGGCTCATCCAGCACCAGCAATTGCGGCTTCGCCATCAATGCCCGGGCAATGAGTACTTTTTGCTTTTCACCCTGTGAGAGCGTCTGATACGCTCGTTTCGCATAAGAACCACATCCCAGCTGATCCAGCAGCTTGTTTGCCTCAGCTGCATCTTCTTCTGACGGCTCTGTTAAAAGACCAATCATGGCTGATTTCCCGCTTACTACAATATCAACGGCAGATTCTGCCATATAAAAACGTTCCTGAAGTGCTGAGCTAACCCACCCGATGGATTTCCTCAGTTCTCTAAGATCATATTCACCAAAACGCTGTCCCAGTACCGTCACTTCTCCGCTGGAAGGAAACAAATAGCCGTTTATCATGTTCAGCAGGGTGGTTTTTCCAGAACCGTTAAGCCCAAGGATCGCCCAATGCTCTCCCGCATTCACTTTCCAACTGACATTTTTCAACAGGAAGGCACTTCCCCGCCATAATGAAACATTCCGAATGTCGATCATTACCGAACCCCTCTTCCATCGATTATCAGGCAACCTGTGAATGTTATTCATTCTACCAGAAAAGATCGCAAAGTGAAATCACCGGTTTTTTCCTTTACTGTAACTCTCATTACTAAAATGCCGACGGCTTTCACCGTCGGCTAAGTTCTCTCAGGCATTAGACAGACCGCTTTCGGTGAAAAGCGTATTTTTTGCCTGGCTCATGCTTGACTGCATACATGGCCTGGTCAGCAAAATGTATCAGTTCCCGGTCATTTGCCGAATCTTGCGGATACCTGGCAATGCCAACGCTCACACCTATGGTTAATAAATGCCCTTCAATCTCCAGTGGTTCCTGAAAACCAGCGATGATGTTTTCTGCGATTTTCTCGATAACTTCTTTACTGCTTTCCCGGAAGAAAAACGCAAACTCGTCGCCGCCAACCCTTGCCAGAATCCCCTCGCTGCCTGTCACTGCCAGGCGAATTTGATTGGCAACTGCTCGCAGCAAGTGATCTCCCAGTAAATGTCCGTAAGTGTCATTCACTTCTTTAAAGTGATCCAGGTCCATGAAAAAAAGCGCGTACGAATCACTGGGCTTCCGGCTGGTTATTTCCCTGATATAGAGTTCAAAAGCACCCCTGTTCTTCAACTCCGTCAGTGAATCGTGGTCAGCTCGATACCTGGCTTTTTCTTCCTGATGCCTTTTTTCTGTAATATCAGTGGCAAATCCTGCCACTTCATTCTCATTTTCCACCCGACTGATATAATGTTCATAAATCCGTCCGTTATAAGCCACTTCGAATCGCTGAGCAACTCCCGTCAGCGCCCTTTCAACATTCTCATGAAGGATTTGCGTGTAGGCTTCCGGGTAGATATCGTTCATTTTTAGATAATGCTTTTCCATCGCCACAGCTTGTTCGCGCGCCACCGACCGTCCGTCATTATAAGTAAGCAGCAAGGTGTCATCCTCGGTAATTTGACAACGGTAGATAAACTCAGGAAGCGCTGCAATGCTTCTGGCAAATGCCTCAGAAGCTTCTTTGCGCTCAATTTCAAATGTTAACTGTGACCGGTAGTGATGCATGACAAAAGATACTCCCAGCAGGACAATGACCAGCGCAATCAGTCCCATGAGTAAAAAAGAGTTGCCGGCATTTTCCCGCAACAGCCAGTGGTCACTGTCATCGATGAGAGCGGTCACCAGATAAGGGTGCTCTGCCACGCCTGCCGGTATAAGGTAAATCAGCGCTTCTCCCGATGCTGTCTTTAACACATGCCTTTGCATTTCTGTCATGGCATGCAATTCTTCAGGTGTTAATCCCAGTTGAATAAACAGGTTGCGGTCGAAGTTCCCGTATATAAAAGCAGGGTCTTCAGGATTGCTGTACTCATTGTGATATGCCACTTCCCAAGCATTCAAATCAATCAGTGAGCTGGACTGGATATAGCTGATTTCTTCATCCAGATAAGCAAAAAGATCATCCATGAGATTGCGTATATTATCATCATAGGAAGCAGCGTCTTCAATATAGCCATTAATCAGATACCCCTGTGCTTCATTGTGGTAATAGGCAAATCGAAAATACCCCTCCATATAATGTGAACGGCTTCGAGGGCCTACCCAGAAATTTTCCCTTGCATACCCTCTGCCCACATTCGGTGTTTCTCCCTGAAGCAATGCACTGAAAGCTTCATGCCAATAGCCCCAGAAAGCAGTGCGTTCTCCAATCTCCTCCACAACTGTTGACGCCGAAATAGCAATATCTTCGTCCGCAACGGGCGAAAAAATGGCCAACCCGGCAAGGTCATAGTTGTCCCTGTAAGTCATCAGCACCTCCGGGGTCAGCTGATCTGCAGCCACACTGGCCAACTCCTGATTCAATCCATAAAGCCTGTGGTAAAGATCTTCGTTAATCAGGCGGGTGTAAGTTTCTGTATAGCTTTCTGCCAAGTTGACAGTTTTACGGATGAGACTGGCGTGGTTGTCCATTTGTCTGGTGTAAAAAAGATCAAAGTCTTTTTCGGTACGCGATATAAAATACGCAAAAACAGCGGTCAAAACCACCGCAATAACCATTGTCAATGCCAGTATTATTTTGCCATCCCGTTTCATGTCGTACCCTCCACAGCTTTCGATCTCGTTGGAACTCCCACGGGTATATATAACCAAAATAAACACCGCTAACCATTTATTGGCCAGCAGTGTCTTTCCCAAATCTGTATAGGGGGCTCCACTTTTTAATTGGTAGCTCCACTTTTATAAAAGGATGAACCTGTCTCCTGAAGAACCCGGAACCGTATATGTTTGACGTGATCCACTGGTGTCGTCATTTCTGCCTGGGTGTTTTCATCACTCTCATGGCATTCAGCGTTGCCAGTACTGCCACGCCAACGTCGGCAAAAACCGCTTCCCAAATGGTTGCCAGGCCTCCGGCACCCAGAGCCAGCACAATGAGTTTGACGCCAATGGCCAGCACGATGTTTTGCCAGACAATGATCCGGGTACGCCGGGCAATCTTAAGAGCTGTGATCAGCCGGGCAGGCTCATCATCCATGATGACCACATCAGCCGCTTCAATGGCGGCGTCAGAACCAAGCCCGCCCATGGCTGTCCCAACATCGGCTCTGGCCAATACCGGTGCATCGTTAATACCATCTCCCACCACCATGACTTTGCGCTTGCCAGTCTGTTCAGCCATAATTTTTTCAGTGATGGTCACTTTGTCCTGTGGTAGCAACTCTGCATAGATTTCACTGATACCAGCTGCCTCACCCACCTGTCGGGCAATCATTTCCCGGTCACCCGTCAGCATTACCAACCGCTTGATGCCTGCCCTGCGAAGCCCTTCCATGGTCTCTCTAACTCCCGGTCGCATCTCATCACTGATGACCAAACTTCCCATCAACTGATCCTCGCGAACTACATGGACCAGTGTACCGGATTCAGCGACCTGGGGAGCATTTATTCCTGCCTCCTTCATAAAAGCTGCATTGCCTGCCCTGATCCTTTGACCGTCAACCAGAGCTTCCACTCCTTTTCCTGGCGTCTCCCTGACTGCATCCACCTGGTGTGCGGCCGTATTCCCTCCCCATGCTTTTTGAATGGAAACTGAAATAGGATGCGTCGACTGGCTCTCTACCAGCGCAGCCATTTCCAGCAGATGAGGCTCGTCTATTCCCTCTTGCGGCAAAAGATGGCTCACTCTGAAAATCCCTTTGGTCAGTGTACCTGTTTTATCAAATATGATAGTATCCACTTGATTCAGTGCTTCCAGATAATTGCCGCCTTTCACAAGAATACCCTGGCTGGAAGCCCCTCCAATGCCACCGAAAAAACCAAGAGGAATGGAAATCACCAACGCGCAGGGGCAAGAAATGACGAGAAAGATCAGAGCGCGGTAAACCCAGTCACCGAATGTCGCGTCAGCCAGTAAGAGTGGCGGAATCACTGCCAGCATTACAGCAGCTCCCACCACCAGCGGGGTGTATATCTGTGCGAATTTGGTGATGAACTGTTCTGTGCGGGCCTTTCGACTTCCGGCAGTTTGAACCAGTTCCAGTATTTTGGAAACCGCTGAATGTTCGTAAGTGCGGTTCACTTTTATTGTTAGAGCTCCTGATTGATTCACAAATCCTCCCAGCACCTCATCACCTGAAGAAACGTCCCGTGGCAGCGACTCGCCTGTTAAGGCAGCTGTGTCCACCAGACTGATTCCCTTGACGATAACACCATCCATGGGGACTTTTTCACCCGGCTTCACCAGGATTAACTGGCCTTTATCTACCTGTTCAGGTTTAACTGTTTGAACACGGCCATCCTGTATAAGATGTGCCGTATCCGGCCGTATGTCCATTAGTGCAGCAATGGATTTTCTCGAGCGATGAACTGCCAGATCTTGAAAATACTCACCAACCTGATAAAAGAGCATCACAGCGACACCTTCAGGGTATTCACCAATGGCAAAAGCGCCAATGGTGGCAACACTCATGAGAAAGTTTTCATCAAAGACCCTGCCATTCATCAGGTTACGCCCTGCCCGCAACAGTACCCGACCTCCTGATAACACATAAGCCGCAAGATAAAGCGTCAGTGCAAGGTTTCCCTCCAGCTTAAATGTCCAGGGAGCTGCAAAAAGAAGAAAAGCAGCCGCCATCATTCCTTTTGTTTTCCATTGGTTATCGTCATCCGGAAACTCATGTGAATGATCTTCCTTTTGTTGATAATCTGAAGCTGGCACTATGCGGACATCAGGTTCGATGCGTTGAATCACAGATGCTGTTTCTTTGATTATTTCGTCTGTCCTGTCTTTTTCGAGAAAATACACTGTCAGTCTTTGGGTGACAAAATCCACCGTTGCATCAGCCACACCATTGATTTGGCTGATTTCTCTTTCCATACGGCCGGCACAATCTGCACAGCCAAGCCCTTTCAGACGGTAAGTTTCATGGGGATGTGAGTTCATCTGAGGTCATCTCCTTTGGTAAAGTTCGGTCATCAAGGTGGCTTAGATGAGCCAGGCCCTGATCAAAAATACGTCGGATGTGATCATCATCCATGGAATAGTACACGACTTTTCCTTCCTTGCGCGACTTAACAACACGATTCGTTCTCAGCATTTTCAGCTGGTGAGAGATGGCCGACTGGGTCATTCCCAGTACGATGGAGAGATCGCAGACACACAACTCCTTCAGATTCAGAGCATACAAAATTTTTAAACGGGTGGCATCTCCAAAAACTTTGAAAAATACGGCCATTGCCTGTGCATGTTCATCGGCAATCATCTGATCTTCAACTTCACTTACCGCTTCTTCATGAATGATATTGCAGCCGCAGCGGTCTTTATCAATGGCATCACTCATCATATGACTTCGCCTCCTCTATATATGAATACTTGCTCATATGTTTAATTTAATGATACACCTTACACCGCCATGTTGTCAAGATTTCTTTTTTCTGATACTTCGTCAAATGGAAAACACGCACATAAAAGCGTCCGTTCCAAGCATGCTCGGAACAGACGCTTTTATTAATCCACTGTAACTCCGCTGCAGACAGCTTTGCTTATCGGCTAATCTTTTTAGGGCAGAAGCGATCCGATTAACACCTGTTTCAATGACAGTTGCTTCCACAGCCCGGGCGACCACTTTTCAGTTTCTTTCATCCACCGGTAATTCGGTGAACAACGTCAATCATCAATGGTACAGACGCTCTGTTGGTGGTATGGTTGATGTGCCGATTACTGGGATGCACTGAGATGATACAGGTGTCGCGGCCGACCTCCCGTATCATAGCGAATATCCAGTTCAAGAAAGCCTGTTTTCACCAGATACTCCAGGTAACGCCTGGCAGTGACGCGGGCAACACCAATTTCATCAGCTACCTGGGTGGCGTCCACCGGCTTCCGCCGGTTTAGAAGGTGTTCTTTTATGGTTGCCAGGGTTTTGGGATGAATCCCTTTTTCATAGTTCGTTGCTAATTCCGTCTCTGATCGGGAGATGATCAGACGATCGATGTCATCCTGAGAAACCAGCCGGGTATTCTCCAATGTTTTTTTCCGTAACCGGTAATTTTCCAACGCCTGTTTCAACCGCTTAAATTCGAAGGGCTTGACAAGGTAATCAAAGGCACCCAGTTTCAGCACCTCACCAATATGAGCAGGATCCTGAGAGGCAGTAACAAGAATCACGTCAATGGTCCAGTTTTGATTCCTGATCTTTTTCAGTAGCTGAAGCCCATTACTTCGGGGCATGTAAATATCAAGTATGATAAGATCGACAGTTTCTTTTTCAAGCATTTCCATCGCCTGTTCTCCGTTTCGGGCTATGGTTGCAACCCGAAAACCCTCTACAGAGTTGACATACCGGTGATTGATTTCTGCCACCATTGGATCGTCTTCAACAATCATGACACGAATCATTGATCCTCCCCCTCATTTTCCCTGACAGCAGGCCATTGTTTGGGCAGTCTCACCCAAAAAGTGGTTCCATTTCCTGTTTTCGACTGAACCCGAATAGTTCCATGAAGTGTTCCAACCACCTGATTGACAAGAAAAAGGCCCGTTCCCCTGTCTCCTTCACGGGTGGAAAATCCCCGATTGAAAATCTTTTCCTGTATGTCACATGACATGCCTTCTCCATTGTCCACCACCTGAAGCATGATGGCATGATCTGTTTCCTGAATACTCAGTGTCACCTGCCCGTTTTCCCGCTGATTCAGAGCGTCAAAAGCATTGTTCAGGAGGTTTCCGATGATGGTGACCAATGCATTGCTGCTAATGCGTCCCTGCAGAACAGACAGTTGACTGGCAGGGTCAACCATCATGGTTAACCCCGACTCTCTCGCCGCACTGAATCGCCCGATGATCAGCGCCGCCACGGCAGGTTCTTTAATGTGACGAATGACCTGACTGGTGATCTGCTGCTGGCTTTCTGTCTCCTCCAGTATATACTTCTCGGCGAGATCATAATTTTTCAGCTGCAGCAATCCCAACAGCACATGCATCTTGCTCATGAACTCATGGGTGTTGGCACGCAGAGAATCCACCAGCATCCGGGCACCTGTGAGCTGTTCAGCAAGAGTGGTCAATTCATCCCGGAGACGAAAACTGGATATCACACCCACAATTTCATTTTTGGCGTTTGTGATGGGAATGCGGTTGACCATAATGGGAACACCGTTCATGACATCCTGAATATCAAGCTCTGCCTGCCCGGTTTTCAATACCCGGGGCATTTTGGACTCAGGCATAATTTCACCGATGTGCATCCCTTCCTGTTTATCCGGAGAGATACTCAACATTGTTCGTGCCGCTTCGTTGATCATGGAAACATTTCCATCTGCATCAATAGCCATTACACCTTCTTTAATGGCTTTCAGAATCCCATTGCGCTCCTTTAACAGTTTTGAGATTTCGTAGGGTTCCAACCCCAGCAGAATTTTCTTCAGGTGCTTTGCCATCCAAATGGAGCCCAAGTGGCCCAATACTAGTCCAATTAAAGCAAAGCGATAGACCTGCCATCGCATTTCTGCCGTCGCCTGTTCGATGTTGCGATTCAGCGTGCCCACCGCCACCATACCAAGGCGATGGCCTGCAGGGTGGATAATGGGAGTCAGCGCCCTGGTGGAGATTCCCAGCGTTCCCTGTGCCACCGAAATATATTCGCTTCCTTCCTGCAGCACGGGCCCCTCATCGCCGCCTGCAAAAGGCTTCAGCAGCTGTTCAGGATTGGGATGGGAGTAGCGAATCCCCTCAATATTCGTTACCGTGATAAATTGTACATCGCGACTGCTGCTTCGAATCACTTTCATCAAGGGATCAATGGTTTCTTCAGGATGTGCTGTTTCAAATGCGCCAATCACCGTTGGCATGCGGGCAACAATACGGGCTGTATTGAGAACATTGTTTTCCACTTCTTTTAACAGGCTGGCTTCCATGGTTTTGAGAAACCCATAGCTGACACTCAGAACACTCAACGTCACAATAAAAGCAGAAAAGAACATGATTTTGGCCTGCAGGCTGATTTCTCTGCGCTGTCTATGCGTTTTCATACGTACCACATCATCCTTCCGGTAGTCCGGCCCGGTGCTGTTCCTGTAATTTGATTTATTTTATCACATAGTTGCCTTCTGGTCGACTTGCCTCTCTGCAATCAACGGCATGATACCGCCGGGTATCAACGTCTGCTCGTTGACAAGCCACCACCCCTTCGGTATAATCAGCAGTAAGCGTTATCACCAACCAGCGCTTAAGTCTCCGAGTTTTTGCGTCTACCGCGCTCAGCGCCATGACCAAAAACCATTAAGGTATTGCCGGAAACAGCGATGCCTCCCACTGTGGAAAGGAGCCGAAAAATCACCAAAACTCCCTTTCTGCATTTTCAGCTTCAGGGAGTTTTTTTGTTTCGTGGTTCCATGTAGTTGACTACTTTGACAAAGGGGCGTATTCATGGATAATCTCATACAGGGAACCCGGGATGCCGTTCATCTGCTCATCAGAATGGACCCGGAATTCCTAGAAATTGTCGGCCTGTCTCTCTTTGTTTCACTGACTGCCACTTTTTTGGCAGGCATTGTGGCAATCCCCTTTGGCCTTACCATCGGTATCAAAGAATTTCCTGGTAAAAAAATGCTGGTTCGATTGATTTATACGCTAATGAGCATGCCGCCGGTGGTCATTGGGCTGGTCATTTTTCTGTTACTGCTTCGCAGCGGCCCTTTGGGGCAATTTCGCCTCAACTTTACCCCCACGGCCATGATCATTGCCCAGTTTTGCCTGGTGACACCCATTATCACCGGTGTTGTGTTTAATGGCACCAAAGAAAGAGGCAGCGAGATCAGAGACCTTGCCAAAACCATGGGGGCTTCTCCTTCTCAAACACTCTGGCTGCTCATTCGAGAATTGCGTATCAATATCATGTCGGCTGTTGTCACCGGGTATGGCCGGGCTATTTCTGAGGTGGGGGCTGTCATGGTGGTGGGTGGAAATATTCGGGGGCACACCCGGGTCATGACCACCACCATTGCCATGCTTCGCAATATGGGAGAGTATTCCCTGGCCATCGCCACCGGCATTGTGCTGCTGCTGATTTCTTTCATCATCAATTCACTGCTGTATCATTGGCAACAGGAGCGATAACATGCATCTTTTCATCGAACACCTCACCAAAAGCTATGATGAAAAAAAGGTGCTGGATATCTCCCGGTTGGAGATTGACAGTGGCTGTTTTTGGGGAATCATCGGCCCCAACGGTTCCGGAAAAAGCACCCTGCTTAAAATCATCTCTTCCCTGACAGCACCCTGTCAGAGTCGGATTTTATACGATGGTCTGCCTCTGAATGACCGATTACTTCTTGACATGACTTTGGTTTTCCAAAAGCCTTACCTGTTACGCACTTCTGTTTTTCAAAACATAGCGTACCCGCTGCAGCTGCGCCATGTTCCCGCGCAGCAACTTAAAGAGCAAGTGGAGGAAATGCTGACATGCTTTCAAATTGAACATTTGCGAGATCAAAAAGCCTGGACACTTTCAGGTGGCGAGGCTCAGAAAGTGGCTTTGGCCAGGGCCCTTGTTTTCAAGCCCCGGTTGATCATGCTGGATGAGCCCACTGCCAATATTGACCCCACTTCTATTCTGCTTCTTGAAAAACAGATTCGCATCCACTACGAAGCCTATCACCCCACGGTGTTAATGGTCACCCATAACCTGCAACAGACAAAACGCATGTGTGACCAGGTAGCCTTTTTGTATGAGGGTACTCTTCAGGATGCCGGCCCCCTTGAAAAAGTCTTTGGCAGTCACGCACACCCTCTGGTGCATTCTTTTATCCAGCAGGGTTTAATTTAATCAGACTCTGAACTCAACGCTGACACAGCGGCCAATCAGCTTTAATTGCTTCTCAGTGACAGCTGTGGGTACTTCCCCTGAACTTCCGGTGGATAACAGAATTTTTTTCTGCTGATCTTTCGAAAGTTTGCGAATCATTTTTTGGCCGTTTACTTCGATGACATGGATTTTACCATTGATGATTTCAGTTGTTTCACAGACCATTACCAGATCGTCCTTAAAAATTCGCAGGGACTGTAATTGGCCGTCTGCCACCTGAAAAAATCGAACTCTCTCCCAGGGAACTCCCTCTATTTTTTTGCCCAATACCGGCAGTTCTTTTTGCGCCACTATTTTCCCTGTTGCCAGATTTTCTACAGGGAAACGCCTGATGATATGGGCCAGGGCATCAGTCCACTGATCATTGGGTTCGATGGAAAGGGAGGCATCCCGTTTCACCGCCTGATTTCTGGTTGACCGATTGTTTTCAGTTTCACGGTCATCCTCGTTCTCCCCAGAGTCCCGACGAAGATGGGACCCCTGCTGCAATACATCCGTCTCTTCTCCCAACACCTGTAAAATACGCTGGGCTGCCTGTTCTTGGATCACTTTCCTGCCCGACTCCACCTGTTTGATATAGTTTTCAGCCAAGCCACATTTTTTTGCCAGCATTTTTTCAGTCATGCCGGCACGCAAACGCGCTTTTCGAATGGCTTCTGCAATTGGATTCATCTTTTCACTTCCTCTCAGTCATCATCTTTTTTGCTTTTCACGATGAATCTATTTTCCTGATCATCTATTATAACATGACTTATCATTCCGGTACCACGTTGGCCAGTATTGCGCGGTGTTTATGTTGTTCAATGAGCCTATTCAGGAAACCCTGCTGGTCCCGGCGATTTTCTGAGAAAGCCTTTGTTTATTTGATTTTAGGGTATCTATTACCGGAACAAATGAACTGATCACACATGTTGAAACGAGGTGTTCCCCATGTCTGCAGGTGATTCTCTTTATGATTTACTGATGCGTCCGCTGGAAAAAAGGCTGCTTGAAAAAGTTCGGCGGTCTTTGATGGTCCGCCCCAGAGGGATGGTGCTTGAAATTGGTGTGGGTACTGGTGCCAATTTGCCCTACTACCGTTATGAGTATATTGATCATCTTGATCTTCTCGACCTGACCATTGGCGAAAAAGTACGTCGTCACCATTACCCCGACCACCTGCCGCTGCGCTTTTTGGAAGGACAGGCCGAAGCATTGCCTTTCGCCGATGAGTCTTATGATTTTGTTGTCGTTTCGCTGGTGCTCTGCTCTGTCACTGATGTCATGGGCAGCCTTGCAGAAATTTTTCGAGTATTAAAGCCTGGCGGTCGGTTCATTTTTATTGAGCACGTGCTGCCTGAAAACCAGCGGCTAAAAAATGTGTTTCAACGATTGACACCTCTTTGGAAGCGCATGGCCAACCAATGTCATCTCAACAGAGAGACTCTGGATGCCATTGCCGCAACAGGATTTGAGCAATTGGAACTTTACCCGGTCTACAGGGACATTTTCATTGGCGGCGTGGCTCATAGGCCCCATTAAATCACGCTCGTTCACCAGTACAGGCGGAATCATCTGAGTGATTAATGTGTATATTAAACCGCCTGTAGCGGGTTTTCAAGTAACAGTTGATAGCATCGAGTGGATCATGAATGTCAAAAGCTGAAATTATTTAAAACGCTGTCCACAGCTTTTTCGAACAGCCTCTATTTCTATGCCACAAAAAAACCGGCACGTTCGCATTCTTCTTATGTGAGAATGCTGGCATGCCAGTGGTTATTGAGTGGATTGAAAGAATGTTGATAAGACAAAATATTTAAAGCTGTTTTTCCACTTCCTGATAGAGACTGTCTGCCAATGCAAGATTATCTGCCAGCAGTTTTTCTCCTTTAGCCCGATACTCGCTGACAAAGGTTTCGTCTTTGATGCTGCCCAGGTTTATTTTCACATTAAGCCAAGCTCCCTGCATAGCCGCTTTCAGACCAAGGGCACCAACTCCCAGGTCACTCACTGCATTGGGATTTGAATGACCCATTGCCTTTTGAAGCACCACCAGCACTTTTGCAGCTTCCTCCATCATGGTATATGGAACAATGGTTGCTTCTTTCAGAGCCTGCTGCATAGCTTCTTTTCGCTTTGCCTTTTCTTCATCTGTCGTTTTAGGCATGGTCAGTACATCACCCACCGCATTGTACACTTCGGTATCTTTCTCAATCAGATTGTTAAATGATGCCATTAACCCTTCTGTTTCTTTCAATACTTCCTGCATGCGCTCTTCATAAGCAGCGTATTTTTCTTTGCCCGTTGTCAGGTTTGCCACCATTGATACCAAGGCAGTTCCCAGAGCTCCAAACAACGCTGAAGCGCTTCCGCCGCCTGGTGCAGGTGCATCTGATGCCAGCGTGCTGACAAATTCTTTTGTTTTCAGCTCAGTCAGTTTCATGAAATTTCTCCTCTCCGTATGTAAGCTGTTTTCACCATATCAATTCTACAAGATCATGTCAATGTAGTATCCTGACAAATGAGACTGTCATTAACAGTGAATCTCCAGATAGTTCCTGTGAATTCCAAACAATTTCTTTGAAGAAGAGTTCATCAGCCACCCATCAAAAGATGACTCCAAATTAACGATTGACATCGGATCTATTATATCGTAATATTCTAATATAGCGTTTTACCCGACACCCTTCAACATAATGGCATTTAATGACTCACTGAAAGGAGGCTATCATGCCGCACAACAACGACAATGTCACAATAATTCAACTTCAGCAAGCAGCAGATCTGCTGAAGGCCATGGGGCACCCGGTTCGTTTATGCATTTTGAAACGACTTGCAGATTACGGCGTCGCCAATGTACAGCAGCTCCAGCATTGTTTGTCTGTACCACAATCCACCGTTTCCCAGCACCTGGCTGTCCTGCGAAACACAGGGATCATTCAGGGTCAGCGCCAGGGATTGGAAATTCATTACCGGATTATTCATCCTCAAGTACCGGCGCTCATCCAGCAGTTGCAATTGTCCATGAATGACCCCAGCTCTCCGTGACAGGTGTATATTTTCCTCAAATAATCGTTATCATATACAGTCATTCCAACTTATTATTATCTTGAACGATATTTATCCATCATCACTCAAGGAGGATTTTTTCATGCGTAAAAAAATTGTTATTGTGGGCGGCGTGGCCGGCGGCGCCACAGCCGCTGCCCGTTTGAGACGGCTTGATGAACAGGCTGAAATTGTTTTATTGGAAAGGGGCGGCTACATTTCTTTTGCCAATTGCGGTCTGCCATATCACATCGGTGGCATCATTGAAAACCGGGATGATTTACTGGTGCAGACTGCCGAAGGCATGGCAGCCCGTTTCAATCTTTCGGTACGTCCCTACAATGAAGTCACCGCCATTCACCGCAATAAAAAAGAACTGACAGTGCACAATCATTTGACCGATGAAACATATACTGAAATGTATGATGTCTTGATCTTGTCACCAGGTGCCAGCCCGGTGAAGCCTCCCATCTCAGGGTTGCAGGAAACGGACAATGTGTTCACTCTTCGCTCTATTCCCGACACCGACCAAATCAATCATTACATTGATTTGCATCAGCCCAAAAAGGCTGTTGTGATTGGCGGTGGTTTCATCGGTGTTGAAATGGCCGAAAATCTCCATGCGCGGGAAATCCATGTCACGTTGGTGGAAATGCAGGATCAGGTGATGGCCCCCATGGATTATGAAATGGCTGCCATTCTTCACAATCACATCCGCCAGCAGGGTGTTCAACTGATCTTGGCGGATGGCGTTTCGGCTTTTCTGCAATCCGGAAACCAAATTCAACTTTCCAGCGGCAAGCTGCTTCACACCGATCTGACTATCATGGCCATCGGTGTGAAGCCTGAAAATCAACTGGCCAAAGAAGCCGGCTTAACCTTGGGCGAGCGGGGCGGTATTCTGGTGAACAATGCCATGCAAACCAGTGATCCTTCTATTTATGCCATTGGTGATGCCGTAGAGGTCACCGATTATATCAACCGACAGCCCGCCATGATTCCTTTGGCCGGCCCAGCCAACAAGCAGGGCCGCCTGGTGGCCGATCACATCTGCGGACGCCCGGTGGCTTACCCCGGCACCCTCGGCTCTGCCGTAGTAAAAGTATTTCAGTTGACTGCGGCATCAACGGGCAACAACGAAAAACGCCTGAAGCAGCTCCACATTCCTTATGAAGCCCTGCACATTCACCCCGGTGCCCATGCCGGATACTACCCCGGGGCAGATCCCATTTCCATGAAAATGCTCTACGACCCTGTCACCGGAAAAATTCTGGGTGCACAGGCCATCGGTTCCAAAGGGGTGGAGAAGCGTATTGATGTGCTGGCGACGGCCATGCGGGGCAGATTAACAGTTGAAGATCTGCAGGAGCTGGAACTGTCTTACGCACCTCCTTATTCCTCTGCCAAAGATCCGGTAAACATGCTGGGATTCGCCGCCACCAACTTACGGGAAGGAATGGTGACTTCTTTTCAGTGGCATGAGGTGGATAATTTGAATGCTTCCGGTGCTTTTTTCCTTGATGTGCGGGATGATGACGAGGTGGTTCAGGGAATCATTCCGGATGCCCATCACATTCCCCTTAGCCAGCTTCGCACCCGTCTTCAGGAGCTTCCCGAAAACAAAACCGTTCACGTATACTGCCGGGTAGGGGTTCGGGGTTACATTGCCGCCCGTATGCTTTCACAGCGGGGCTATGATGTCAAAAATCTTGACGGGGGATATGCCACCTGGCAGGCTGTGTTCCGTCCTGAAGAAGCAGCTGTCACAGCGTTACCCATGGATGATTCTGGTACGATTTAAATAAGACGCCTCCTTTAGGGGGGCGTCTTTACTCATTTATTGTTCGTGGGCAACACCCGTGAGTTCACTCACCCGGCGAAGCCCATGTTTCTCCATATACGAATTGATTCCCACAGCCACATCGATGCAGGCGGTGGGATTCACAAAGTTGCCGGTTCCCACCGAAACCGCCGCCGCCCCGGCCATGAGAAACTCCAGGGCGTCTTCCGCCGTCATAATGCCTCCCATGCCAATGATGGGAATTTTCACCACCTGGTACACCTGCCAGACCTGGCGCAGGGCGATGGGTTTGACCGCCGGCCCGGAGAGACCGCCCATAACCCGTTTCAGCACAGGCTGCCGGGTCTTGATGTCAATGGCCATGCCCAGCACTGTGTTGATGAGAGAAACGGCGTCTGCTCCCCCCGCTTCAGCACTTTGGGCAATGAGTCCAATATCAGTCACATTGGGAGACAGTTTGACGATCACCGGCAACGTAGTCACGTTGACCACTTCTTCTGTGATCGTCCGTACCATCTCCGGGTTGGTGGCAAAAACTTCACCTCCCCGATGAATATTTGGACAAGACACATTCACTTCCAGCCCGTGAATGCCAGGTATTGACTCCAATCGAGTGGCCATGGCTGTAAATTCTGCCACGGTGTTGCCCGAAATATTGGCGATTACCGCCGTTTCATATGTGCGGAGAAAAGGCATCTCTTCTTTGATGAATCCTTCAAGTCCAGGATTTTGCAAACCAATGGAATTAAGCATTCCCATGGGGGTTTCTACAATTCGGGGAATGGGGTTCCCTTCCCGGGGTTCCGGAGTCAGCCCTTTGACAGCAATGCCTCCCAGCTGATTCAAGTCCAGGTAATCTCCGTATTCCCGGCCAAAACCGAAGGTGCCGGAGGCAGCAATCACTGGATTTCCCAGCATCAAAGAGCGGGCACCCTTCCTTCTGCCAGGGATGACCACCTGCAATCCCTTATGCTTCATTAAAAATCACCTCCGAGGCTTTGAACACCGGCCCATCCATGCAAGCCTTCTCATAATGGCTTCCCATCTCATCCCGGATCCTCACCACACAGCCCAGACAGGCCCCAATGCCACAGGCCATTTTTTCTTCCATGGAAATCCAGGCATCAATCCCCGCTTCGCCGCATACTTTTGCCACATTTTCCAGCATGGCATGGGGACCGCAGGCAAAGACAGCCTGAACAAACTCTCTCGCCAATACTTCGTGTAGCAATAAGGTAGGATACCCATGGTAGCCTTCGCTGCCGTCTTCAGTAGTCATGTGAACGGTTGCCCCAGTTTGGGTAAAGTCACTGGCCAACATGGCCCGGTCTTGTGAAGGGAATCCCAGGATCACCCGGGTCTTTCTGCCGGCAGTCTGTAACCAACTGGCTGTATGCAACAGCGGCGCCGTTCCCAAACCACCACCCACCAGCACCACCTCACCAGTGGAGGGAGGCAGGTGGGGAAACCCAGTCCCCAGCGGACCCAGCAAGGTGACGGTTTTTCCCGGCAGGTCTGCCGCCATGATCCGAGTACCCTGGCCCACCACGGCGTAAAGCAACGACAAGGTGCCCTGTTCCTGGTCAATACTGTGGATACTGAAGGGTCGTCTCAGCAAAGGCCCCCCCAGCGGATTGATTCTCAAGTGAACAAACTGCCCTGGCAAAGCCTGTTGCAGCAAGTCTGCATCTGTTTTCAGTACCATTCGGTAACAGTCTTCCAGCAGCTGTTCCTGATAAATGATGTTGCCTGTGTACTCCCGTTTCATGTGTGCCCCTCCCCTTCTTTGACAGCTCATCATGATAATCCGGTCACTTTAAAGGAAATACTTTTCAGCACCTCCAGAACCGCACGCGCCGTATCCATGGAGGTGACGCAGGGCACTCCAGACTCCACCGCTGCCCGACGAATCTTAAAGCCGTCCCTTTTTGGTTGTTTTCCTTTTGCAGGCGTATTGATCACCAGATGAATTTTTTCTTCCTGAATCAGGTTCAGCAGGTTGGGTACAGGTTCGTCAAGTTTGCGAACCTCTCGAACTTCAATTCCTCCCCGTCGCAGTGCCTGAGCTGTGCCACTGGTGGCGTAAAGGGAAAAACCGATTTCCCACAGCTCTCGAATGATGGGGATGGCTTCATCCTTGTCTTTGTCGGCAACGGTTACCAAAATACTGCCGTCTGCCGGCACTTCCAACCCTGAGGCCGTGAGTGCTTTGTAGAGTGCTTTGGGATAAAACTCATCCAATCCGATGGACTCACCAGTGGATTTCATTTCCGGCCCCAGGGAGGTGTCCACTTCAATGAGTTTGGAAAAAGAGAATACCGGTGCCTTCACCGCATAGCCTTCCGGCGGCGGCATGAGACCCGGGCGAACGCCCTGTTCCCGAAGGCTCATACCCATAGCAGCCTGGGTGGCCAACTTAATCAAGGGAACACCTGTCACTTTACTGAGAAAGGGCACAGTGCGGCTGGACCTGGGATTTACTTCCAGCAGATACACCCTGTTGTAGCGAATGACGAACTGCAGATTGATCATTCCCTTTATTTTCAGCGCTTTTGCCAGTCGCAGGGTATAGTCCATCACCGTTTCCTGCATATGCCGGTTCAGATGCAATGGTGGAATCACTGCGATACTGTCGCCGGAATGCACTCCGGCCCGCTCGATATGTTCCATAATACCCGGCACCAGGATGGCTTCGCCGTCAGAAACGGCATCCACCTCCACCTCCATGCCCTGAAGATACTGGTCCAGCAGTACCGGATGCCGGGGTGACACCAGTGCTGCATTCGTCATGTATTCTTCCAGTTCTTCCATGGAATAGAGAATTTCCATGTTGCGCCCCCCCAGCACATAAGAAGGACGAATCACCAGGGGAAACCCAATCTCGCCTGCGCAAGCCACCGCTTCTGCTTCTGATCGGGCGGTTTTTCCAAAGGGCATGGGAATGCCCAGCGACTGCACCAGTTGGTTGAACTTATCCCGGTCTTCAGCAGCGTCAATGTCTGCCACACTGGTGCCCAGAATGGTCACGCCTGCTTTCTCAAGTGATTCTGCCAGATTAATGGCCGTCTGGCCGCCAAACTGAACAATGACTCCCTCCGGTTTTTCTAAATCAATGACATTCATCACATCTTCTGTGGTAAGGGGATCGAAGTAGAGCCGGTCAGAGGTATTGAAATCAGTACTGACGGTTTCGGGATTGTTGTTAATGACAATGGATTCAATGCCCATTTCCCGAAGCGCCCACAAGGAATGAACGGTGCAGTAGTCAAACTCCACCCCCTGCCCGATGCGTATGGGGCCTGAACCAAGAATCAATACCTTGCGGCGCGAGGTGGGCTCTGCTTCATTGGTGCCTTCGTAACTGGCGTAAAAGTAGGGCGTCACAGCCGGAAATTCACCGGCGCAGGTATCCACCATGTGGTAGGCTGGCGTGACTCCCCGTTCTTTTCGATACTGACGCAGAGACATTTCATCAGTTCCCACCAGGGTTGCAATGTGTTCGTCCCCTAAATTCATGGCTTTTGCTTCCCGCAGCAGGCTTTCTGAGAGAGTTTGCAGTGTTTCCTGTTCCAATCGCTTTTCCAGCAGTGCCAGGTGGTTGATTTTTGTCAGAAAGAAGGGGTCCATTCCTGTGAGGCGGTGGATGGTCATCATGTCCATTCCCCGGTAGAGGGCAGTGGCAATGTAGAAAATCCGTTCGTCGTCCCGGGCACCAATCCGTTCCAACAGGGCTTCATCTGTCAGATCTGCCAGTTCCCGGAGCACTAGGCTGTTGCGGTTCAGTTCCAGGGACCGGATCCCCTTCATCAGCGCGCCTTCAAAACTTCTGTCGAGAGCCATCACTTCTCCCGTGGCCTTCATCTGGGTACCCAGTTTTCTGTCGGCCAGTGCAAACTTATCAAAGGGCCATCGGGGTATTTTCAGCACCACATAGTCCAACGCAGGCTCGAAAGCGGCATGACCCATTCCGGTGATGGGATTTGGAATTTCGTCAAGATGGAGCCCTACAGCGATTTTAGAGGCAATGCGGGCAATGGGATACCCGGTGGCTTTGGAAGCCAGGGCACTGGAGCGGCTGACCCGGGGATTTACTTCAATTACCACATAGTTCATGCTCTCTGGGTCCAGGGCATACTGCACATTACAGCCCCCTTCCACTCCCAGAGCGCGGATGATTTTCAGGGAAGCGGTACGCAGCATCTGATATTCCTGGTTTGCCAATGTCTGACTGGGTGCCGCTACAATGCTGTCACCGGTGTGTACTCCTACCGGATCCACATTTTCCATGCTGCAGACAGTAATGCAGGTGTTATTGGCATCCCGCATGACTTCAAATTCGATTTCTTTCCATCCTGAAACGCAACGTTCCACCAGAATTTGGTTCACCCGGCTGCTTTTCAGGCCGATGCGGGCAATTTCCCTGAGCTCTGTTTCATTCTCAGCGATACCGCCGCCGGTGCCCCCCATGGTGTATGCAGGTCGCACGATCACCGGGTACCCGATGACTGTGGCAAACGCCAGCGCCTCTGTCACCTGATCCACCACCCGGCTTTCGGCGATGGGCTCACCGATGCTTTCCAGCATCTGGTTGAACAGCTCCCGATCTTCTGCCCGCTGAATGGCCTCCACAGGCGTACCCAGCAATGTCACGCCTTCTGCTTCCAGAAACCCCTCTTCTGCCAGTTCCACTGCCAGATTTAGACCCACCTGCCCTCCCAGTGTGGGCAAAAGTCCGTCGGGCTTTTCTTTTCGAATGATTTTTTTGATGAATGCGGGGGTCAGCGGCTCCATATACACCGTGTCGGCAATGCCCGGGTCTGTCATGATGGTGGCAGGATTGCTGTTCACCAATACCACGTGAATGCCTTCTTCTTTCAGCGCCAGGCAGGCCTGGGTACCGGCATAATCAAACTCAGCCGCCTGGCCAATGATGATAGGACCCGAGCCGATGACCATCACTTTTTTCAGTTGTTGATTTAATGGCATGGTTTTTCCTCCTTTTGAAGCGTCTTTTCAACCATCTGCTGAAAGGTATCGAAAAGGGCAACCGAATCGGCAGGACCGGGAGAAGCTTCAGGGTGATACTGTACTGAAAAAACTGGCTTCTGCCGATGCCGGATGCCTTCCACCGTGCCATCGTTGAGATTTCGGTGTGTGACTGTCAGGCAGTCTGGCAGACAGTCTTCTTTCACTGCATAGCTGTGATTCTGAGAAGTGATCGTCACAACGCCGGTTTCCAAATGCTTCACCGGATGATTACCGCCCCGGTGACCAAAGGGAAGTTTGTACACATCGCCGCCACAGGCCAGGTTAAGCAGTTGGTGTCCCAGGCAGATTCCCATGAGAGGTAAGTCCCTTTTCAACAAATCGTTCACTGCTTTAATGGCCACCGGTAAATCTTTGGGGTTACCCGGACCATTGGAAAGTAAAATACCCGAGGGTTGGAAAGCCAGCATCTCTTTTGCGGTTGTCTGGGCAGGATATAAGCTGACGCACATGCCACGGTTAACCAGATGTTTGACAATAGCATGTTTGATTCCGAAATCAAGAACGGCAATACGGGTACCCTCAGGATTCCCCAGTGTCTTAACCTTGGAAGTGGTCACTGACGCCACCGGATCAGGCAGTGGTGCTGTGAGCCATTTCTGATCCGGCATTTCGTCACCAGCAACCAGCGCTCCCCGCATCATGCCTTTTTCGCGAATGTGGATGGTCAGCGCACGGGTATCTATGCCTTCAATACCTGTAATACCGTGTTCTTTCAGATAATGCTCCAGTTGACCCACCGAACGGAAATGACTGGGGGTGCGGCATAGCTCCTTCACAATCAGCGCATTCACTTTTGGACTGGCTGATTCCACATCTTCCCAGTTGAAGCCATAGTTTCCCACCAACGGATAGGTCAACACCACCATCTGGTTAACATAAGAAGGATCTGTCAGCAATTCCTGATAACCGGTCATTCCTGTATTAAACACCACTTCTCCCCGCACCTGCTTCATGGCTCCAAACAGCTTCCCTTCAAATATTGTGCCATCTTCCAGAATCAGTTTTCCCTTCATTGTACGCCTCCCTCATTCCTTTTGAGCTGCCCTATCTACTTGAGATCACCAGAACCTCTTTTGACAACGCTTATGTGATTTCACTTTCATGAGTATGTGCCACTGATTATCTTTGATCAAACCTGGTCCACTGTAACCACATCTCAAAACACAAAAATCCTCACTGTCACGTTGGACAGCAAGGATTTGCTTTTTCGCACAAAGAAGCCTTCCTTTGCGCGAGAAAGGAAGGCTCAGGTTCTGATGGCCTGTTTGCGTTTCCTTACCAGTCTCACGGGACCAGTTTAAAGGACATATGGTTTTCACCAGTATAGCGGAAGCGCTGTTGTCTGTCAAGGGAAATGTGCCCGACCAGCTGATCTGTCATATAATCTATTCAGACATTTCGGGAAAAGGAATGGTGCATGTGACGGCGGTCCCTTGCCCTGGCCGGCTTTCCAGATTCACCCGACCACCCATGAGGGTGACAATATGCCGCACAATGGACAGGCCCAATCCCGTGCCGCCATAACGCCGGGTGGTGGATGTTTCCGCCTGAACAAAGGGCTCAAAGAGACGGCTTTGCATTGTTTCAGAAATTCCAATACCAGTATCAATGACACGAAACACAATCATGGGTTCATCTTCATCCGCCAAAGGCGTCTCACTTACTGTTGCATGAACCAGGACTGATCCTGCATCAGTGAATTTCACTGCATTGCTCGCCAAGTTTGTCAGCACCTGCCTTAACCTGATGGGATCACCCATCACCTGCCGTGGCACTTCTGAATCAATCATCACACTTAGTTCCAGCCCTTTCTCCCGGGCTCGCAGGGAAAAAGGCATCACTGCCGCTTTCATTTCTTCCCTTAAATCAAAGGCTATGTACTCCAGTTCCAGCTTTCCAGATTCTATGCGGCTGATATCAAGAATATCATTAACAATTGAAAGCAGGGTGTCTATCGACTGACGCATATGTGCCAGATATTCCTGCTGTTCGCCATTTAGCTCTGTCAACTCCATCAACTGAAGAAAACCATAAAGTCCATTCATGGGTGTTCTGATTTCGTGGCTCATATTGGCCAGAAACTGACTTTTGGCGAGATTGGCCGACTCGGCAGCATCCCGGGCTTGCCGCATGGCTCTCTCCATAGCCTTCCGTTCAGAAAGATCAATCACCAGCCCTTCCAAAGCCTCCACTTCGCCATTGTCATTGTAAATGGGAACCCCCTGCTCCCACACCCATTTTTCTGTGTTGTCAGCCATCAGAATACGGTACTCCGCCCGCATGGGTTTTTTTCCCGCTGCTGCCTGAGCCCACGCCTCCCACAGTTGCTCCCGGTACTCTTCCAAAATCAAGTCGTTATAGGAACAGTCCCGGTTACCAATGAGCTGTTCTGGTGCATACCCTGTCAGCACCCGACATCCCTCTGAAACAAACTCCATGGTCCAGTACCGATCATAGCGACATCGATACGCCATCCCCGGCAAATTTGAAAGTAGCACACTTTTACTGCGCTCACTTTCCTCCAGTGCCAGAGCTGCTGTACGACTCTCACTTATGTCCCGGATCACAATGTTGTAACGCCAGCGGCCAAAGCTGTCTTGGCGACCAAGGTATACTGCCTGGTACCATCGTTCTTCACCAGTGTGCCATGAGGGATATTCCATCATCGAATTGGAATCACTTTGTTGCACCATTTGAAGGTTTTCAAGTGTTTTAAGAGCCATTGCCTCATCGAAAACTTCTTCAATAGATTTGCCGATAAGAAACTCTTTTGGAAACAACAACTGGCTTTCATCAGTGGTGTACACACCCGTGAATCGAAAGGCATCATCGAGATCCAGCACAATGTCATTCAGTGCCGAAGCCACTGACCTGAATCTCTCCATCTGCTCCTTCTCAGCAGTTATGTTGGTTATATAGCAAATAAAATGGAATTCTTCTGCAGGTACCGCTTTGATCCGATAGTAGCATTCCAATGACGACACATACTGTTCTGTTTCAACTGTTTTTCCTTCCAACGCTGCCTGGGCATAAAACCCGACCCAGTCAAAACCATCTGTCAGCACCGCCGGCACTGCCTGGCTAAGGCGTTTACCCAGCATTTTTTCTCTTTTTAGCCCTGTCATCTCTTCATAAGCCCGATTGACATCAATAAAAACATAGTCCACGGGCTGCCCATCAGCATCGCACTCCATGCGATGATAAGCGTATCCCATGGGAGCCTGTTCCATAAATGTACGCAATTTCACCGTCTCCACTTCATCACATCCGTTTCAGAAATTCTGTTGTACCAATGCATCCGGCTTGGCTGCCAGCACAATATCATTTTTGTCAGGTTTATTTGCCATCATTGATACATACCCTATCTTTCAAACGAATGATTGAATAACCTATTGCAGGGTATTTCTACCAGGAAGCCCCTCAACCAACAAGCTAATTTCTCTCATTTCTCGAACGATAAAGGAGGTTTGTTGCATGTACTGGTTCCGCCTGTACCTCGTAGCCGTAATGGTTTTCTTTGGTATCGACCTGATTTGGCTGGGGGTAGTTGCCCAGCGTTTTTACCAGCAACAGATTGGTTTTCTTCTCAGTCCCCGTGTGAACTGGCCTGCGGCGATTACATTCTATCTGTTGTACGTGGCGGGCATGGTTTTCTTCGCCCTGCGGCCTGCCATTGCCCATGAAAGCTGGCAGACAGCTCTCTTCACAGGTGCATTTTTTGGTTTTATCACCTATGCCACCTATGATCTGACCAATCTGGCCACCCTGAGAGACTGGCCGCTGCTGGTAACCCTGGTTGATCTGGCCTGGGGCACCACCCTGGGGGCCGCTGTCACCACTGGAACTTTCTTGATCACACGGGCACTTCACTGGCAGTAGGTCGGCGACTTATTTGAAAGCCTCTGGCACTACCTGAATAACTTGTTCCTGTTGCTTTCCTGCCGCATTAACCATCACCAGTTTCAGCACGTTGACTTCGACATGGGATGATGCTGCCACCTTCACCTGAAAATCCCCCGATTGATGGGTGATGGTCAGGTGAATTTCAGTGTAAGCGCCTTCCCGGTGATCATGGGTGAGCCCGTCATCGTCATAAAGCACATAGGTGGCAGTATCTTCCACAAAAGCCAGCACCTTCATGGTGGAGAGATCCATCTTTTCCACACTCATGGCCGGCTCTCCCAATACCAGAATCCTGTTTTTCCGAATAAAAATCAGGTTTTCTGCCAATTCAGCCTTTAAATAATGGTGCCCTTGTGGCACCACTTCCAGTTGACCACCCGCTGGTCCTGTTGTTTTCCAGAGAAGCATGGTTTCAGGCAGGTAGACATGTCTTCCCCTGGCATTTTCCCGATAAATGGGAGCTGCCATGAGAGACTCTCCCACCAGCAGCTGGTCATCGGTTAAGGCGGCCTGTTCTTCAGCGTATTCAAAAGAGAGGGGCATGAAAAAGAGCCCGCTGTTTTTAGCTGCCTTCATGTATTCGCTGTATAAATAGGGGATCAACGCATATCTTAACCGAATTACGTCTCTCAAGACAGCTGTCAAAGCTCCATCAAAAGCATAAGGCTCCTGGTGCCGGGTGTGCAGAGCCGCATGATTGCGAAACAGAGGTGTGAAAAGACTGAACTGACTCCATCGAATCATCAGTTGAGCATTGGCATTGTCACTAAAACCGCCGGTGTCTGCACCTGTATAAAGGATGCCACACTGATTCACGGCGGGCATCATTTGAAGGTTTAGCAAAATATGTTCCCACCATGAATGGTTATCCCCTGTCCAGATGCCGGCATAGCGCCCCTGCCCTACGGTGGAGGCTCTTGAAAAGAGGAGAAAGCGCTTATTGGGCTCCAGTTCTGCCAGTCCTTCAGCAGCTGAACGGGTCATATTGAATCCATAAAGATTGTGAATTTTGGCGTGGTTCACCATCTCTCCTTTCACCTGGTGATACATTTGCTGATAATCATCAGGATGATTAAACAACGCTTTAAAAGTGTCGGTGAGGCGGAAAAAGGCATCAATATCCAGATTTTGGCCTTCACTATCCTTTGCCAGGTCAATGGCCTGCTGCAACCGCTCTTCTGTATAAAAAATGGATGGTTCGTTCATATCGTTCCAAAACCCTTCGATCCCCTGGTCTGTCAGAAACTGATAGTGCAGTCCAAACCAGCGGCGAGCTTCCGGATTCAAAAAGTCGGGAAAATGGACCTTACCCGGCCACACTGCGGCCACAAAAGGTTCATCTTTGCGATTGAGGCAAAAGTAACCCCGATCTTTGCCTTCTTCGTAAACAGGGTAGTCTGCTTCGATTTTGACACCTGCATCGATGATGGGGATAAGTCGAAATCCTTTTTCTTTCAGAGAGGCCACCAATCCGCGAAAATCGGGGAAAGCTTCCTTATCAACGGTAAAGTCCTTGTAGCGTTCCATATAGTCAATATCCAGATAAATGGTATCGCATGGGATCTCATTTTCCAGAAAGGCTGCTGCCACTGCTTCCACTTCTTTGCGTGTTCTGTAACTCCACCGGGACTGTTGAAAGCCAAAAGCCCATTTGGGAGGTATGTAACTTTCACCCATGAGTCGCCTGAAGGCAAGTGCCAGTTCCTTGAGATTCCCCTCCTGAAACAGGTAAATATCCACATCACTCCCTGTGATGGTGATGATCATCTGGTCATGCCTGGTATATCCGATATCGTAAATCACTTTCCCCGGATAGTCAATAAATATTCCGTAGGGCACTGCACCCTCCACCAGCAGAAAATTATGAGCACCATACAGCGATTTTTTACCGGGGGTATGAACTGGGTCATCGGTGCAAAAGGACTCGTAAATACCGCCCCGTTTGTTCATCCCCCGCAAGTTTTCCCCCAGTCCCAGTACCCTGGCATCGTCTGACAACGAGTCTATTAACTGCAATCGCTCGTTTTCAATGGAGAGATTCACCGGCAGCGGCGGTGTTTTGTTCAGCAACGCAGCCTGCTCCCTGTCAAACATGAGGCTTTCCGTCTCAAAAGGGGTTCCAAAGGTCAACCACAGGGTTTGCGGGTTAATTTGACGTGTAATCATGGATTTTACCTCCTTTTCCACATTTCCTTGTCTGCACCATGCCTTCCAATACAATCCCGTTCTTATACTCATACGCCAGATCAAGCTTCTCTAATCATTTTACCAGTGCTGTTTCAAATCACTCCATGAAAAAAACCGCCCGGATAGGCGGTTTTAGACTGTAACCATAATGCGATGAAGGCAAGGTATTTGGTAAAGGGCAGCCCCGGAAAACTTGTCAGTGTTTTCGAAAAGGTGAGAAAACTGCCAGCATCTACTGTTTGAGCGCAATGAGTTCAGGCGCTGTTTTCGAGACTTTCGACTAAAAACACACAAGATTGGAGTCAGCTTCCCTGACCAAAGTCCTTCGTCTTCAACCTCAAGCCGTCAAGATAGGCAGCTTATCATTTTAAGTGGTTGTGTTTATTCGGGGTCTCAAGGCTTCTTTTTCAAAAATGCAGGCATGATAGTGGTCTTCGCCCACCTGAGTGAAGCTGTGGTCGCAGCTTGTGCAGGCTTCCTGGGCAAAGGGACAACGGGGGCTGAACCGACAGCCAACCGGCAGATTGATCTGGTCCGGTGCCTCATCATCAATGATGATCCGTTCTTTCTGATAGTCAGGGTCAGCCACCGGCACAGCAGACAGTAACACCTGGGTGTAAGGATGCCGGGGATTGGCCACGACTTCGTCCACAGGACCAATTTCCATGATTTTTCCCAGGTACATGATGGCGATACGGTCGCACAGGTATTTGATGGTGGAGAGGTCGTGGGATACGTAGAGCATGGTGAGGCCCATGTCCTGACGCAGCCGCTTCAGGAGATTGAGAATATCAGCCCGGATGGAAACATCCAGCATGGATACGGGCTCATCTGCCACCAGCACCTTCGGCTCCACCACGATGCCCCGGGCAATGGCCACCCGCTGACGCTGGCCCCCGGAAAGTTCGTGGGGATACCGGAAGATAAAATGCTCTGCGGGTTTCAACTCCGCAATTTCAAGCACTTTAACCACTTTTTCATAAAGGGCTTTTTTGTCTTTGATTCCATGAATCCGTAATGGCTCTGCTATGGTATCGAACACATTAAATCGTGGATTCAGGGTTTCGTAGGGATCCTGAAAAATCATTTGCACTTCCTTTCGGAAGCTTTTTTCCAGTCTTTTATCCTTCACATCCAAGGGATGTCCGTCGATGGTGATGCTGCCCTCGGTGGCATCCTGAAGGCGCACCAGAATTTCTCCAGTCGTGGTTTTGCCAGAACCGCTTTCGCCGGCCAGTCCCAGTATTTCCCCCTTGTGGATCGTCAGGTCAATACCGTCAATTGCTTTGACAAAAACTTTTTCTTTGGTGAATATGTCTTTCAATCCTTTGTTCACCGGATAGTGCTTTTTCAGATCCTGAATCTGTATCAAAGGTGTTCCCACTATGACACACCCCGCTTTCTCTCTTCAATCATGCGATCCCGCACCAGTTCCCATGTTTCCCGTTTTTTGCAGGCTTCCCGAAAAGATTCCACCTTGTTGTTGTAATGACAGGCTGAAAAATGGCCAGGAGCCACTTCTTCCAATTCAGGCACCTTGTTTTCGCAGGTCTCTGTCTTAAAGGGGCAACGCTCCTGGAATCGGCAGCCCTTCTGTTCATCCATCAGGTTGGGCGGTGCTCCTGGGATGGAGATCAACTCTTCGCCAATTTCATGAATGCTGGGAAATGCATTGTTCAGCCCCAAAGAATAGGGATGCACAGGGGTTTTGAAGAAAATCCGAGTAGGTGCTTTTTCCATAACTTTACCACCATACATGACAATGATGGTTTCGCAGGTTTCAGAAACAACGGAAATATCGTGGGTAATGAGGATCATGGAACTGTTGATTTCTTTCTGAATCTGGATGATCTGCTGCAATATCCTGTCCTGCACGACCACATCCAAGGCGGTGGTGGGTTCATCGGCAATAATGAGGGAAGGGTTCAGCGTTAAGGCCATGGCAATAATGGCCCGCTGTTTCATTCCACCGCTCATCTGATGAGGAAAACTTTTCAGACGTTTGGCTTCCAGCCCCACCATGCGAAATACCTCAATAGCCCGGTCAGTGGCTTCTTTTTTTGTCATTTTTGTATGGGTCATAATGCCTTCCACCAGCTGGTCTCCCACGGTATACACCGGGTTCAGAGCATTCATGGCGCTTTGAGACACCATGGCGATTTCATTGAGCCGCAGCTGACGAATTTCTTCATCAGATTTGGTCACCAAATCTTCACCTTTGAACAGCATTTGACCGGTGCTGACGCTGCCGTTTTTGGCCAGCAACCGCATAATGGATTTGGCCAGGGTGGTTTTCCCGCAGCCACTTTCACCAACCAGTCCCACACTTTCTCCCACTTCCAGGCTGAAGGAGACGTCATCCACCGCTTTCAGCACACCGGCTTCAGTGGTGTACTCAATGCTCACATTTTTCACATTCAACAGTGTCACGGTTATCGCCTCCTTAATCTGGGATCCACCACTTCTTCCAAGGCTCTTGCCACAAAGAAAATGGATAGTAACAACAAAACGATGGCCACCCCAGGTGCGGTGATCCACCACCAGGCCACCCGAGAGTTACCTGTCGAAAACACAATGTGGAGAATCTGGCCCCAACTGGGTACTGACGGGTCTCCAAAACCCAGAAAGGCAATACTGGCTTCTGCTGCGATGGCCCAGTTGACCATAAAGGCCATCTCCAGCATAATCAGTGGCACCACATTGGGCAAAATGTACTTAAACATGATGCGTGCATTGCTGGCACCAGCCACCCGGGCTGCCTTGATAAAGGGTCTTTTGGCAATAGACAGCACCTGTGACCTGACAAGACGAGCCACTGTTCGCCATGAGAGCAGGGAAACTGCCAAAATAATGTTCCAGATACTGGGCTTTAGCACTGCTGACAGAACAATGACAAAGGGGATAAAAGGAATGGCATAGAAAAAGTCAACCACCCGCATGATGACGGTGTCCACCCAGCCACCGTAATAACCGGCGATGATCCCCACGACGGAGCCCACCACGGTTACCAGCAGCGCTGCCAGGATTCCCACCGTCAGTGCAGTTTTGGTTCCCAGTACCACCTGGGAGTAGATATCTCGCCCCACATCGGTGGTTCCGAAGGGGTGAGCCGCTGATGGAGCTTCCAGACGTCTGATTTTTCCTTCTTCGTTATAGTGTCTGTCCCGGGGCCCATAAGGGGCAATGATGTCGGAAAAAGCAGCTACGCCGATGAAAAACACCAGCAGCACAACGCCGATCAGGGCCAGTTTATCCCGTTTTAGGTTTTTGAAAAAGAGCCGAATAACGCTCTGGCTGTTTGCTTTTTTATGAAGGGTTGCCGTACTCATGCATTCACCTCTTTTCGCTGATTATTTGTAGGAAATCCGTGGATCCAGCACTGCATAAAGCATGTCTGCCACCAGGTTCATGAACATAACCATGGCAGATATGATGATGAAACAGCCCTGTGCCAGAGGATAATCGTGTCGGGTCACTGCAGTGACGATTTCTCGTCCCAAACCAGGCCAGCTGAACACCACTTCGATGAGCACCTGTCCGCCAATGGCAGCGCCAATGAACAGTGCACCGGCGGTGACAACAGGCAAAAGGGCGTTTCTGGCAGCGTGACGGTACAAGATATTTCGTTCTTTGATACCCTTTGCCCTGGCCATTTCGATGTAGTCTTCTGACATAACCTCCAACATGCTGTTACGCATAATCAGCAGGGGTGTTGCCACAAAGTATAACCCGGCCACCAGAGCAGGCAGCACCAGGTGTTTAAGAAAGTCGGTATTTAAGAACATCTCTGAGAAAGTGCCGCCGCCGGTGCCGGCGGTGCGCATCCCCTGTGCCGGGAACCAGCCCAGACGCACGGAAAACAGGAGTATCACCATTAAACCCACCCAGAAAGTAGGTGCCGACCTGAATATGAGGGATATGGTAATCCCCACAGATTCCAGTGGAGTGCCCCTCTTCCAAGCCATCCAGGCGCCTCCAAAAATGCCGATGACATAGGCAAACACCATGGCGGTGAGCATGAGAATCAACGTGGCTGCCAACTTTTCCCCGATAACCTCCATGGCTGGTCGATTGTAAAAGAAAGAGTCGCCAAAATCAAGTTTCACCAGGTCTTTCATAAACACCTGGTATTGCACCCACAGGCTGTCATTCAATCCGTAACGCTCCAGCAGCTGTTGCCTTGCTTCTGCAGGAATGGATGGGTCAACCACAAAGGCTGTTGGATCACCAGGCATGGTGCGAAACAGGAAAAAAATCATGGTGGAAACCAGAAAAATCATTAACAGCATCACTGCCAAACGTCTCGCAAAATAACCTAACAAGCTTTCACCTTCCTTCTTTCTGTCGTGGTTTTCAGTACTTAATCGCGCATAATGCCAGACAAAACATGAAAGCCGCTTGTTCCGGCTTTCATGTTTGTTTGGTTATTTATGTTTGTCAATTCTTGTTCATGCTGATTATCTTGATTGCTTCAGGCAGTTAGTCTATTCCACCGGCATCCTCAGACGACCTTCGCTGTCCCAGGTAAAGCCGGCTTCCGCCAGGATTTCTCTGGCCCGTTCCGGGTCATATGTGTCGTAAACAAGAGCATCTGGGTTGTGCCAGAATTCGTTGGCTTCCACGATTACCAGTCCGCCACCGCCACGAGCACCGTAACCGTTCAGGTGAACATCCAGTGCCAGATCGTAGTCTGTGACATGGGCCACCGCAATACGGAAAGCTTTGTTGTTGAAAGGCGCGCGATCAAGGTTCATCCCCAGATAGAAGAAGCCGATATCCTGAGCCTCTGTCAACTCAAGGTGATCATATTTGCCACCTTCATTGTTGGCAATCTGTTCGGTGTGAGCCGGTACCAGGTCATAAGAAACCATGTCTACGGTGCCCAGCTCAAGCGCTGTGAGAACGCCTTCAGGAGATGCAAAGATCTGGAAGATATAACCATCGATGATGGGCTGTTCAAAATAGTCATCAAAACGGGATACCACTAATTCTTCTCCCGTTTGAAAACGTTCCATTTTGAAGGGACCGCTGCCAATGGCTTCCATGTTGGCATATTGTACCGGATTTTCAATATCTTCCCAGATGTGCATAGGCAAAATGGGAATTTGTGCCAATGTGTTGGTGATGAAAGGTGCATAGGCATATTGCAGATTGAAACGCACGGTGTTTTCGTCCATGATTTCGATGTTATCAATAGGTGCAAGGAATGAAGCAAAGTATTCTACATTTTCATTGATGAACAGTTCGTAGGAGAACTTTACGTCTTCCACGGTCACCGGTTCACCATCATGGAAAGTCATACCCTGGCGCAGTTCCACATCAATTACATCATCTTCCACCACGTCCCAGCCTACAGCTGCCCATGGTACTGGTTCAATTTCCGGTGACAAGCGTACCAGCTTATCATAGATGAGGCGCAGGTTACGCCATCCGTAAACACTCTTTGAACTTAAGGGGTTAATATCGTCAATATTGACGTTACTGGCCACCGTGAGAACAGTTTTGTCTGTTAGGGGGCGGATGGAGAAAGGTGTCCATTCGTTAAAGAGCCCTTCGCCGGGAATATTGATGACATCAGCAAACAACTCTTTATTGTATGTCTGCATGTTGGCTCTGGAATACAAAGTTACCTGAGGAACGTCCTGTGCAAGAACTTCCTGGGCTTCGAAAACGATCTCGCGACGTGCATTGATGTCCATTTCCTGACGTTGGGCGTCAGCCAGGGCATCGAATGCCGGATTTCGGTAACGGTTGGTGTTGTTTCCACCCGGTTCAGCATTGTCGGAGTGGTTAATGGAATGGATGAACATGTCAGGGTCCAAACGCTCCACACGACCAGACCAACCGATGGTGTAAGCATCAAAATCACTATCTTCGCCATATAAAACATCCAGCAGGACGGCAAAGTCCATTGGCTGTGCTACAGCGTCTACGCCCAAAAGTCGCAGTTCTTCAGCAATTTCCTCGGCCATTTCGTAATTGACCATGTTGGCTTCCGGTAATGAGCTGAGCAGTGTGATGGAAGGGACAATTTCACCCATTTCTTCATCTGGTATATCCGACTCTGTCGGTGCAGCAGGGGCAGATGTGCCTCCACCGCCGCAGGCGGTCAATAACAGCACCCCCACCACCAGTAAGCTGATCCACATTCTCTTTTTCATTAAATTCATAGTACTCCTCCTTTGTTTGTATACATTGATGCATAGCTCAAGGCTCATTCCAATTTACCACCATCAGCACTTTCTGTCAATTGCAAAGTCGTTCAATATTTGCGCAATTTCTTTTATTGCTCTTCTCGCGATTGATATAGCTCGTTTTGATGGATAACAGATTTTTGAGCTTTTAACAATCTTGATGAATGTATTTCCAAAGAATTTCATTTATTGATAAAATCGCGTTTATAGAAAAATCACAATCACTATTTGAATAATTACCGTCATTTTTTTAAATAATAGCTTTTTCATGCCATGTAAACTCAATTTTCGACTCATGCTGTTAAATGATTTGATGTTTCATTTTTAACAAAGCAGGAGATTCTCGGTTACTGTCGAATATCATACCAAGACATCTATTCAAGGAGGTTCCCTATGGAGAGAAAAAAAATCAATCCCCTGCTGGTCATCGCATTCATTACCCTCATTGCCTTCGCCACAACTTTAGTGCTGCAACCGGGTTCGCTGCTGAATCTCAGCACTGCATCCCTGACCATTTTGCTACTGTTGGCAGTTAACCGATATCAGAGCGAAGCCAACCGGCTTCTCATGAAAGAAATCAAGCCGCTGACCCAGGGACGGTTAGCCCACCGCATCAAGGGGACTGCCACCACCCGGGAGTTGAGCCGCGACATTAATCAGTTGTCTCTTAACACTAAAAAAATACTGTCTGAAATGGCCGCCATGTCCCAAAAGCTCTTTGTCTTGTCTGATGAACTGCAAAGCAACATCCGCCAAACACAACAATCTTCACAGGAAATTGCCGTGTCCATCAATGAAGTGGCGGAGAATGCCACCAGACAATTTGAGTCACTGGAAGAGGCGCGCACCACGACAAACCATATGATTCAAAAGGTTGACGCCATCAACCAGCATGCAGAAACCACACTGCAGACAGCTCAGGGGATGATTCAGATCGTCGAGAAAAGCAGCCAGGTATTCGAATCCCTCATTCAAAAAATGAACGAAAACGCAACGGCAAACCAGCAGGTGACTCATCAGATCACTGCGCTGGAACAGGAAGCCCGTCGTATCTATGAGATCTCTGCCGTTGTTTCCGGGATCAGCGAAACCACCAATCTCTTGGCACTGAATGCAGCCATTGAGGCAGCCCGGGCCGGTGAGCACGGGCGGGGTTTTGCCGTGGTGGCTGATGAAGTACGCAAGCTGGCAGAACAAACTGCAGCATCCACTTCTGAAATTCAGACTCTCATTGACGGCATCACGGCTTCCATCGAGACAATTGCCGGTTCCACCGGTGCCGCTGCCCAAAAAACCACCCAGGATATCGCCTTTGCTGATGCCTCCAAGGCTTCTTTTCAACAGGTACTTTCATCCACCCAGGATACTTTTTCTGCAGTCAATGACATCAAAGTGCTGGCTTCCGACACAGCGGGCCTATCTCAGCACACCAGTCAGTTGATGGACCACATCGCTGCCAGTACAGAAAATGCCGCTGCTTTTACGCAGGAAGTATCTGCTTCAGCAGAAGAACAATCCGCATTAATGCATGAAGTTATGGAGGGTGTTCATCGAATGCACGAAGATGCAGAAAGTATCGACGCCTATTTGAATACTTTCATCGGAAATGTTGAATTAAGTGCGGACCAGCGAAAAGGGATCGATGGTGATTTTATTGTGTTAAGGGACGCAGCCGGCCAGGTGGCAAAGCAACAGGTTCCACTTTCCAAAGCATCTCCTTTGCTGAAAGAGGTTCAGATGAAAAACGTCCAGTTTGAAAACATTGGACTCATAGAAAAAAGCGGCCTGATGGTGGCCGCTAACATTGATTTGCCTGATGAGCCCCTTGAATACAGTCATCGGCCTTATTTTATTGAAGCCATTGCAGGGCGTGACTTTGTCACAGACCCCTATATTTCCAGTGCCACTTATCACTACTGTGTTTCACTGGCTGTCCCAATAAAAACTGGTACCGGTGAGATTATCGGGGTGCTGGTGGGCGATTTATCCATTGAATAGCTTTTAATCCCGCAGGTTCATTTTACTTTTCTTCATTGCCATCAGCACCACCACCGTCACCAAAACCAGTACTGCCAGCACCAGTGCCGCTGGTATAATCAAGAGAAGGATATAGGGGTCGCTGAGGATTCTCAGCAACCCCGTTTCCGGTTTTTGGCGATGATACATTCTGAAAACCAGGTCTTGATCTGGCAGGGTTTCAAAAGATCCGGTGTAGTGTTGTGTTGCTTGATCATAGGCAAGGGACAAACTGCTTTCCAGCAAAAAAGGCTGCTCTTCATGGGGAATGACCGTGACGGTAAGGTTTTCAAAAGACTGCCATCTGGAAGCCGGACGAAGAAAATAGGCCACCAGTGAACTGTATTTCACCGTCTCAGAACGATCCTGAGAAGTTCTGACTGTATACTGTACCTGTACTTCCCGGACCTCTCCAGGGGCAAAGTCAACGTCATAGGTAAATGCACCCACATGGATTTCATCGCCATCTGCCTTTGTTTCAGGTCTTATCGGCAGATCATCGCCATCTTTCATGACTTCGATGATTTTATCCAGTGTGGTTGCCTGAAGTTGCTGCACATATTCTTCGTATGCCGATCCGTCACCCCGCATGTAGTGGTCCATGGGAAGATTAAAGAGATGATGTGCTTCCACAGGAATGGATACACCGTCCACCTGAATCACGACTTCCTCCAGTGAAGAATGTCCATAAACAGAAATGAAAGGAAACAGCATTCCCTGCCGCAGTTCCTCATGATGCTGGTTTTGCATGTGATAGGTGGCTTTTATATGAGCCGTGAAGCGACCTTCCTGGCTTAAATCAATCACCAAATCTTCTTCAATAACAGCAAGTTTACTATCATTGTCCGCCATGATGGAAAACACCGGGTCTTCATCATAAATGACAGGGCCGGCATTTCCATGGGCCTGAACCGGAAGTAACAAGATCAGCATTATGAAGCAGACTGACAGTATCTTTAACAGTCGTTGCATTTTTTCACCTCTCCCGGAAAACAGGATGATTCACCATATGAATGGGATCTCCTGCCATGTATTACTTCAGATTTGTTGCTGCCAGCACCGTCAGCCGCCTGCGCGCTTCAATGTGTAGCCATCCAATACCAAGAACATTACCGGTTTCATCAATACACTGCCCTGTTCATCGTTCATGAGCATAACCCTGCCCCCATGGACTGCTTCCATCGTCGTCACTGACATCACTATCACCGAATTTCATCATGATCTCATCATATGAACCTCATGCTATCATGAGTTATCATATCATTTTATGCCACATGTCACATGCATTTTTTGTATTTTTCACCTTGTTTGCAATCATGAACGCTCTTTGTCTGAAAAGGCATTTTTAGAAGAGGCGATGCTATTTCACAAGATTAGCACTTTTCATCATTTGACTGACTTTAGCTTCTCCGTGAGATCTACATACGATTCCCAGGTGTCCACATCTTTTCCGGCAACTGAATCTTCTACATCAATCAAGACCACCGATTTTCCATGGGATTCCATCACTACCCGCCCACCCTGGTCTCCCGACAGTTGTAAAAGCAGGGGCCAGAATTCGGAGGGAAAAAGAACAGGGCTGCCTCGTTTACCCTGGTAGACGGGTACGATAATTTTTTGAGGCTGCTGCTCATGTTCCCGAATCAATTGATTGAAAATCTGAGGCTGAATCAGGGGTTGGTCTCCCATGACAAAAAAACAGGCATGGCTTGCAGGGTGAAGGTGCCGGATTCCCAGCTTGATGGCCTCACTCTGACCCTGATGAGCCCCTGAATTAAAAACAGACCGACTCACCAGTTCGGCAACTGCCTCTTTCACCTGGTTTTCCCGATAGATCAACAGGCTTTCATCGACGCAGGAGGCCTTCACTGCCTGTGCCACCCGGCGGATCATGGGAACTCCCTCCACTGGTAACAATAACTTAGGTTGCTTCATGCGGGTCCCATATCCCGATGCCAGCAATATGGCAGAAATCATCGTCTCTCCCCCCATAACAAGCGGTACTCTGTGGGATGAAGCTGTGTCGTCACCACGCCTTGAACACCACTGTCACTTTTCATCACCTGTTCAGCCAGCTTAACCGCAGTCAGACGTTGTTGTGCCGTATCTGCCTGGTTGAGCAGGACGATTTTTGCCGCAGCTGGCGGCGCATCTTTAAAGAGTCCTTTTTCATGAAAGATCAGCCGTCTCAGATGATCAACTGAAATCCTGTCACCTGGCTGACTCTCTGTCACACGACAAAAGGGGTCCAGTCGGTGAACGTTTTCAACGTTCACCGGTGCACCCATTGCCTTTAATCCAATGACACCAATCACCATCTTTGTTGACACAGGAATCACCGGTTCATGATCTGCCGGTGCTTTCACAGGCCTCTTTCGGGAACCATCGGCTTCCACCAGCAGCGGCACGCCTGAATGATCTTCCTTCCACCTGCTGACTGCGTCCAGTGAAATCCCTGTCAGCTTATCACCACCTGAGTCACCTCTTTGAATCCCACTTCCCCACACCAGGATTTGCGGATGGACAGTCCCATTTTCCCTCTTTGCGGGGAAGCAGTGAGGAAGCAGCGTGGGGTGGGTCCATTGATGATCCACAGGTTCTCTTTTGGGAACATACATGGCGGTGGTGGTGGTCACCATCACCGCATTCCCCGCAGCCCGCAGTTCTGCTGCCAATGTGAACATGGCGGTGGTTTTGCCGCCGGCGCCAACAAAGGAGATGACAGGGATGTCTGCCCGTTGCAGATTGAATAAATCTCTCAAGGCCATAACCATCGCCCCTTTGATTCTGACACTTACTCCTTTACGTGAATATCCATGAAGGCAAAAGCGTTGACATCAAACAATCCCATGTCTGTCAGTTTTATTTCGGGAATCACCGGCAGCGCCAGAAAAGACAGGGTCATAAAAGGATCAATGTCGTGGCTGACGCACAGTTTTTCATGGGCCAACCGGAGCATCGCCATCAGTTGTTGGTTCACTTCCTCCAGAGGTGCGTCCGACATGAGCCCGCCAATGGGAAGGGGAAGAGTCTGCAGGGTCTCCCCCTGGCTGCAAAGGGTGATGCCGCCACCCACCTGTCGAAGGGTCTCGACAGCCAGAAGCATGTCAGTATCGTTGTCACCAATCACAATCAGATTATGGGAATCATGACCAATGGTGGTGGCAATGGCCCCCTGCTTCAGCCCGAAACCTTCCACCAAACCCAGTCCCATCTGCCCGGTGGCGTGATGGCGTTCAATCACTGCCATCTTCAGTATATCCAGGCTGCGGTGATAGGCAAAGCCGCCTTCTTCCACATTGACTTTTCGCACGGTTTTTCGAGTGACCAGACTGTGGGGCTGCAACTGGATGACATGAACAATGTCTGATGAAAGCGCCAGTTTCAGCTGTGCTGCTGTCAGTGGCGGTAAATGCACTGTTTGACTGACCAGGTTGGTTCCCTGGGGTCCTGATTCAAAGAGGGCTTTTCCATCACGGGCCACCAGTTTGCCTTCCCGAAAGACTTTTTGTGCATTGAAATCCCTGAGATTGTCAAAAACCACCAGATCGGCCCGGTATCCGGGTGCCACCGCTCCCACCCGTTTCATTCCATAGCATTCTGCAGCGTTGATGGTGGCCATCTGAATGGCGGCCACAGGATCAATGCCTTCTTCCACAGCCATTCTCAGATTATTGTCAATATGACCTCGCTGCAATAGATCTTCAGGGTGTTTATCGTCGGTGCAAAACAGGCAGCGTCGTAGATTCTCCCGATTCACCAATTTCACCAGTTCTTTCAGATTTCTGGCAGCTGATCCTTCGCGAATGAGAATATACATGCCCAGACGCAGGCGTTCCAGCATTTCATCTGCCGTGGAACATTCGTGTTCTGTCTGAATACCTGCAGTCACATAGGCATTCAGCTCCTTTTTTTCAATGATGGGCCCGTGGCCATCCATCACCCGGCCGCCGGCACCCACTATTTTATCCAGAATAGCCGCCTCACCGCCAACCACTCCGGGATAATCCATCAACTCTCCCAGTCCCAGCACCCGTTCCTCACCATAGAGAGGTGCCAAATCGTCGGCTTTCAGAACCGCTCCTGCATTTTCAAAGGAGGTGGCCGGTACACAGGAAGGCAGCATCACCCGAACATCCAGGGGAAGTTCTTTGGTGGCCTCAAGGATGTACTGAATGCCTTGAATGCCCGCCACATTGGCAATTTCGTGGGGGTCTGCCACCACGGCGGTGGTACCCCGGGGCACCACCGCCCGGGCAAACTCTGCGGGTGCCACCATGGCCGATTCAAGGTGAACATGACCGTCAATAAGTCCTGGTGACAGATAGGCCCATTCCAGGTCCAACGTTTCCCGGCCTTCATAATTGCCGATGCCGGCGATCAAGCCGTCTTGTATGGCAACGTCACCTTTAATGATTTCTGACGTGAACACATTGACAATTTGGGCGTTTTTCAGAACAAGGTCTGCCGGTTCCCGGCCGGCAGCCACATCAATGCGTTTTTTCAGCGCCGTTTTCATCAGATCCCTTCCTTCCCCTCATGTTGCTTGAGTGCCACCAGCAAACGGTCTGGCGTCACTGGAATCTCTGTCATTCGAATCCCAACTGCGTCATAGATGGCGTTTAGAATAGCCGGTGCCACCCCCAGCATTACTGGCTCGCCAATCCCTTTCGCCCCGAAGGGTGCGGTGGACTCCGGCGCTTCCACAATGATTTTTTCCAGGTCGGGCAAGTCCATGGCCGTGGGGATCAGATAATTGGAATAGCGGTCATGCTTCATATGGCCCTGCTGCAGATTCACATCTTCCATCAGCGCATACCCCAGCCCCATGGCAAATCCGCCATCCATCTGCCCTTCAATGAGTTTGGGATTCACGGCCCGTCCCACATCCTGGGCACAGACAGCTTTCGTTACTGAGACTTTACCCGTTTCTGTATCTACTTCCACTTCCACGCCATAGACGTTAAAGGTATAGGGCCAGTATGGGTTTCCCTGACCGGTTTCATCATCCAGCTGGGTGGTCATGGCGGTGAAACTGTCTTCCACTCGAAGCAGTTCCTGTCCCTTTATCATGGCAACTTCCCGGTAGCTGAGTGTTGATTCAGCATGTTCTGGATGAACCAGCTTCCCTGAATCCATTGAAATACGGCCGGGTGATGATACCCCCCAGTGCTGGGCTGCCGTTACTTTCATTTCTTTCAGTAATAATTCAGCAGTGCGTTTGATGGCATTACCGGTGTTGTAGGTCTGACGGCTGGCAGCAGCTGTCCCTGCATCCGGGGTTTCATCGGTGTTTTCACACACGAAATGAATGCCTGACAAGGGAAGCGCCATCACTTCCGCAGCGATTTGACTCAAGACGGTCTTGGCACCTTGTCCCACCTCAGTGGCCCCCACATAAACAGTCACCGATCCATCCCGTTCCAGTTGGACGATGGATCGGGAAACATCCGGAAAGCCATTCCCATAGCCAGTACCATAAAAGGTGCATCCAATCCCTTTTCCTCTTTTTTTCATGGTGCCACCTCCCGAAGACTCTGTTTCAAGCCCAGTTTTTCTGCCACTGCTTCCAAACATTCCACCAGCGGCACACTTTCAGAGAGGGTTTGGCCTGTGGCGGTCACAGAACCGGGTACGAAGGCGTTTTTCAAACGAATTTCCAGGGGACTGATCCCCAGCTGCTCTGCCAGTGCATCCATCTGCATTTCATGGGCAATGGGAATCTGTGTCGCCCCAAAGCCTCGCATGGCTCCCGCATAGGGGTTATTGGTGTAAGCGCTGTAACCATCCACATGCACATGGGGAATCACGTAGGGGCCGGTGGCATGTACCCCTGCTTTCCGCAGTACATTAATGGCCCAGGAGGCATAAGCACCCGTATCGGAATAAATGGTCACCTGAGTGGCCAGCAGGTTGCCTTCTCTGTCAGCACCGGTTTTCAATCGCATCACCATGGCATGCCGTTTGCTGTGAGCATAGAAAGACTCTTCCCGGCTGTAGGTAGTCTTCACCGGCCGTTTCAGATGTTGAGCCGCCAATGCCAAATGAATCTGCATGGTCACATCTTCCCGGCCGCCAAAGGCTCCACCCACCGCCGGATTCACCACTTTCACCTGTTCTGTTGGAAGCGCCAGGGCTTCTGCTATTTCCAGCTGATCAAAATGGGGATACTGAGTGGCGGCGCACACCACTACCCGCTCATCTTCTTCCATGTAGGCCAGTCCTGACTCTGGCTGAAGAAAGGCATGATCCACCATGGGCGTCCGGTACTCCTGTTCCACAATGGCATGACTCTCCCGGAATCCTGCTGCCACATCGCCACGGCGCAGCTTGAAACGATACACCAGATTTCCCTGTTCATGTACCAATGGAGCTCCCGGCTTCAATGCCTCCTCGGGGTCAAAAACAGCCGGCAGATCCTCGTAGGTCACCTGAATGGCATCCCGTGCGGCAGTGGCTTCTTTTTCTGTTGCTGCCACCACAAAAGCCATGGGGTCTCCCACCCGCCGGACTTTATCCCTGCAAATCACTTCATGATCCTTGAAAAGAACACCATGGGCATTATGAGGTACATCTGATGCTGTAAAAATGCGAAGCACCCCCGGCATTTGAGAAGCCTGTTCCAGATTTAGGCTGAAATGAGCATGAGGGCGGCTTGAACGCAGGGTTTTTCCAAATACCATGTTGTCCATGTAGATGTCTTCAGGGTAAAGGGCCTTTCCAGTGACCTTTGCCTTTCCATCCACTCTGATTTCATTTTGCCCCACGACGCGCAGTGCCATGGCTCTCTCCCCCTTCTTTCATGGTGTCAGCAGCCTTTTCAACGGCTTCCACAATTTTATGATAGCCAGTGCAGCGGCAGAGATTCCCGGAAATACCCTCCTGAATGTCAGCTCTTGTGGGATTGGGATTTTTGTCCAGCAGTGCTTTGGCAGAAAGTACCATGCCTGGTGTGCAAAAACCGCATTGAACCGCCCCTTCTTCCAGAAAAGCCTGTTGAATGGGATGCAGTGACCCATCTTCCCGGTCGAGGGCTTCAATGGTTTGAATGGATTTTCCATCCGCCTGAAACGCCATCACCAGGCATGAATTGACGATAGCCCCATCCATGATCACCGTGCAGGCACCACATTCACCTTCTCCACAGCCTTCTTTGGTGCCTGTGAGCTTCAGGTTATGACGAAGCACATCCAACAATCGCTGATCTGCCTCCACTGTCAGGGTCATTTCTTTACCGTTAACCGTCAGTTGAATCGTTTTCATGACTGTTCCCTCCTTAATGAGGATTTCAACGCCTGGGACAGCGCATCCCGAAAGACACCCTGCACCGCATGCCTCTTGAAAGGCAGTGTGCTTCTGCCGGCCAATCGCTGGGCAGTTGTCCTTTCCAGCACCTGTGCTGCCTGATCAATGATTGTTTCGTCTATTACTTGCTGCTGCAGGAAAGCTTCCACTTCATTTTCCCGCTGGGCTGTCAACCCAAGAGCACCACTGGCCACCCGGGCTTTCAAACAGCGACCGGTTGCATCCAATTTCAGATATACCGCCATGGAGAGCCGGGCAATGGCCAGGGCGTTTCGAATGCCCAGTTTGCTGAAACCAAGCCCTGATCTGTCTTCCAGTTGTCGAAACCACACCCGTTCCAGCATTTCTTCCGATTTCAGAGCTGTTTTTTCTTTGCCGACGAGAAAATCCGACAAGGGCAGCAGACGGCTTGCTTCCTTTGATCTCAAAACGGTCATGGCTTCCATTGCCAAGAGGGGGGGAAGCAAATCGGCTGCAGGAGAAGCATTGCAGATATTGCCTCCGATGGTGGCACGGTTTCGGATTTGAGGCGACCCCACTGACCGGGCAGCTGCGGCAATGGCGGCCAGATCCTCCTGAAAAAGAGGATGTTCCTGAATTTCACTGAAAGTAGCAGTGCTTCCAATGTGGATTTCATGCCCCTGCGCTTCGATGATACGTGTTTTATCCATGGATGAGATATCAATGAGCACAGCGGGTTTCACATGCCCCTCCCGCATTTTTATGATTAAATCAGTTCCTCCCGCCAGTAGCTTTGCCTGGTGGGTATGCTGGTGCAACAGTTCGAGTGCCTGTTGTATTTCATGTACCTGGTAGACTTTCTGAACCAATGCATATCTCCCCTTTCAATCATTGCTTCTTTCTGGTCACATTACTTGACGACACCCGCAGTGGTGATCCGTTCCTTAATGAGGCGGTTGGCTTCATTTTTCAACGCTGCTTCATTGATGGTGGTCAACTGCCGGTTTTTCATCAGTATGTCTCCATTGATAATGGTGGTGTCCACATCGGCTGCCGTAGCAGAATAGACCAGCTGGGAAACGGGGTCTCCCGATTCCCAGGGAGCATTGTGCAGGGTATCCATCTTCACCAGCACCACATCCGCTTTTTTGCCTGGCTCCAGGCTGCCCAACTCCCTTTCTTTTCCCATGGCTCTGGCACCGCCCAATGTTGCCATTTCAAGAATCGTGGCTGCCGGCATCACTGTGGGGCTTAACAAGCGGGCCTTTTGAATCAGAGCGGCATGACGCATTTCCCGGAACATGTCCAGATTATTGTTGCAGGGCGCACCGTCGGCGGCCAAAGACACTTGCGCATTCATTTCCATCAGCTCCGGTATTTTGGCAATGCCCGAGGCCAGTTTCATATTACTGGAAGGACAATGGGCAATTTTAGTGCCGGTCTCTGCCAGAATCTGCATTTCTTCTTCGTCCAGCCAAATACAATGGGCTAAAATCAGGTTTTCGCCCGTGAGTCCCAGATGCTTTAGATACTGAATATTGCGCATTCCCCGATCACGCTGTACCAGTTCAATTTCACCCCGATTTTCTGAAGCGTGGGTGTGAACCATCACACCATACTCGGTTGCCAAATTCTTTACTTGCACCAACAGTTCTTCGGTGCAGGACACCACAAACCGGGGGGCAAAGGCATAATCAATGCGCCCGCCTCCGGCGCCATGCCACTTTTTCATGAGCCTGAGACTTTCATTGATGGAATCGCTGGTCTTTTCCATCAGTGATGCAGGTACGCCATTACCGTAATCCATCATGCACTTGCCTGATATGGCCCGATATCCGGTTTCCAGCAACGCTTCAAAGGCAGATTCTGTATGATGTACGGTTTCCATGTCGATGATGGCGGTGGTGCCACCTTTAATCAGCTCTGCAATCCCCAGTTTTGCCGATACATAGTTGGACTCGGCCGTATGAGACCCTTCAAGGGGCCATACCCGTTTTTTCAGCCAGTCCAGCAGCTCCAGATCATCTGCCTGTCCCCGCAGCAGGGTTTGTGTCAAATGAATGTGCGTTTGAATAAAGCCAGGAATGACCGTCATGCCTCCAGCCTCCAGCACTTCACAGTCATCAACATCCAACCGGGGAGCTATGGCAGCAATGCGATCATTTTCAATCAGCAGATCGCCTTTCATGATTTCTCTTTGTTGGTTCATGGTGACAATATGACCGTTACGGATCAGCAGTCGTTTCATCTTCGGTGGTGCTCCTTTCGTAAATGGATTCAATTGATTAAGCTCAGCTGTTTCAGCGGGAAAAAGTGATCCTTTGCCGTTGCAACAGCTCAGTTCAATCTTCGGGACAACCTGCCGGTACCGGCAACAATGAAGCCTGCTGACATTAAAGGATGATGGGACAATGCCCTAAGAATCGGTATGATCCTTAGGGCATCGGGTTTCTGTCAGGTTGTCTGACCTAGGTTATCCCAGTGCAAATTTGATGATGAAAAGAATGGAGAGGACAATCATAATCAAGGAAACATCTTTCATTTTTCCTGTTAAAATTTTAAGAGCTGTGTAGGAAACCATTCCGAAGACAATCCCGTCTGCAATGCTAAAAGTCAGCGGCATCATAATGATGGTCAGAAATGCAGGAATTGACTCGGTGAAATCATCCAAGTCTATTTTGTTTATGGGAGACATCATAAACAATCCCACTAATACCAGTGCAGGCGCTGTGGCAGCACCGGGAATCATGATGAACAGAGGCGACAATAACAAAGCCACTCCGAACATTCCCGCTGTGGAAAGTGCCGTTAAACCGGTACGCCCACCTTCGGCCACCCCGGCGGCACTTTCAACATAAGTGGTGACTGTGCTGGTTCCCAGACAGGCTCCGGCAGTGGTTCCCACTGCATCAGCAAAGAGTGCTTGCTTCGCTTTGGGAAGGTTTCCAGTTTCATCAAGCATATCGGCTTTTGAAGCTACTCCCACCAGGGTTCCCAGAGTATCAAACATATCCACAAATAACAGGGTGAAGAGTATAATCACCATATCCAGAGAGAAAAGGCGAGAGAAATCAAACTGGAAGAGAATCGGTGCAAGTGATGGGGGAGCTGAAATAAACTGACTGGGCAGCTGGGTTAATCCCAGTGGAATTCCAATGATGGTGGAGGCAAAAATGCCGATGAGCAATGCTCCCCGAATCCCTTTGGCCAGCAGAACTCCAGTGATCACAAGGCCCAAAAGAGCAACAATTGCACCCGGTGAAGTCATATCCCCCAGTGAAATGATGGTTGCCTCATAGGCGATAACAACACCAGCATTTTTTAAACCGATGAAAGCAATGAAGAGACCGATACCCACCGAAACAGCATGTTTCAGGTTCAGCGGAATTGCTTTTACAATTGCTTCACGAACATTGAACATGGTCAGCAGAATAAAAATAATCCCTTCAATGAAAACTGCTGCCAAAGCCATCTGCCAGGAATACCCCATGCCCAGAACAATGCCGTAGGCAAAAAATGCGTTCAGCCCCATACCAGGAGCCAGTGCAAAGGGATAGTTGGCATAGAATGCCATGACTAAAGTTGCGATGATTGAGGACAAAGCTGTTGCTGTGAAAACCGCACCGAAATCCATTCCTGCATCCGACAGAATCAGGGGATTAACAATGAGAATGTAGGCCATGGTCATGAACGTCGTAATACCTGCCAGAATCTCGGTTTTTGTGTCAGTATGGTGTTCTTTCAATTTAAATGTCTTTTCAAGAAAACCTGTCTGACTGGTTCCGTTTGAACTCACATTGACGCCTCCTTTTTTTGCAGTTCGTGTTGTTCCCTGTACATCTGCGCCATTTTCTTCTGGCCGGTGCGAAGATCCTGTTCCGTCGCCGGTCGGAAAAGACCTTCACATCAGCCCTTGATTGCCGCTATTCAATCACCGGCGGCAAAATGGTAAAGTTATTGACATCAACCAGTCCCTGGTCGGTGATTTTCCATTTGGGGCTGGTGGACAGGGCGAGAAACGAGAGGTGCATGAAAGGTGCGTGCACCTTGCAACCCAGTTGTTCTTTAACTGTTTGTTCCAGTTGGGAAATTTTACGGCTGACTTCATGACCGTTCAGTTCATCGGTGATGAGACCTCCCACCGGCAGCCGCATGTCGTCAATGATCCGACCGTTCTTTGCGACGGCAATGCCGCCACCCATTTCAATAACCCGGTTTACCGCTTCTGTCATGTCTTTCAGGCAGGTACCCACCACCATGATGTTATGGGTATCATGGGCCACACTCTCTGCAAAGGCTCCCTGCTCCAGGCCAAATCCCTGTACGAAAGCTTTTCCGATGCTGCCGTTTCTGCCGTAACGCTCAACGCATGCAATTTCCAGCACATCCTGACGCACATCCGGCACAACCGTTCCCTGCTGGGTGCGGAGGGTGAACTCCAGCGTTTCAGATAAGTTTTGATCTGGAATAAGCCCGATGCAGCGCACACGGGCCTCCTGGGATTGACTGGCGATGGCCAGGTCTTTTTCCACCAGAGGTTCGCGTATCACTGAATTTTTAACACTGTCCGGATAGGTATATTCCGGCAGATCAATCAGGAGTTCTCCCTGTGACGCCACCAGTCGCCCTTCCAAAAAGACTGCTTCCACTTTCATTTGATGCAGGTCGCTGATGACTGCCACATCTGCCAGCATGCCAGGCGCCAGAATGCCTCTGTCCTGGAATCCAAAATAACTGGCGGGATTAATGGTTACCATTTGAATGGCCATCGCCGGATCGACACCCTCTGCGATGGTTCGTTTCACGATTTCATTCATATGCCCCAGCTTTTCAAGATCTTCTGCCACCATGTCATCAGTGGCTAAAATACAACGACGGGAATCCAGTCCTTCTTCTGTGACAGCTCGAATACACTCGGCCATGTTTCGCTGAGTCGAACCTTCTCTCATGAAGACATAGACACCCTGGCGCAGTTTTTCCACACATTCTGCCTTTGTGGTGGTCTCATGACAGGAACATCTGCCACCGGCTGCAATAATATGGGCCGCCAGTTCTGCCCCAAAAAGCTCCGGTGCATTGCCGTCCACCATTTTACCGATGCTTTTCGCATAAATGGTGGATGCCAGCAGGTCTGTTACAATGTCGGCCGTGTTACGGTATACATGAGCTGCATTGCTGAAACCCTGGAGTTCACCGATGCCAATGACATTGGGATAATTCAGTAAATCTTCCATATCTTTGGAGCTGACATCATATCCGGCGGTTTCAAGGCCCGGGCAGTCCGGTGTTAGTGATGGTACCACCAAATGCACGTGGTTGGGAACCAGGCCTGCTTCGTCAGCCATGGCTTTCATTCCCACCGGCCCCAGCGCATTGCCAATTTCGTGAGGATCTGCCACCAGTGTGGTGGTTCCAGAAGGAATGGACAGCCTGGAGAACTCAGTGATGGTCAGCATACTGCTCTCAAAATGCATATGGGAATCGATAAAACCAGGAGCCAGGTATTGACCCCTTACATCAACGGTAATGGTTTCCGGTCCTATGAGTTGCTGTGCATCGCCCACCATCAGGATATATTTCCCTTTTATGGCCAGGTCTGCCTGATAAATTTCAGCTGTGAGTACGTTGACCACCTGTCCACCATGGAGCACCAAATCTGCATGCTCTTTATCGGACATGAGGACGTCCACCAGTTGCCGGTATTCCATTGCCTGCTTTATCCATTGTGCATCCATTCGTTGTGTCTCTCCCTCCTTTCAAACGGCCTATTTGGCCAGATCAATCGAATCTATGATTCCGACAATAGCAGCATCAATGGGCGACTGTTGCCGGTTGGCAGCATGGCGGGAAGCAGCACCAGTGGCAAACAGCACGATTTCACCAATGCCTGCCCCAACGGTATCCACCGCCACCAGCGGGTCGCCAGCTGGCTGGCCGTCCTTTAGAGGCTGGGTTAACATCAGTTTGCATCCGGTTAACCGCTCATCTTTTCTGGTTGCCGTTACAGTGCCGATTATTTTTCCAATACGCATGTTCTTCTCTCCTTGCCGACTGCCTTAAGTTTTTCGAATGAGCTGTATTCCTTTTTCAACTGCCGTGTCCCGAGCCAGCGGTGTCACAATGGCTCCCGCCTCCACCACCAATGTGGCTCCTGCGGCATGTGTCAGCACATCTTTCTCGGTAATCACTTGAACCGCGCCTGCCATTTGATCACGGTTGATCACGTCTGGCAAGTCTTTTCCTGCTGCCACTCTTTCAGTCTTGACTCCCTGAAACTGGTTCATCTCCCGCACACCCATTTCCTTCAATGAACTGATGGTTTGTTTCATGATGCGGTTCATTGCCTGGTTTTGTGTAGGTCTGCCATGGTAGGTGTTCAGGCTTTCCAGATTCATGTAGACAGGAATCCCATCCCATAACGCCTGCCACAGCAGGTTGGGCACCAGTCCGTCCTGTATGCCCTGAACCAGTTTTCGAGCTGTGTTGTGGGTGATCTGCGGCACAAGCACCCCCGACAGGTGATTGAGTGTGTAGTGTTTCAGTTCCTGCATATTGCGATGGATCACCTGAACCGGCTGCAGCGCTCTTAGAATGGCATCTGATTCCATCAGTGCCTCTGCGTTCGCCGAAAAAGCGGCGTCATAGGTATATCCCTTTTTCTTCCAGCTGGTCAGAGTTTGAATGGTCTGCTCCAACCCAATGGGATTGCCTGCAAAAACAGCCAGCAGCCTGGGTTCCTGCAATGAGTGGCTCCACGCCGGATGCCTGACAACGTCAGTTTCTTTGCCAGGCAGCTTGCCAACTTGACCTGATAAATGTGCAAGAATCTGCTTTGTTTGATTTCTCTGATTCACGGATTATCCCTCCTATTGGGACGGGCACCATTCATACAATCATGCAATGGCTATTCCGACTTTTTAAGGATAACCCGCTCCACTTCAGAATGAGGTCGTGGAATGACATGAACGGAATGAAGTTCGCCAACAGCTCGTGCAGCTTCTGCGCCGGCATCTGTTGCTGCTTTTACCGCACCCACATCACCACGCACCATAACGGTGACCAGTCCAAAACCAATTTTCTCATACCCTTCAATGGTGACACTTGCTGCTTTCACCATGGCGTCCGCTGCCTCGATGGCTCCTACCAACCCTTTTGTTTCTACTAAACCCAATGCTTGACTCATATTCTTTCCTCCTGTTCCGGATCCATTGGATCACTTGGTTTTTGTACGTTGATTTTTAACCGCTTCGGCTTTGTCACCCTTCGTGGGATCGCCGGCCGGTGGTGATTGAAGCGAATCCTTTTTTTCTTGCCTGAACCATTCAATGAGCTTATCCACTTCTTCATGGGGCCGGGGAATGACGTGGTGAGACAGCACGCGTCCCGATTTAAGAGCTGCCGCCACTCCTGCTGCCACCCCTGCCTGAACGGCCGCAACTTCACCGGCAAAATGCACCGTCACCGAAATGGCCGCTCCTGCTCCGATGATCTTTTCATAACCGATGAACTTAATGTCTGCCGCTTTGCAGGCAGCATCAACCGCTGTCATGGCAGATGTCAGCCCAATGGCTTCAATCAGTCCCAATGCTGAGTTCATCTATTGCCCCCCTTTCACGACTTCTGGTAATGCCGCAGTTCAACGGCTATTTTTGCCTGCCAGTTCCGACAGCGAGACCATTTTTTGACCTGATACCCTGTCATTCATCGGCTCCTCACGGCGGCTCTGAGATGCCTGCATTTTTTTGCCTGGATAAAGTGTCTGCCGCAGGTGAATCAAATCCATCATCAGTTTTTCCTCATGCGGGTTAAGCTGAACAGGAGCCTGAGGCAATGTCGGTGTCCCACCTGGGGCAGCATGAGCAGCACCAGTCTCGCCAGCTTTTTGAGCCATGTGATTCAATACTTGTCTTGCCAGTGGGTTTGCCATTTTTTACGCCTCCTGCTCCATCATCACTGCCACTTCATCATGGGGGCGGGCGATCACATTGTATGCGATAATTTCAGCCAGTTTTTCCGCTTCAAGCCGGCCATTATCCACCGCTGCCTGAACAGCTGCCACTTCGCCTTCCACGATAACCGCCACAATGCCTGAACCGACATAGTTGAAGTCAGCAATTCTGACATCAGCAGATTTAACCATGGTATCCGCTGCCTGAAGGGCGGCGACCAGACTTCTGGTTTCTACAAAGCCCAATGCTTGCATTACTACCATCTCCATCCTTCACGTTAGTTTTCACCCGGAAAATATCGGCTGATATCGATCTTTTCATATCCCGGAATCACCGCCCGATGGAATCGTTGCCCGTTTTCATCCGTTGGTCGGGTGGCGTCCAATCCCATTTTATCGGTAACACCCCGCAGGCTGTTGGACGGGTCCAGCCCTGACCCGATGGCATCGGGGATCACCACCAGATCTCGAGAAGCCTGGAACCGGGTGGCGATGGCTGCTTCCACATCGTCATGACTGTAAATGTTCACATCATCATTCACAATGACCACATGCTTCAAGTCCTTGTTGCTCCCCAGCGCCGCCAGGATGGCACTTTTTGCCTGCCCTGGCCGTGCATTGCGAATCGCCACCACTGCATGAAAGCGGCAGCCTCCTGACACGGTCACGTTAACATCAGCCACATCAGCCATCAGTTTAACAGCATTGTAGAGCTCCATTTCCCTGATCAGGCCGTTGGAAAGATGTTCTTCACGACATGGAAAAGCCGTCAGAAAAATCGCCTGATTTCGGTGCATCACCGTCTTTATTTCTGCCACCGGATGAGGCCCCACGCCGCCATAGTATCCCATAAGCTCTCCAAAGGGGCCTTCTGGCTTGCGTTTATGTGGCGGCATAATGCCTTCCAGCACCATTTCCGCATAAGCAGGCACTTCCAGATCAACACTGTGGCATTTCACCAGTTCCAATGGTTCTCCCCTCATGGCACTGTCAACCTGATACTTATCGACACCATAAACCTCGCTGCTGATCTGTGAAGCCAATAAAAGGGTGTGATCATACCCCAGCACGATGGCAATTTCCAATGGTCGATTCTGAGCCTCCATCTGGGCGTATTGGCGTTGAGCCAGGGGCGAGGCCACCAACACGCTCACTTCATTGCCACCATTGATTTGAAGTCTTCGCACAGAAATGTGGGTTTGGCCGGTTTCTGGATCTTTCAGCACCACGATCCCTGATGTGAGGTAGGTGGAAGAATCATCTTCATGAAACTTGGGAATTGGGAACATGCGCTGCAGATCGATGCGACTGGTGACAATATTCTCTTTCACCGGTCCATTGGGTAGCAGTCGGGTTGGCTGTGGGTTAGCCACCGCTGCCATCATTTTAAAGAGGCGATTCTCCGGTGTCATCCCCATAAGGTCGTAGTAAGCACTCCGTTCACCAAAAATAGCACCAGCAACTGGCATTTGGTAACCTTTGACGCGCTCAAAAAGAATAGGCACTTCGTTCCGGTAATATTTCAAAACGGCTCCCAGCTCAAATATCGGGTCAACTTCCGTCTGGCATACCTTCAGGTCACCTCTTTTTCGAAAGGCTTCCAGGGTTGCTCTGAGCATTTGCCTTTCCATCCACTCCCTCCTTTCTGCAGGTTTTACCCACTGTATTTGATTGCTTTATTATACCACAGCATATCACTTTTCGAAGCTCTTTTGATTAGGTTCCCCATCTCTTGAACAGCTGGTGATCGATGCCCAACTGATCAAGGGTGCGGCCCACCATGATGGCAATAATATCCTCAAGATTTTCAGGGTGGTGATAGAAACCAGGTGATGCCGGAAGGACGGTCACTCCCATACGGGCCAGCTTTAGCATATTCTCCAGATGGATCACACTGAGGGGTGTTTCCCGTGGGACCACCACCAGCTTTCGCTTTTCCTTCATGACCACGTCTGCCGCCCTGGTGAGCAGATTGTCTGAGATGCCATTGGCCACGGCGGCCAGCGTCCGCATGGAGCAGGGAATAATCACCATTCCGTCTGTTCGAAAGGAACCGCTGGAAATAGGTGCCGCCAGATCCTTGTTATCATGAGTCACTGTTGCCAGTTGTTTCAGCTCTTCAAGACTCATGCCACACTCATGATTTACCACATGCTCCCCCATGGTGGAAACCACCAAGTGACTCTCAATGCCAAGTTGTTTTAAAACCTGCAGCAACGCAACGCCATAGATGGCACAGCTGCCGCCGGAAATACCGACAATGATTTTCATGGGTTGCGCCACATCCTTCCAATTTCAATGAATGCTGCCCTGAAAAGACAGCATTCACCCTGTTTGGCTGCCTCATCATCAGCAGCTCTTTTTTCTATTCTACTTTGTTTTCAGCGTCGCCGCCACCCAGCCATGGATCTTCTCCTTTTTCCCAGGCATCAATGTACTCATCGATGGTCATCACTTTTGTGAAAATGCTGAGATCCACCAGGCCATGTTCATGCATTGCCTGTGTTTTGGAGGCGCATCCGTCACTGAGGGTGATCACTTTATACGCATTGGCCAGGGCATCGGTGGCAGTACTGCGCACACAAACGTTTGTCCAAACACCAGTTACCACGACGGTATCAATTTTCTCTTCTTTTAAATATAGATCCAGATCGGTGTGGGCAAATCCACTGTGACGCCGCTTTTTCACAATATACTCATCGCCTTCAGGGTATAGTTCCGGAATAAAATCAGAACCCCAGGTGCCGTCCACTGCGTGTACCGGACGCACTTTAAAGTCGGCATCGTTCTTACGGTGAGCTTCCTGAATGTGCACCAGATGCACATCATCATCCTTGCGGGCACGTACCCATTTAAAAACCTTCTGCAGTGGTTCAATAATGTCATCGCCGCCTGGGCAGCGCAGTGGTGCTTTTTCTCCAACAAAATCATTTAACATGTCAATGACTAAAATGGCATGTCTTGGCATTTTATTTCCTCCTTTGATATGAAACACTTGATTACCATTCGTTTTCAACTACACAAAGCATGATTTGACTGATTGGGACGGCTGTTCCCTAAGGTTACTGCCGTCCCTTTTGCCATTTTTCATTTCATACTTCTCTAAGAATGATTAGGATCTAAAATCCACTCCGGTAAAGTTGATGGTGCGGGGCAGCTTTTGAATGTTTTGACGTTTAACAAACTGACCATAACCAGGCTTGCCAACGATTCCTTTGCCATCTTCATAGACCACCGTTCCACGTACCACGGTTTTGAAGGGTTTTCCTTTCAGTTTGATGCCATGAAGGGGGTTGTATTTGGCCATGGAATAGGTTTCTTTCTGGTCGATGGTCCATTCTTTGTCCAGATCAATGATGGTAAAGTCGGCATCAGAACCAATATGCATGGCGCCTTTTTTCGGGTAAAGACCGTATTGCTTTGCAGCACTGGTGCTGAGTACTTCCACCAATCTGCTGAGGCTTAAGCGGCCCTTGTTATAGCCTTCACTGACCATGATGGGTACCAGTGTTTCCACTCCCGGAATTCCCGGGAAAGAGTTCCAGATATCCAGTTCAACGCCATCCACAATGCCTTCTTTCTCAGTGGCAATTTCATAAGGCGCATGGTCGGTTCCCATAAAGTCAACGCTGCCATTTCGCAGACCTTCCCACAACTCTTCGTTATCTTTTTTGGTGCGAAGAGGTGGTGCGATTTTGGCAAACTGCCGGTGCTCTGTCATGGCTTCCTGATAGTTCAGCATCAAATAATGGGGGCATGTTTCTGAAGTCACATCAAGCCCTTTTTGTTTGGCTTCACCCACCAGTTTGGCACCAATGCCAGTGCTCATGTGCACAATGTGAAGACGAGCCCCAGTTTCTTCTGCAAAGCTGATTCCCAGCTGGATGGCTGCTTTTTCAGCCAGCTCCAGTCGAGCTTCGGCCCATGCGGGACCATCGGTGCGGCCTTCTTCTTTGAACTTTTTCACAAAATAATCGCACATGGCATAGTTTTCAGCATGGATCCCCACCACAAGACCTGTTTCAGCAACCAGTCTGAAGGCTTCCAGCATTTCAGGATCAGTCACCCGCTCATAGGTGGGTACTGAAGGTGTCATGTAAACCTTGAACGCGCATACGCCATAATCAGCCTGCTCTTTGACAATATCATACTTGCCTGCGCGGATGTCTTCACCGGTCACGCCGCCCCAGAAGCAAAAGTCGATAACGGCTTTGTCTTTTATTCGGTTCAGCTTGCTTTCCAGTTCTGGAATACTTCTCACTGAAGGCTTGGAGCAGCAGGGCATGTCCATGATGGTGGTCAGACCGCCAGCAGCTGCAGATGAAGTACCCGTGAGGAAATTTTCCCGGTGTTCAAAACCCGGGTCCATGAAGTGGGTGTGGGAATCGAAGCAGCCGGGAATGGTCAGATGACCCATGGCATCAATTTCATGGTCATACTCGACACCTTCCAAATCAGTGACAAAACCTGCAATTTTCTCATCCACGACAAGAATATTGGTTAATATAGTGTCATCTCCCTGTGGAATGCGGGCATTCTTGACAACAACATCAGCTTTCATAAGTTAACCTCCTTGGTATTGGTGAATAATTTGGTTGATGAATCGATATCTACCGGCGCCCTATGATGGCCAGAAGCGCCGGGCATGCGTCATTTTTACAGGAATATTCTCAGGGTTATTTCATCAGGTGCGTTTCCAAAATCTGTTCTTTTCGGAAGCCTTCCAGTCCCAGGTAAAACTCCAGTGAGTTCAACAGGTAGTCCAACTTCACTGGTCCCACCAGCTCTGAGCCAGTCACAGCCACCCCATATCGGGCCGCTTCCTGCTTGACAAAGTTAAAGGTGCGATAGAGAGGGGTTGCGCCACAGTCGAACATATTCATAGATACCACCACCCCAGATCGTTCCGGAAACTTAATGCCCACGGCACGCACCGTGGAAAACCCGCCACTGGGCCCTCTGACTCCCTTGGCTATTTCTTTGGCAATCGTAAGATCTTCTGTTGCCAGGAACACGTTGTAGGCTGTCAATCCTTCGGTGTCAGCGCTGACGATGGTGGCTCCGGCTGTGGGATGCAAAGCAGCGGGTCCGATATCCGGTTTGCGCTCGTCTGTATGGGCCACTTCTTTCAAACCTTCATATTGACCTTTTCGAATGAATGACAGCGCCTTTCGATCTTCATTCCGGGCATTCTGTCCGGAAAAAAACACCGGCACCTGATAGCGCTCATACACTGCCTGTCCAATTTCCTCCGCCAGCTGGGTGCAGGCTTCCAGGCTGATATTCTTGAAAGGAAAGAGCGGAATGGTATCCTGTGCTCCAATGCGGGGATGGCTGCCCTGTTGTTCTTCCATGTTAATAAGTTCATAGCTCTTGCCCGCCATTTCCAGCAACGCTTCTTTCAATGGCTCCGGTTCGCCGATGACTGTGATGACTGTTCGGTTGAAATCATGTTCAGGTTCAACACTGACCAGCGTCACGCCTGTGCGATTTTTCAGTGTTGCCGCCACCGCTTCAATAACATCTTTTCTGCGGCCTTCGCTAAAATTTGGTACTGCCAGTACATATTGTTTCTCAGCAGACATGGACACGCCTCCTTCAACATTCTTTGCCTGTAAACAGTATTTGTTTGTTAACAGAGCTGCTTTATTTCTTCACTTACTATCATATCCTATTTTTCAACAGATTCAGACAAAATCCTTTGTAATTAATTAACAAACTTATCTCATTCTTCACCGATGATAACGTTGTCATCTTGTGTACATCTGCTAACTGGCTGCTTTTTTGTTGGCTTCCAGAATCCGTGGGCAAGCGCCAGGTTATTCCAGTGGCAATGAAAGCACCTCCCTCAGAGAGTTTCTACCCGGTTCTTTTTTTGGCTAATCATATTGAAGACAGGAACGTTGTTATTTGACAGCCACTTGGGTATACTGATGATCAAAAGCACATTGATGATCATAAAGGAGGATTCGAAATGGCATTAAAGCTTATTGACCTTTCTCAGGAAATCTTTCAGGGTATGTCTGTCTTTCCCATGCACCAGCCCACATTTATCATGACCAACATGACTCACCAGGATAATCAGCAGGCAACCGGCAGCAAGACTCTTGGATTTTCTGCTCGCAATCTTCTCATCAGCGAACACGGCGGCACCCACTCCGATGCCGTCTGGGAATACAAGCCCAGCGGTGCCACCATCGACCACATGCCTCTTACGCATTTCTGGGGCAGTGCCATTTGCATTGACCTGACCCATATCACTCCTCGCCAGCACATGGGGCCCAGAGAACTTCAGGAAGCTGTAAAAAAATCGGGTCAAAGCATTCAGCGTGGTGATATTGTCTTGCTTTACACAGGTCATTTTGACCGTTACTTCGGAACCGAACACTGGCAGACCACTTACAGCGGTCTGAACTATGAAGGGGCCAAATGGCTGGCAGAACAGGGAGTGGTTAACATAGGTGTTGACGCGCCCGCCATTGATCATCCTGAAGACACCGATTTCTCGGGCCACTTGGTGTGTGGTGAGTACGATATCACCAACACCGAAAACCTGTGCAACCTACATCTGGTCGTAAACCGCCGCTTTCTGTATATGGGCCTTCCCCTACGCATTCGGGACGGATCCGGTTCACCCATTCGAGCTGTTGCACTGATCGAAGAATAGCCCTCACCACCCCTTGAGCACATTTGAAGACCTCTCATAAGACAGTATCATTGTTTTATGGGAGGTCTTTTATTCTGCTTTCTATTCCAGCATTTTCTTCACTTTCAACGCCACCTCAAGGTTAAGCCGGTCTTTATGATGGTTCAGATCCATTCCGGTGATTCGCTGGATGCTCTCCATCCGGTACAAAGTCGTATTGTAGTGAGTGAACAGCACCTCTGCTGTTTTGCGCAAATTTCCGCCCTGCTGATAATAGACTTCCAGTGTTTTCACCAGCTCCGTGGATTTTTTTTCATCGTATCTGACCAAGGGCAGTAATACCGCCTGATAAAAACGCTCCAACTCTTCCTTCAGACTGGGGTGACATAAAATTTTATAAATACCCAGCTGTTCAAAATAAATAACTTCTGTTTCTCCTATCAAAGGACCATGCTGAATCGCCTTCACCGCGTCTGTGTAACTCTTATCCACCTGCTCCAAATGCCGATAACAGCGCCCGATTCCCACCCGAAAACCAATGTCTCTCAGTTTTTTTGGTTTGCGGGCCAGCAACTGCTGACTGTATGTGGCCACCTGTTCATTTAAAAGCTTTTCAGCAGCCGAAGTGAAGATGACATTCAGGCTGTCTGTTTTGGAAATCACCAGGGCGTGCAGTTGTGTATCACGAAGATAAGCATCTGTTTCCTGGGTGATCCAGCTCATTTTTTGAAACACTTCGTCAGTTAATCCTTCAGGTGTCCGGTCAATTTTAATAACCACCATCAGATAGTAATCCCCTGGGTTCAAATGAAAGAGAGATGCTTTTTCAACAGCTTTCTTTTTTCGGGTGTCATCCATGGAAATCAAGTCTTCAAAAAACTCTGTGCGGTATCGGTTTTCAACATCCATGACCGAAAGCTGTCTCAATACCTCCAGCGCAATAGTGGTGGACGCAGATTCCAGAACCGACAGATCAAACCCCCCCAAAGGCGTTCCCACCGCCCAGGTCATCAAGTATCCAGTCACCCGGCTTTTCACTACAATCGGCATCACCATGCGTCGTATACGCTGTTGCATCAGTGTGACCATATTTTCTGAAAAGCGATTGCGATCTCCCCGTTGCTCTGCCTGTTTTAGAAACTGCCGAGCATTTTCTGCAAGGGCCTCCTGCATTTCAGGCGTTGCAGCTGTCCATTCTGTCAGCCATTCATCATGCGATTCCAGTTTCACCAGCACCGGATTCCGTACATTATCTGCCACGACGCCAATGATGGCTTTTAAATCTCCACCGCTGAGCATCACATGCATCAGCTGTTCATGAATTTTTTCTATTCGTTTCAACAGAGAAGCCTGCTTGTTAAAGATCTCCTGAAAAATTGGCGTCATAATTTCGGAGAACGGAATGGCATCATGTAATTCGATGATGGGAAAGTTCAGCGTGTTGGCCAGTTGGATAATCTCTGGGTGAAGTTCCTTCAGATAGGGCTGTATTTTGATACCCAGACCGGCCAGACCCATTTCCGCCGACTTCTTAACAAACTGCTTTTGTTCTCCGATATCGTCCTGCTTAAAAGAATAAGCGGTGGTAAGAAGCAGTTCTCCCGCTTCTACCCACTCCAGCACATCGGGATCAGCCATAATGTTCACCTTGGACACCGTGTTGCGAATCCCGCCAAAACCGGCAATCAGTCTGCATTTTTTCATGCATTCCATTTTCATCACATCTTCGATGGAAATGCCATTTTGTCTTCTCACCGGATGATTCTCTCCTCTCAACTGTCAACTCAATCATATATTTTTCCATTGATAAACCATTGCCAACCTGCTTCTCCATTGAATATACCACTAACATTGTTTTTTGTGGGAAACCCATTTGAATCTATTATAGCTTATAGTATTTTTTTGTGAATCCTTTGTAACTTATTTACAAAGTGGCGCCATCGATACGGATAACGTTTTCCCAACGCTGCCTGTCGTTGTTAACCCAAACTTTCATGCTTGTTTTCGTCAATATACTCCTTCTGAAATGATCTGTTAATTTTGAATTTGTTGAAGCTTCACAAAGGAGTTGTTGTCATTTAATCGAAATTTACGATATAATCAGCAGCAAGTGTGCATCTTTTACCTGTGTCATGAATACTACTTCGCATCATTCATCCTCACTATTGAAAGGGGGCATGAACTCCAGCAGACATTTTTCAGGAAGATTCATCAGGCAAACGGGCAATCTTGAATCTCATGTACAAAAGCACTTATCAATTAGAAATAAGGAGGCATCTGCATGACTGAACAAAAAGTCAATTATCCATGGTTTAAAAAAGAAGACATCGACGGTTTCTTTGCTTTATTTCAAAACAATCTGGCAAACTTCGTACTGATTGCTGTCGCGCTTATTGGCATGGGTTACCCCACAAGCATTGTCTATGGACGCGTCATTCCCGGCGCTGCTGTTTCGGTTCTCTTTGGGAATGTTTATTATGCCTATATGGCAAACCGTTTAGCCCAGAAAGAGGGTCGAACCAACGTCACCGCTCTTTCGTACGGTATTAGTACACCAGTTATGTTCGTGTATCTCTTTGGCGTTATGGGACCTGCGCTGGCATTCACCGGCGACCCTGAGGTGGCATGGCGCATCGGTCTGGCTGCCTGTTTCTTTGGCGGCGTTGTAGAAGTAGTTGGCAGCTTTATCGGAAACTGGGTGCGTAAAACCCTCCCCCGGGCATCCATGCTGGGAGCATTGGCCGGTGTTGCCTTTACATTTATCGGCGGAGAGCTCTTTTTCAATGTACACGAGATGCCCATGATTGGCTTCACCGTATTGGCCATTATCATTGTCGGCCTTATTGCAAGAAAAGCCATGCCTTTCAGGCTACCTGCCTCTTTGTTCGCCATTATCATCGGTACTGTTTTGGCCTACAGCCTGGGAGAAGTGGAAATGAGTCAGATTGCTCAAGGAATGGAAACCGTTGGCGTTTATCCTTTCCTGCCCACCCTGGGCTTCATTGAAGGATTCCGTCTTCTGCTGGGCCCCATGGTCGGTTTAATTGCCGTGTTGCTCCCCATCTCCATCTATAACTTTATTGAAACCATGAATAACGTGGAAGCCATGGCGTCTGCCGGTGATGATTACAGTGCCCGGGAATGTATGCTGGTTGACGGCTGCGGTATTATGCTGGGCAGTCTTTTCGGCGGTGTTTTTCCCACTACTGTCTACATCGCCTCTGTTGGTTCCAAATGGATGAACGCCGGTCGTGGTTACTCCATTCTCAACGGCGGCGTCTTTATGGTAGCGTCACTATTCGGAATAGTAGCAGCTATTTCAAGAATTATCCCCGTACCTGTCATCGCTCCTATCCTGGTATTTGTGGGTATTTCCATGGTGGCACAAACTTTTGCCGCTGTTCCACAACGCCATTTTCCAGCGGTGGTCATCGCCATGTTCCCTTACCTGGGCAACTATGTCATGACTCGCTTTAACAATGCGGCAGGAGAAGTGGTGGCCAATATCTCCACCGGGATTGTTCCCCTTGGACAGGGTGCCATGTTTGCCGGTTTAATCTGGGGTGCCATCGTGGTCTACATCATCGACAACGATTACACCAAAGCAGCTTACGCCTCCCTCTTTGCAGCCGTTCTGGCTGCCACAGGTTTTATGCACGCCCCCAGATTGACGCTTTTCCACGACTATAAGTTTGTTGCCGGTTATGTGATCATGGCTGTCATGTTCCTGATCTTCAAGCGCTTTGGCGGCGATGAAGAAACTCAAGCCGTGTTGGCCGACTAACCAATTATTTGGTCAATTTGTTCAAAGTCTTCGCTCAACTCTTTTAATCAGAATGCCCGAATGCCTGTTATTATTATCAAAACCGGCTACCACAGTGAAACCCCATGCTGCGGAGCCGGTTTTTTATGCTCTTATGATGCCAGATACCAGATTCTCCAGACTGTTATGTTGAAATGCTGAAACTTTGTCTGATTTGATTTTTTAATTATAGGCAACCGTCACCTGCCTTCCATCGAGTATAGGAACTGTTGAAAGACTTGTCAACACTGTTGTTTCCCATGCTATAATGATATAGAACCCATTGCCTGCGATGTTGTTTCGTTGTTTCAAGGATATTTCCCCAACGATTTTGGAGGTGTCACATTGGTCTTCAACAGGAAACATATCGAAAACCTCATTTTGGTCACCGTTCTGACCACCTTTTCAGGCCAAATTTATCTGAGTCCCACCGGCGGTACTTTCCGCCTTTCCATGGCAGTGGCCGTGCTGACGGTCACACTGATCCATTTTCGAAAACTGCCGGTAATGCTGGTATGTGGCACTGTTGCCGTTACCATCCCCCTTTTCCGAAGTGTGGTAGACTATTTTTCAGTACTTGATGCGGATTTTGGTGACATTTTTCGCTCTTATCTTCCTGTAATCTCGTTTTACATCTCCTATGGATTCCTGTTTTTACTGCTTTCCATTCGGGAAAAACTCAGTCACCCCTTCTCCTTCATTCTATCTCTCTGGCTCTGTGACAGTTTTTCCAACATACTGGAATTCTCACTGCGCCAGCTGATTTCGCCCGCTAACATTGTTTCCGATGTGTTGCTCCAGATTATATTAATGGGGCTGGCACGATCTGTGCTCACCTATTTTCTCTACAATACCACGCTCTATTATATCGAACGGTATGACCGGAGCTATCAGGAAAATCGCTATCGGGAAATGATCATGTTTATATCCAGTTTGAAGTCCGAACTCTTCTTCCTTCAAAAATCAATCGCAGATATTGAAAATACAATGAAAGACAGTTATGATCTATACCAGCATCTGGAGTCCGGTCCCCAAAAAGAACAGGTGCTGTCCATCGCCAAAAATATTCACGAAATTAAAAAGGACTATTATCGAGTGGCAAGCGGTCTGGAAAAGGTACTTTCAGCAGAGGAAGATCGTTCCAGCCTGAACAGCCGGGAAATATTTGATCTCATACGGGAAAATTATCAAAAATTGAACACCAACCGGCAGTTACATATCCACTTTGAGTTTCACTGTCGATCACCATTTATCACTGCCGAATACTATCCCCTGATTTCAGTGCTTAACAACCTGATCATCAATGCCGTGGAGGCCATTCAGCAGTATGGCCGCATTGTGGTTGAGGGTCGTCTGGAGGGCACCATTTACAGATTCAGTGTCACTGATAATGGTCAGGGAATCCATCCTGAAGACCTTGAACTTCTTTTTATCCCTGGTTATTCCACCAAGTACGATGCCATTACCGGCCGTATGTCCACAGGCATCGGTCTATGCCACGCCCAGGAAATTGTTGAGAATCACTTTGGAGGTAGCATTCATGCCGAAAGCAATCCCGAACTGGGAAGAACAACTTTCAGCGTGATGATCCCCTTTGACCGTCTTCAGGAGGTGCTCATCCCATGACAACCCATTTCTACATTGCTGACGACGACCGGGGCATTCGCACTATTCTCAAAAGCATTATTGAAAATCATCACCTCGGCACTGTCATCGGTCTGGCTGATAATGGAAAAACAGCCATTGACGAAATCATTCATCACCAGCCTGATATTGTGCTGATCGATTTGCTGATGCCTCAGGTTGACGGCATTGGGGTGGTGACTGCGCTGAAAAAACAGGATTTCACCGGGTCTTTCATTATGATTTCGCAAGTCGATTCAAAAGAGATGATCTCTGGTGCTTATCAACAGGGAATTGAGTTTTTTATCAGCAAACCTCTGAATGTGGTGGAAGTCATCGCAGTGATTCAGAATGTCATGGAAAAACATCGTCTGACCAAAATGCTTCATTCTTTTGAATCTGCCATTCAGCATGTGCGCCAGGCCAGACCGAAGACCGCTGCTTTTCCTCTGCAGGATGGACTGGAGAAATCGTCCCCGACTGATGAGCGGGGACACATTCGCCGTATTTTGGCAAATCTTGGGATCTTGGGGGAAGCCGGATGCCAGGATTTGATTGAAATTGTATACTGGATGAATCAGTCCGACGATCCCACTGCCGCTTCAGGCCATCATTCCTATCGCCTTGCCGATGCCTACCACATGCTGCAACAGTTTTATTCAGAGCGGCAGGGAATCTGTACAAACCCGGGAGCCATTGAACAACGGGTACGCCGGGCAATAAAAAGTGCCCTGAAGAACCTGGCAAATCTGGGGATTGATAATTATGACGACGATGTTTTTATTCGTTACTCAACCATATTGTATGAATTTGGTGAAGTGCGCCGGGAAATGGATCACGAAAAAGGAAAAAGCCCCTATGGTGGCAAAATCAGTGTGAAGAAATTTGTAGAAGGGATTCAGATATTACTGACAGAACAGTATTAGTATTATTGTCACCTCTTGTTGCTGCCATTCGTTTCATGTTGAAGCGGGATGACTTGTTTTTAAGATGCGCGCCTCTGAATATTCATCTAATTCGCAACTCTTTTGTCGGATTACGTCCCTTTCTGTCCGTTTCTGTCAGGCAAAGGTTATCATGAAGTTGTCAACAGCCATTATTCATGGAAATATGAAAAGGAGGAATTCGATTGAAAGGCAAAATGAGTCTTACCACAAAAATCATGATGGGTTTGGTAGCAGGTCTGGTGGCCGGGATTGTGCTTCAGGGATCCCCCGATTTTGTGAATACCTTTATTGCTCCATTGGGACGTCTTTTCCTGAACCTGATCATGATGATCATCGTTCCCCTGGTTTTCTCTTCACTGATTGTGGGTGCCGCCAGTGTGGGTGATGTGAAAACCCTTGGCCGCATGGGAGGCAAAACCCTCGGTTATTATCTCATCACCACTGCTGTGGCCATTACCATTGGTCTTTCACTGGGAGCCATTCTTCAACCTGGCGCAGGCCTTTCGATCCCGGTGGATGCCGAAGTGGCAGTTAACGAAGCTCCTGCCCTTACAGACACACTTCTCAACATCATTCCCCGTAATCCCATTAATGCCATGGCTCAGGGGAATATGCTTCAGATCATTGTCTTCGCTCTTTTCCTCGGCGTGGCTTTTAACGCCATTCCCAAAGAAAAAGGACAGGTATTCATCGACTTTTTTGACGGGCTCGCTGAAATCATGTACAAAGTCACTTCCTATGTCATGGCGTATGCCCCCATTGGTGTTTTTGGCCTGATCACTCCGGTGGTGGTCAACCATGGGCTTTCTGTGCTGATGCCATTGGCAAAGGTAATAGCTGCTGTCTATATCGGATGTATTTTACATGCTGTAATCGTTTACAGTGGCGCTGTGAAACTATTTGCCAACATGAATCCTCTTTATTTCTTCAAAGGGATTATGCCCGCAGCCATCACTGCTTTTAGCACCACCAGCAGCGCCGGCACATTGCCGGTAACCATCAAATCTGTCCGGGAAAACCTGGGTGTTTCCCAGAAGGTCGCCAGTTTTGTTCTTCCTCTGGGTGCCACCATAAACATGGACGGAACAGCTCTTTACCAGGGTGTCAGTGTGCTGTTCATTGCACAGGTATATGGCATCGAGCTTTCCATGGCACAGATGGGCACCATTGTCGTCACGGCCACTTTAGCTTCCATTGGTACCGCCGGTGTTCCCGGTGCCGGAATGATTATGCTCTCTCTGGTACTGACTGCCATCGGTCTGCCATTGGATGGGGTTGCTCTGGTTGCCGGCATTGATCGGATTCTGGACATGGCCCGCACATCTGTCAATGTCATTGGCGACGGTTCGGCTGCTGTCGTAGTTGCCGCCACTGAAAATGAACTGAACCTTGTCTCTGAAGCGTAGTTAACCATTATCCACATTAAACCATGAGGTGACGACATGCAGTCAAACAAGGAAAAAATCATTGGAATTCTCGGAGGAATGGGACCAGAGGCTACCTGGGATCTTTTCGGACGCATCACCAGAGCCACGCCGGCAGAAAAAGACTCCCAGCATCTACATGTCATTGTCGATTCAAATCCCAAAATTCCCGATCGAACCAAAGCCATTCTGGGGGAAGGCCCAAGCCCAGTTGATGCAATGATTGCAACAGGTAAAAATCTGGAACGAGCCGGGGCTGATTTGATCCTGATTCCCTGCATGACTGCCCATTATTTCATTGAACAGGTACAGCTTTCTCTGACGATCCCGGTGGTGAATGGATTTCATTTAATGCAACGCTACCTTGAAAATCAGGGAATTGCATACTCAAAAGTGGCGGTAATCGCCACCACCGGCAGTCTTCAGTCGAAGATTTATCCGCACTATCTGGGGGCAGACCGGTTGATTTGCCCGGATGAGAATGTCCAGCAGCATGAAGTGATGGATCTGATCTATGGTCCCTCCGGCATTAAAGCCGGGTACGTGTCAGGGCCGGTTATCACCCGGCTTAACCGGCTGATTGCCCGCTTTGAAACATTGGGTGCCGATGCTGTCATCGCCGGCTGCACTGAGATCGGTCTTGTCTTGAAAGGACATCCCATGCCGCTGCCGGTCATTGATCCACTGGATCTGATGGCACAGGAAGCCGTTCAACTGGCCCTTTCATCAGTATAATCAAAAACACCTTCCTCCGAATCCGGCTGTCAAAGCCGTTGTCAGATGGAAGGTGTTTTTAAATGGTTGGTTCAGTTTATGATGTGCGCCAGTCCCCGTATTCCATATAAGCCATGGTTTTCTTCATGATCTCACGGCCATAAAGCTTGGATACCAGATGCAGACTTAAATCGATTCCTGCTGCAATACCGCCTGATGTCATTATCCGGCCGTTGTCCGTCCATCGTTTTTCCGGCATGACCAGTGCCCGGGGTGCTGTTTGTTGTAGCAGATCAAGCACTTCATGATGAGTCGTTGCTTCAAGACCGTCCAGAAGCCCCAGTTTTCCCAGTAGTACGGCTCCCGTACAAACTGTCATGGTGATTTTAGCCTGATGATGCACCCGGGAGATCCATTGAAGCACTTTCTCTTTTTTCATTTCAGAACGGGTTCCCACACCGCCTGGAATCACCAGAATGTCAATGGGGGGATGATTGTCGAAACTGTAATCAGCCATGATCCGAAGTCCATGAATGGTTTGAATGGGCCGTCCATCCTGACTGACAGTCAATACCTGAAAAAGGCCAAAATGATTCAGCTCTGAGGTAACTGAAAAAACTTCGCAGGGCCCGGCAAAATCAAGAAGTTCCACCTTATTAAAAAGATAAACGCCAACTCGCAGCACCTCCGGCTGCAAGCTTTTTTTTGATGCGGTCATTGCCATCACTTCCTCCCCTGTTTATGCCACAACTGTCGGTATTTGGCTGAACTGGGCTTCGTATAGTCGGGCATATATTCCCTGCTGTTTCATCAATGTCTCATGAGTCCCTTCTTCCACGATGCCTTCATCTGTCAGCACCATGATCCGGTCTGCATTCTTGATGGTAGCAAGCCGGTGAGCTATCACCAGTGTGGTTCGCTGTTTGGATAATGCCGCCAGTGACTGCTGGATCAGTTTTTCCGTTTCATTATCCAGAGCAGAGGTGGCCTCATCAAGAATAAGGATCGGTGGATTTTTCAAAAACATGCGGGCAATGGATAACCGTTGTTTCTGCCCGCCTGACAGCATGACACCCCGTTCACCGATATAAGTATCATACCCTTTTTCAAGGCCTGTAATAAACTCATGGGCATTGGCCAGACGCGCCGCCATGATAATATCATCTTCAGAAGCATTCAGGTTGGCATAGGCAATATTCTCACGCACCGTTCCCGAAAACAGGAACACATCCTGCTGCACAATTCCAATATTCCTTCGCAGCGAAGCCTGCGTATAGCTTCGAATATCTCGCTGATCAATGGTGATGGCCCCTGTTTCCACTTCATAGAATCGGGGAATCAGGTGGCAGAGAGTGGTTTTTCCACCACCGGAAGGCCCTACCAACGCCACCGTTTCACCCGGGCTGACACGAAAGCTGATATGATTCAGCACGTGTTCCCGGTTATTGTAGCTGAATGTCACATCGTGAAATTCAATTTCACCCGCCGCTTCAGTCATTTCCATCGCATCTGGATCATCTTTTATATCAGGCTCCAGCTCCAGCGTCTCCACAAACCGGTGAAAACCAGCCATCCCCTTCTGATAGTTCTCCACCAGAATTGTCAGCTTACGCATGGGTTGCAGAAACATGGAAACATATAGCAAAAATCCCACCATTTCGCCCATGGTCATGGTTCCCTGATAGATAAAAAGCCCGCCGAAGGTGATCACCAGGAGATTGATGGCGTTGGTGAAAAAGTTGACACCCGCAAAAAACTCCGCCATCACTTTCAGCGCTTTTTCTTTGGAGAGTCTGAAGCCATCATTGCCTTCCTTGAACTTTTCTTCTTCATAGGCTTCATTGGTAAAGGACTTCACCACCCGCACGCCGGATATGCTGTCTTCCACCTGGGCATTGATATCTGCCAGCTTGCGCCGCATGTTCCTAAATGCTTCCTGCATGCGCTTGTTTTTAAGAATGGTGAAGGTCATCACCACAGGAATCAGCATAAAGGTGATGAGCGTTAACTGCCAGTGGATTGAAAGCATGATGAGGAAAGAGCCTGTCAGGGTCACCAGCGCAATGAACAGGTCCTCTGGCCCGTGGTGCGCCAGTTCAGAAATTTCATTCAGATCATTCACAAGCCGGGACATGACATGACCTGTACGCGTGTTATCAAAATAGTTGAAAGAAAGCTTCTGTAAATGCTGAAACAGATCTTTTCGCATATGGTACTCCATGCGAATGCCCAGCACATGTCCCCAGTAGTCAACAATATACTGCAACAGACTTCTAATAATGAAAAAGACCAGCAACCCCCCTGAAATCATAAAGATCAGGTTTAAGTTGCGGCTGGGAATCACCTCGTCAATCATCAACCGCACGACAAAGGGAAAGACCAGGTCCATGAGAGCCGTGATCAGGGCACAGCCAAAATCAAGGGTAAACAAGGGTAAATGTGGCCGATAATAGCGGATGAATTTGCGCATCATCGTTTGTCACCTTCCTTTTCAAATCCTCAACCAGACTGCAATCAGCCCCTGTTGAAGACATAGTCGACCGGATTGATTGTACCACAGTTTCATCAACAGAGCAATTGGCCGTCATCGTTGTCCACAAAAACACGCGCTGTTTCTCAACCATTGACAGTCTGTTCAGATGCACTTCAGAGAAAATACGTTGCAGACAAAAACCGCCGGCAACCCGGCGGTTTTTTGTCAGTATCAGCCTGCAGGCTTATCGATGATGCAGTGCCTTCGCACCAATAAAGGCAAGTCCCTTTTCAGTGAGCGCTCTGGCTGTCCGGTTCACTGCTTCGTGTTTATCAAGGTAATTCTGCTCCAGGTTCTTCATATCGCCTGATTCGAGTATTTCAGCTTTATCTCTGAAATAATGGAGAATGCTGGAGGGTGATTCTCTGGTTTCTTCCACTTCAGGGTCTCCGCCCTCATGTTTTGCCGCAATGTTGGGAACAGTTCTGGCCAGCTCAAGCAGTTCCTCTCTTCGATTGTATGGCTGCCTCACGATGGCCTGATAAGTTTCAGTAATGTGATGTTCAATGCGCACATTGTTTTCCAGGTCCAGTTGCTGTCGAATAAAACTGCTTAGTTCGATTGTCCGGTTATCCACAGAATTGCTCAGATTGAAACCAACCAGCGGTGTTGATCCATCCTCTCTTGAGAACAGTTTCGCCATGAGAAGCGTCCAAAGCACGGAATAGGGATTGTCATTTCCCATAAAAACAGATATCTTAAAGGAAATATCAATGCCCATTTTATGAAGCATATAGGCAATGAACACCGTTCCCGGGTTTATGTTCAGTACTTGTTCAATTCCATAACGGGTATAGTAGTAAAGCAGTTCATCGATCCACTGAAGCGGGTGTTCATTGGGTTGTCCGATGCCACCGAAATAACCGGTGATGGTTTCGGGACCACCCAAATGTACATTGGAACCATCTGTCCCCTTTGTGTCCAGGGTTTCCACATAGCTGGCACCAACGATCTGCATGGCTGCGGCAATGGCCAGCGTGTCTCCGTGATCCTGCTCCTGTTCTTTCATTTTTCGTACTCTGATGAAGCGCCCCGGCATGATCTCCTGTTTCTCAATGGCCTGTTTTGCCTCCGTTATCAGCCAGGGGAAGTATTGGAGAGCGCTGATTTCAAGCGTGACAGCCTTTGCTTCGTCAAATCCAGAAACCGGCAATTGGTCTCCCATCACTTTTTGCCTGTAATCGCTGATTCCAATAAAAGCTTGTCTGTCCCGTTCTCCCATGAGCCATTCCAAGTCTTTCAAATACGGCGAGTTCATTCGTTCCAGTCTTTCCAAAAGATTGGAAAGCTGACGGGCTTCCCGGGCCTGTCGGTTGATTTCTTCAGGAGTTCCGTACTTTCCCACAATACGGGTGATTTCACTGATCAGGGGATTGTTTCGATCCATGAGAAAATCATTGATCTCATCCAGTCTTAAAGGATCAATTTTGAGTTTATCACGATACATGACCATTCCTCCATATTCTCACCTTCGTTTAGAAACCACCAACAGCCTCCGACACCCCCTTAATTAACCTCTTGAGCATCAATTTTCAACACCGTTTTGAAGCCTTGTTATTTTATTGTAATCCTTTGGTTTGATTGTACCCTACCGCGCAGATGAATTCAATTTATTTGTTATATTTTGTCAATTCTGCGCATGGAACTTTTTTGCCTTCGTGCCGTCTATGTTATCAAAGGCTGGTATGGCAAATGCATTATTTCAATGACCCATGTCTACCTATTTTGTACCGGCGCTGTTTCAATTCATATCGTTTGCATGAATAAACTCAGAAGAAAAGAGGGATCGTTATGTCGACAAGGATAAAAAATGGACTTTGGCAACGCAACCGCTATGTGGTGCTGATTCTGTTGCTGATCATGCTTGTGTTTGGAATGGCAGGATGTTCCCGTTCACCGGAATATGCCGCCAGCGACAGTGGCTGGGATGACGGTGCCGTCACCGAGAGTCGTTCTCCTGATGCCATGCCTGCTGCTGAAGCGCCTGCGGAAGCATCTGGTGGCGGCGTCGATCTCAGTACAGTCAACCAAAGCCAGCATAAGATCATTTATTCCGGCGAGGTTAGTATGGAAACACTTGACTTTGATGACGCAGTGGCAGAGATACAGGCCTACGTCAGCCGACTGGGGGGCTATGCGGAATCTTCTTATGTGGAAGGACGCCGCATCGGTCAGACAACGAACACCTCCAGGCGTAATGCCTCTTTTACTTTTCGTATTCCGCAACAGCGTTTTGATGGTTTTACCGAAGGATTAAAGGAGTTTGGCAATGTGCTGTCAGCCAGCAGTCATGGTGAAAACATCACCGAGCAGTACTTCGACACTGAAGCACGTCTCACCAGTCTGCTCATTCAAGAGGAACGCATGCTTGGATTGCTGGAACGCGCTGAAAACATGGAGGATATTCTGCGCATCGAGTCAGAATTAACTCACCTTCGTTACCAGATTGAAAGCTTTACCGGCTCACTGCAAAAATGGGATAACCTGGTACAGTTCGCCACCATGCGGGTGAATCTGAGGGAAGTATCTGAAATGACTCCCGACCCGGATAGCCGCCATTGGGGCACCGAAATAAGCGAGGCTTTCAAAGAATCTGTCGTTGCTGTTATCAGAACCCTTCAGAATCTTGTGGTGGTGCTCATTATGTTTATTCCTGTCGCCATCGTTCTGCTGCCGCTGTTTTTCCTGGCACGTTTTGTTTATCGTTTGATTCGCAAAAAGATTTCTCAACACAAGAAAGATCCTTCCTGATTAATCATCTCTAAAAAAGACACTGCCCATTGTTGGGCAGTGTCTTTTTTACTTAGAAGCAGACCAGAAGTCCGCCAGTACCTGCATGGGTACCAATCACCGGCCCCATAGTGGTGAGGATTATTTCGGCCGGCTTAAAGCGTTGCATAATCTCTTCCTTTAAAGCAAGGGCATCTTCCAGGCAATCACAATGGGTGATCCCCACGATCCGATTAGAATAGTCGACACCCTTTTTCTCCATTTCTTCCAGCAGCATGCGTATCCCTTTTTTCTTTCCCCGCAGGGTTTTCAGAATTCTGACGTACCCTTCTTCCACATGAACCACCGGTTTTAAGTTTAGCAGGTTGGCCACAATTTCCTTAGGTTTGCTCACCCGGCCACCTTTAACGGCATTTTCGAGGGTTTCCAAATACACCACCACCCGCATCTGCTCCCTGTACTCAGCCAATCTCTCCAGAATCGCCTGCTTGCCAAGTCCTTCTTTCACCAATTCACAGGCCTTCATCACTTGCAAGCCCACACCCAGCGATCCGCTCAAGCTGTCAAAAATACTGATTTCTCCTTCCACATCATTTCGCGCCATGAGTGCACCTTCCATGGTGCCGCTGAGACGGGAAGATAGATGGATACTAAGGATTTCAGAATGACGTTTAAACCCTTCCCGAAATGCATCAATAAAAGACTGGGGGGATGGCTGAGATGTTTTGGGCAGGGTTGGCGAAGCAGCCATCTTTTCGAAAAACTGGTGATGGGTCAGATTAACACCATCCGTGAACTCTTCACCATTAATTTCAATTTGCAATGGCACAATCAATATTTTCAGGCGGTCAATGATTTCCTGCGGCAAGTCGCAGGAGCTGTCTGTAATAATTTGCACAGGTTTTCCTCCTTTTCTGGCCGATGTATTTATCTCGGCACCTTCTACGGTCATGATCCATTATTCTTCCTGCATCATTTGATGGTGAAAAACTTGTTGTATTTGCTGAAAATCTAGAAAACGTGCAGTGCGAAAAATCTCTTTTCCTTCCACGAATAACAACACCGCCGGTATTGCAAAAACAAGATACTGGCCTGCAATGTCCGGGTTTTTTTGGGCGGAAGCCTCAACTCCTGCCCACAGGGGATGTGCCTTCATCAAAGTGAGTATCCTTGGTTTCGTTGACTGACAAACAGTGCAATCGGCATTCCCTACATATAGCAATACCCTTTTTTCTGTCTGTAGAACAGTCTCCCACATTTCCAAAGTATGTATTTCTGTTAACGACATGAGCTGCCGCCTTCTTTCTGTCTTGATGCCGCAGTGCACCCTGCCACATAGCCGGAAGAAAAAGCAAACTGGAGGTTAAAACCTCCTGTCATGCCATCCACATCCTGAACTTCTCCCACGAAGAACAGGCCGGGAACTACGAAGGATTCCATGGTGCTGCTGCGAATTTCATCTGTGGAGACACCGCCAGCTGTCACCATTGCCGTTTCCACATCTCCCAAGGTCCCTACTTCCAGTGGCATCCGGGTCATCCATTTTACCAGCATCTTCCGTTGATCTTTGGTGACAGATGCACACACTTGTTCATCAGCTATTCCGGCCATCTTCATCACAATGTCCATCACACGTCGGGGCATCGGTTCTTTATACAGCAGTGTCTTGACTTTTTTCTTTCCCATTGATTGTAACTCCCGAAGTATTCTGTCACTGAAAGCCTCTTCTTTTTCAGGTGCTGCCAGGTTGAGTGTGAGCAGGTCTCCCGGCTGGAAGTAGCGGGAATAGTTGAGGATTACAGGACCACTGACCCCAAGATGAGTAAACAGCAAATCACCTGTGTAGGTTCCAGCCTTTCGTCCCTCACGCCAATGAGATATGGTGATCTCCTGGAGAGATACTCCCGACAAATCTTCCAGCTTCCAATGACTGACAGACAGTCCTGTTAACGCCAGCCTGGGGGCAATAACACTGTGGCCCAGGTCTGCCGCCAAGCGATAACCGTCACCGGTAGTTCCCAGTGAAGGATAGGTGCAGCCGCCGGTTGACAGAATCACATTTCGGACCTTATAAACCTGTTTTTCACACGCTACTTGAAAGCCCTCTTCAAAAGTTTCCAGCTTTTTCACAGGGCTGCGACAGTTCATCACCACCTTCAATCGCTTCACTTCTGTCAGCAGAGCTTCCAATACTTCTGTGGCTCTCCTGCTGGCAGGGAACACCTTGCCATTCTCCAGCACTTCAAGACGAACTCCTCTTTGAGAAAACCACTGCATCAAGCTTTCGGGCGGAAACTGCCGAATGCATTTGCCGGCATAAACCGCTTTTTCATGGTAGTGAGGTAAAAATGATTTCATGGGCATCTGATGGGTCAAATTGCATTGGCCTCCGCCGGTTGCCAGCAGCTTTCTTCCCGGTTGATCATTTTTTTCCAGCACCAGCACCCGACATCCCTGAACCGCCGCAGTGATCGCTGCCATCAGCCCGCCAGGACCGGCTCCAATGACAATGACATCCCAGTGTGTTTCAGTTGTTGTCATCACACTGAATCGCCCGCCAGTTCATTGATGGATGCCTGGATGGTTTCCATTTTATCCGTCAGTATACGCAGCGCCTCTTTCTGTTCCTGAGAAGTGACAGTATTATTTTTCATTAAGTCAAAAATACCCTTGAAAATAGTTGAGAAATGCTGTGTCTGCTCATTGATGTTCTTTGCATAAGACCCAGTCTGTTCTGCCAGTCCTTTCACTTCCCCTGCGACAACGGCAAACCCTCTGCCAAGTTCGCCGGCCCGGGCCGCCTCTATGGCAGCGTTCAAGGACAACAGATTGGTTTTTTTGGCAATTTGCTCAACAAATTTCAAATCATTGCCAATGGTTTCCAGCACTTCTTCTGCCTGGTGGACTGTTTCAACTGCATGGCTATTGATCTCTGCCAGCGTTTCTGAGCCGGCCAGCAGCTCCTGTGAAGTTGCTGCGAGATCGCTCATGCTTTGGTTGACCTGAGTTGCTGTATTCAAAATGCGTTGATTCACCAGATACTGTTCATACATCATATCCACCATGGCCGCAACAATATTGAAGAAGGGCATGACATCATCGGGTTCACCTGTAATGGCGAGGGCTGCCACCACTTCTCCCTCATGCTCCACCACACCTGCAACACCGGCCCTGACATCGAGTCCTTTCTCCTTGGCGGCCATCTCATCAGCTTTGGTGACAACCTGTCTTTCATCAATCCTCTCCCGGATCATGACCTGCGCCCGGGGGTGAGTGTTACCCACACGGCTGGAAACGGTTGCCGCGATTATTTCACCTTCATCCCCGCATAATATCATGGGGTAGGGGACTATTCCCCGGCACTTCTCTACGATCTTATGTGCCACCGTTCTGTCAAGCATGCTGTCGCCTCCTTTAGTCCAGGTTGCTGCGCCACTCCTTTAATGTTAAGGTGCGGCTGCCCTTTACAATTGCCGGATCTTGAGAAGCCATGGCCATGGCTTCTTCATATGAATCTGCTTTGTAAAGCACCAGACCGCCGCTGTGATCGGTGAAAGGCCCCTTCGCAAAAATGCTGCCGTCATCAATCAGTTTCTGTAAATACGCCTTATGTTCTTCAAGAAGCGCTTCATCCATTCGACCATCCACCATGTTCAGTATGGCTGCATATAAAATCATCCGTCTGCTCCTTTCGATCTGGTAATGTCTCATTGTACCCAAAACCATCTTGCAAGTATTTCGTCAAAAAAGCTTCTTTTCTGCAATCAACTGCCCATTGTAGTAGAAGAAAACTCGATCTGCCAGCCATCCCAGCTTCAGTTCTGCTTTCACCGGTACTCCCTGATGAGGGCCTTGTTTAATCTCAGCATGGTAAGTCTGATCCACTTTGTGTTGCATCAGTTTACCGCCGGTCATGTCACGAATTTCGCCGTCCACCAAAAAGCTCACCGACCCCAGTGAACGGTGCAATTCAAACACATGGCCCTGGTAAGTGGTTTTCACTTTCACGGCTGCACCTCCCTTAGATGAAATGATCGCACCGTTTTTGACTGATATGGAGAGTCGTCAGGCATTTCCAATTCTTTTGTTCTATTTATTATATGCGGAATCATGACCGTTGTCGATAGAAAAGCAAAAAAGCCCCGACAGATGGTGACCCAGGGCTTTCATCATCATTGATCTGCAGTGGCAGTTGACATCAATATCAAATCATTAGAACTGTCTTCTTTAAATCAGTTATCCCACACATCTGGTCTCTTCAGTATCTGCCAGGTTCGTATGATCATTCTTGATCTTCTCGATTCGAAAGAGTCTTTGCTGGTTTGTTCGAACCTGGTCTTCCATTCTATTCATGCTGTTTTCAAGCCAGCTCATTTTTATACCTGCTTCCCGAATGATCTCAGCGACTGTGCTCATTTCTTCTCCCATGGTATGGGAAAGCTGAAAGAGACGGTAAAACTGTGTATCGATTCCTTTCACCAGAGCGGTGGCCGCTTCCACCTCCTGACGGCCTTTCGTCACCTGCTGCCGGGTCAGGTTGGATTCCAGCAGCGTACTCTCCATATAAGCTTCAATTTGTTTAACCGACGCGTCCACCTGCTCTGACAGCTGTCGAACTTCCAAGGCAACCACCTGAAATCCGGCACCATGAACACCTGCTCTGGCTGCTTCAATGGAAGCATTCAGGGATAACAGATTGGTCTGGGTTGCAATCCGCTTAATGCCTGCCACCAGGGGTGAAATCTGCTGCATCTGCTGCTGCAGCACCTCCACCTGATCCATCTGCCGTTGCACCACTTTTTCAATCAGGCGAATGTGGTTAAGCAAATCTTCCAATGCCTGCTGTCCTCCGTGGGCAACTTCCTTCATCACGTGTCCTGTCTGTTCGTAGTGGATCATCGAAGTTGTCATTTTCTGTACTGCATGGGAAATCAGTGTCACTTCTCTCACATTTTCCTGAATCACAGCCATTTGATGGTCTGCTTCTTCATGTTGAATTTGAGTTAACAGATTAAAGAGGCTTTCCAGCTTTAGGATTCCCTGAATGCCTCTGTCATTCATGATCAGAATGGTTTCTCCAAAGTCGCCGACTGCTTCTTCAATCATAACCAACAATTGCTCCAGCGTTGTATTATAATCCACTTGAAGCATCTGTCGCAGCATCACCCGTTCCACCGGTTTTTGCTGGTAAAGAAACGGCCCATAACGGGTGCTCAACATAGAAAAGAGGCGCTCCCGCAACAAAATGCCCACTGGTTGCTGACCAACAGCCACCACCAGGCATTCCGTTGATTCTTGATAAAGAGTGACCGCTTTTTCAACTTTGATGCCAGGCTCTATGACAGGGCACTGCTGACAATAATCCGCTACTTGTTGTTTCAGTAATTGTGACATTCTGACCCTCCCGGACTAAAGGCGGGGGCACCGCTGACTCTGCAGAACAACTGCTCCACGAGACACCTTCTGTTCCACCTTTTTTTTACAGTTTAGCCGAAATGTCAGGCAAGAGGTTCAGTTAGAAGTTAATTGCTTGTTAATATTGTGTTAAGTCCAAACTAAAATCAATGAATGCACTTTTAAAATTTAAATCGGGCAACAGCCTCCTGCATTTCCTGGGCCAGTTTTGCCAGGTCTTCGCTGGTGCCTGCAATTTCATCCATTGCTGCTGTTTGTTCTTCCACGGAAGCGGAGGCTTCTTCTGATCCGGCTGCGTTTTCTTCAGAGATGGCCGAGAGACTTTCAATGGTGCTGACAATACTATCTTTCCTCTTTGCCATTTCAGTGCCCGAATCATTGAGTTTTTTCAAACAAATTGTCATTGACTCAACGGCATCAGAGATTCCAACAAAGCGGGTATTGGTATTTTCAACACCTATGGTCTGCTCTTTCATGATTTGTGACACCTTTTCCACAGCTTCAACAGCCGCGCCCACTTTTTCACCCAGTTCAGCAATCACCGCTGCGATTTCATCGGTGAAGCGATTGGATTGTTCTGCCAGTTTTCTGATTTCATCTGCAACCACAGCAAACCCTCTGCCGGCGTCCCCTGCCCGGGCTGCCTCAATGGCTGCGTTTAGAGCCAGCAAGTTGGTTTGCTCGGCAATGCTTCGAATCATGCTGCTGGCAGCATCGATTTTACCGGCACTTTCACTGGTTTCAGAAATAACGAGGTGCACGTTTTGAATGGTTTCACGGCTTGTGACGGTTTTTTCAACCAAATCTGTCATTGTTTCAATTCCTTCATTCTTCAGCTGATCCACCATTTCTGCCGCCTGGTTCATTTCTTTCATTAGTTCCTGTTCATCTTCAATGCTCTGACCCATCTGGTGAACACTCACTGCACCCATTTCCGTTTCCTTCGCCTGGTCTGATGCTCCCTGGGCTATCTCTTCAATGGTTTTGGCGACTTCCGATGCCGCTGTTGCCGCTTCCAGACTGGTGGATGTCAGTTCCTGTGAAGCTGCTGCCACTTGATTAGACTTGTCATTGATATCCTGTACCAGTGTCACCAGATTCTTCTGCATGATTTTCATTGCTCGAAGCATACTGCCAATTTCATCCTGCTGGCGTTCGTAGCGATTCAACTGATGGTTTTCATCAATGGAAAAATCGTAGGCAGCCATGCGATCAACCACTTTCTGAATTCCGATGATGGGACGGGCAAAAGAACCTCCCACCACCACGGCGAGTATGACACCGATGATAATCATTCCCAGCGCCACTGCCGCCAGCAGGGTTCTCATGGCCGTCACCCCGGCCATCAGTTCACTTTCTTCTGCCACCACTGCCAGAAACCAATCGGTTTCTGTGATGGGGTGATAACCGGCGTGGACATTTAAATTATTGAAAAAATACGAACCTGTCCCCGTCTGCTCCTCCAGTATTTGAGTTACAAGCCCTGCCAGCGGTGCCAAAGCAGGGTCTTGCTGAGCTGCCTCCAGGGGATTATACTGATCAATGACCAGTTCCCGCCTGGGATGACCGATAACTGTTCCCGTCTGATTAATCACATAGGCATACCCATTTTGCCCATATCCCATATCCTGAACCAAATCCGAAAGAAAGTTTCCATCTCCCACAGCCACCAGTACTCCGACAATGCGGCCTCCATATCTCAGAGGTACTGAATACACCATGACCAGATTCCCCTGATCATCAGGGTTTACACTCACGGTTGGCGTCATAATAGCCCGTTGCCCATCCAGGGAGCGATGGTAATACTCCCTCTCAGAAACATCAACAATGCTGCCTCCTATCCCATAACTGTCGGACAAGTATAGATTCCCTGATAAATCAGCGACACCGATTCGGATGAAATTACTGTTGGCAGCTTCCTGTTGCAACAAGTTCATTTTCACCGCCAGGTCTCCCTCGGGATTAGAAAGTCTTTCCACTTTAGTGAGGCCTTCCAGATAAACAAACTGGCTGTTAATACGGGCGGTCGCCACATCGGCTCCTTCTGAAGCCAAGAGCAGCAATCCCCGGTTTGCTTCTTCCACCACTGCGTTGGTGGCTGTTGTGATGGAAATGAATGACAACGCTCCTGCCAACACCACCACCACCATCATAATGACCAATACCATTTTTGCCTTGATTGATTTCATCCCGCTCACTCCCCCTTGACTAAATGACACAACTGACTGCACTCCCAGTCTGCAAATCGATTTATATGCATGCAGGCGGCAGGGACTTCCATCGGTTTTTATATCTCTGTATTAAAAAACCTGCAGTCAGGATATCACTTTGATACCCCGCAGCTGCAGGTTTCTATCATTAAACTGGTCATTTTATGACAGACTCGTCTTAATAATTCGACTTCTTCGCCTTTCATGAAAGCTTCTCATTGCAAAAAGACCCTCTTTAAATCCCAATGGAAATGTATTTGATTTCCAGAAAGGGATCCATGCCATGGTGACCTCCTTCGCGGCCGATGCCGCTTTCCTTGAATCCGCCAAAGGGTGCCTGCACTGTTGCCGGCCCGCCATCATTCAGCCCCACCACGCCATATTGAAGCTTCTCGGAAACCCGGATCCCACGGCTTAAGGATTGGGTGTAGACGTAAGCTGCCAGCCCGTAACGGGAATCATTGGCCAGACGAAGGGCTTCTTCTTCTGTTTCAAAGCGTCGTAGCGGCAGCACCGGCCCAAAGGTTTCTTCTCGCATGATCTTCATTTCGTCGGTGACGTTGGTGAGCAGGGTGGGTTCATAAAAATAGCCGGCTTCCGGATGATCGCTTTCATGACGGCCGTTACCGCCGTACAACAGACCAGCTCCCAGTTCTCTGGCATCTGTCACGTGATCCACCACCTTTTGATAAGCCTTCTGATTAATGAGAGGCCCCATGGTGACGGACTCATCAAGGCCGTTTCCGGTGTTAATCTTTTTCAATTCCGTTCGCACCCGGGAAACGAAAGCATCATAGATACCCTCTTGCACAAAGAACCGGTTGACGGCAACGCACATCTGTCCGGCGTTGCGAATTTTTGCCTGAATGACTCCTGCCACTGCCTGTTCCAGATCAGCATCGTCAAAAACCAGGTAGGGCGCATGTCCCCCCAACTCAAGTGAGACGCGTTTCATTGTGTCTGCCGATTGTCTCATCAGCATTTTACCCACTTCCGTGGAACCGGTAAACGTAATTTTTCGGACACGACCGTCTTCCATTAAGGCTTTACCAATAAGTGTTGCCGATCCCGTCACCAGATTCACCACGCCCTTGGGAATACCCGCTTCATGGGCCAGCTCCACAATAGCTGCAGCGGTCAGGGGTGTTTGACTGGCAGGTTTCAGAATCACCGGGCAGCCGGCTGCCAGTGCCGGTGCAATTTTTCGGGTGATCATGGAAGCAGGAAAATTCCACGGGGTGATGGCCGCCACAACACCCACTGGCTGGCGCAACACCATGATGCGTTTGTTCTCACTGGAAGGCGGAATTATTTCCCCGGTAACTCGCACCGCTTCCTCCGCGTACCATTCCAGGAAACGACCGGCAGCCGCCACTTCTCCCCGTGCCTCTGCCAGTGGTTTTCCCTGTTCCAGCGTCAGGATTTGAGCTATGGATTCCTTATGTTCCCCCATCAACTCATACCATCGCCGCAGATATGTGGCTCGCCGACGGGCAGGCAGTGCTGCCCAGGCGTCAAAAGCTTCTGAAGCCGCCTCAATGGCCTGGATCACTTCTTTTTTCCCGGCTGCAGGAACAGTTCCCACCACTTCTCCATTGGCAGGGTTTAATACTTGAATCACTTCACTGCCGGAACCATCCAGCCATTCACCGTTAATGTATAGTTTTTTTTCTTCCATGGGACACCTCCATTAAGAAAAAGATGAAGCCTTTTCGCTCCATCTCGACGATAATGAATCTTATTATCTTTTTTACCCTTTCGTTTCCCCTTCAAACGATGTCTTCTCGCGAATCCACTGAAGCAGGTCTTCAATCAGCGGCTCATCTGCCGGTGTCATGCCATAATCTCCCATGCCTTCCAAGCTGACCCACACCATGGCATCATGCTCCAAGAGCTGGGGTTCTCCCTCAACAATGTGGGTTTCAAAGGCCAGCAACTTCACCTCTCCCCAATCATAGTCATAAGAAATCTCAGAAATGAAGCGACCCGCCATCACCGTCAGATCCATCTCTTCCTTCAGTTCACGAACCAGACATTCTTCAGGTGTCTCACCCAACTCAACTTTCCCTCCGGGGAACTCCCAACAGCCTTCCATGACTTTACCCGCCGGCCGTCGGGCTATGAGTACCTGGTGTTTTTTGTTTGTGATAATCGCCACCGCTACCCGCGTCATTTTTCTTCACCTCTGTTTCAGACATCAAGATATCTATTTGCTACATGCCTTCAATAATGTTGCTAGCCCATTTATTTGAAAACAGCCTTCTGAAACCCACAATGGCTTTCGTCACTTCTTCCAGATGGACCAGTGCCACAACAACATAGATGGGCAGCTGCCAGTAGGTGGTGGCCAAAAAAGCCATGGGAACCCCCACCAGATACACACTAGAAATTTCCATCATCAGGGAGTAGGTGGTATCGCCGCCTCCCCGCAGGGTACCAATCACCTGCAGTGCATTGCACATTTTGATGGTAAGAAAAAAAGCAAAAACAGCCATCACTTTCACCGCATCAGCCCTTACCTGGTCATCCACATTGAAGAACCTGGCAATGGCAGGTGCTGTTACCAGCAGAAAAACAGCAAGAACAATACCAAAAAAAATCGTCAGCAGGTTAAAATAACGAGAATAACGAATGGCTTCTTCCCGACGGTTTTCACCCAGCAGATTGCCGATCATCACTGCCGCCGCGTGGCCAATGCCCATGGCTGCCACGAAGAATAGTTTTTCCACCGTCTGGGATATTTGCACCGCTGCGTAGGCCTGGGTTCCCATACGGGCATAGGCGGCCACATAGAGCGTCATGCCAATGGCCCACAGAAACTCATTAGCCATCACCGGAAAAGACTTTTGCAGGATGCGCCGGGCAAAGACACGGGAAAACCGGAAGTATTGACGCCATTTGGCACGTAATGGGTGCAGGCTGGTAAAAATGGTGCCGGTTAGAATCAGGCATTCCATGCTGCGGGCCAGCAATGTGGCCAGAGCCGCTCCCCGTACTCCCATGGCCGGAAACCCCAGCAACCCAAATATCAGCACGGCGTTCAGTCCGGTATTCACACCAAGTGAAAGGATGCCGGCCCGCATGGGAAGCCTGGCATCCCCCACTGATCTGGAGGCGCTTGACAAAGTGATACTGACAGCGGTGGCCAGGTAGCTCAAGCCAACAATGCGCAGGTATTCCACTCCCAGTCGAATGGCCTCCTCATCGTTGGAGAGGAGTCTCATAAACCATTCAGGAAAAAGAACGCTGATCACAGTAAAAATCAGCCCACCCGCTACACTGAGGAGCAAGGCAACACCAAGGCTTTTATGAATATTTTCCAGATCACGTCTTCCCCAAAACTGGGCAACGAAAATAGCCCCTCCGCTATTAATGCCAAAAAGTAGTAATGAAAAGACAAAAAAGAGCTGGTTGGCCAAACCAACAGCAGTGATGCTCACCGCATTGATTTGCCCAATCATGACCACATCCACCAGGTTCAGGGAGGAAGTAATAACATGTTGAATGGCAACAGGAATGCCAATGGCTGTCAGTACCTTGAAAAAGTGTTTATCCTGCAGCATGGACCGAATCATGATCCAAATACCCGCCAGCTGGTTCCCATGAGCTGGAACAGGGCCAGTGTTTCCTGCACCGGCAGCCCCATCACATTATAGTAACATCCCTGAATACCTTCCACGAAAAGGGCTGCATGCTCCTGGATCGCATAACCGCCGGCTTTGTCACCATAATTGGCATGGGTGACATACCACTCCAGTTCTTCATCGGAGATGGGACGAAAGGTCACATCTGTCACGGCGGTCAGGCTCACCGAATGCCTGCCTGTCGCCTGGGTCAGGGTCACTCCTGTGAACACCTGATGCGTCTTGCCTGAAAAGGCCTGCATCATGTGCCGCAACTCCTGTTCATCCACCGGTTTCCCGTATATCTGATCTTCCAATACCACGATGGTATCAGCACCCAAGACCAGCCCTTCATCCAGTTGACTGGCCACCGCCTGAGATTTGGCGCTGCTGAGGCGCTGAACCAGCTCTCTGGGTGTCGCCTGAGGCATTTTCAAAAGAATTTCAGCTTCATCCACATGACTGGTCTGCACCCGGTAACGCAGTGTCAGCATACTTAAAATTTCAGACCGCCGGGGAGATCCCGACGCTAATATCAGTTCCATTGTCATCCGCCTTTCAGTCTAATTGCTTTTTTGCTTCCTGTGAGCCTTCTGTTACTGTTTCTGTTACTGTTATTGATACTGATACTAATACTAATATTAGTGATGTTGCTCATGTTGCTAACACTGTTAACGCTTTTGATGAAATTTGATGGAACGGATTTTCATCCATCATTTTACCACATCCTTGTTCTGCATCAAAAGCATTCATCTGTTATAATATGATCATACCAGATGACAAGATCAAAAGGAGGCATCGCCGCATGGGTGTCAAGCGAGTTTTTGTTGAAAAAAAAGAGGCGTTTCAAGGAGAAGCGCGCCAATTGTTTCAGGATTTATATGACCACCTGAAGCTCACAGCCCTTCACCGGGTACGCGTTTTGAACCGCTATGATGTGGAGGGAATCGATGAAACCACATTTGAAAAGGCACTGACAACCATTTTTTCCGAACCCCCACTGGACGACGTTTACGTGGAATCCTTTCCCGTACAAGATGACGCCCATTTACTGGCTGTCGAACTGCTTCCCGGTCAGTATGACCAGCGAGCAGACTCTGCCGCCCAGTGCATTCAGCTGCTCACCCAGGAACAGCGCCCCGATGTGACTTATGCCAAAGTCATGGTATTTGAGGGAGATCTAACACCTGACGATCTCATGCGCATCAGTCACTATCTCATCAATCCGGTGGAATCGCGAAAAGCCTCCCTTGAAAAACCAGAAACCCTGAAATTATCGCTAACACCTCCTGAAGCCGTTGCAGTGCTTTCCGGTTTCACCACCATGACAGCCTCTGATCTGGCTGATTTTGCCGGCCAATATGGTCTTGCCATGTCTGTGGAAGACCTTGCTTTCTGCCAGACCTACTTCAGGGACACTGAAAAACGAGACCCTTCCATCACCGAAATTCGCATGATTGACACTTACTGGTCTGACCACTGCCGTCACACCACCTTTCTCACAGAAATCACCCAGGTGGATTTTGAAAACAACCCTTTAAATCAGCCGTTGCAGGATGCCTGGCAGCTTTATCAGCAGAAACGCCAGATGGTCTATGGAGATCAGCTGGCGGAAAAACCAGCCTGTCTCATGGATTTAGCCGTCATTGCCATGAAAGAAATGCGTCAGGCGGGCAAATTGGATGATCTGGAAGTTTCTGATGAAATCAATGCCTGCAGTATCATTGTGCCAGCCGACATTGACGGCCACATGGAAGACTGGCTGGTGATGTTTAAAAACGAAACCCATAACCACCCCACAGAAATTGAACCTTTCGGCGGTGCTGCCACCTGCCTGGGAGGTGCCATTCGCGACCCCCTGTCTGGCCGTTCCTATGTCTATCAGGCCATGCGCATCACCGGCAGCGGTGACCCCCGCACCCCCCTGGAAGAAACCCTTCCCGGGAAGCTCCCGCAACTAAAAATCACCCAGGAAGCCTCCCATGGGTACAGTTCTTATGGAAACCAGATTGGCCTGGCCACCGGCTATGTGAAAGAGTACTATCATGAACGTTTCGTGGCCAAACGAATGGAGCTGGGGGCTGTCATTGGCGCTGCTCCCAAAAGCCAGGTCACGCGGGCATCTTCAGACCCGGGTGATGTGATCGTGCTGGTAGGGGGACGTACCGGCCGGGATGGCTGTGGCGGTGCCACCGGCTCTTCCAAGGAGCATGACGAAACCTCTCTGGCCACCTGCGGTGCAGAAGTTCAAAAAGGAAATGCCCCCACAGAACGAAAAATCCAGCGTCTTTTCAGAGACCCGGCTGTCAGCCGTCTCATCAAAAAGTGTAATGACTTCGGTGCCGGCGGTGTTTCCGTCGCCATCGGCGAGCTGGCAGACGGCCTCCTTGTTGACCTAGATCAGGTGCCCCGAAAGTACGAAGGGCTTGATGGCACCGAACTGGCCATTTCAGAATCTCAGGAGCGCATGGCCGTGGTGCTTGATCCTGCTGATGAGACAGCTTTCATCGCTGCCGCCCAAAAGGAGAATCTGGAAGCCGTCAGAGTGGCTGTTGTCACCGAATCTCCCCGACTGGTGATGAACTGGCAGGGCACTGCCATCGTTGACATCGCCCGTTCATTCCTTGACACCAACGGTGTCAAACAGCAAACAACCATGAAAGTTCCCGCTCCCCTTTATGACGCTTCACCCCTGGTACAGCTGCCCGAAAACCTGAAACATTCCATGAAAAAAGCCCCTGATGACCTGCACCGCCACTGGATGAAAAACTTATCTGACCTGAATGTTTGCAGCCAAAAGGGTCTCATCGAAAAATTTGACAGCACCATTGGCGCAGCCACCTCCCTTATGCCGTTGGGTGGCCTTCATCAGCTGACGCCGGCCGAAGGCATGGCCGCCCGGCTGCCGGTGCTTCAGGGAAATACCACCACCGTCACCGGCATGACTGCCGGTTATCATCCGGATCTGGCCTGCTGGAGCCCCTTCCACGGGGCATACTACGCGGTGATGGAATCTCTCTGCCGCCTGGCTGCCATGGGTTTCTCAACTCAAAAAGCCCGGCTCACCCTGCAGGAATACTTCGAAAAACCAGGAGATGACCCGGTACGTTGGGGACGCCCCCTGGCAGCTCTGCTGGGAGCCTACACCCTGCAACAGCAGCTTGAAATTCCGGCCATCGGCGGCAAAGACAGCATGTCGGGCACTTTTAAGGAGTTGGATGTCCCTCCCACACTGGTTTCATTTGCCGTTGCAGCCGGAAAGGAACATCATCTCTGTTCACCGGAATTTAAGGAAGCCGGTCATCCGGTGGTATGGCTCCGCCCACAGGCAGATCCCCACACACTGCTGTTGGACACTTCTCAGATGAAGGTACTTTTTGAAAAACTGCATCAACTGATTGGAAGTGGTCGGGTACTGGCCGCCAAAACCGTCGGCCAGGGAGGTGCATCTGCAGCTCTCTCCCACATGTGCTTTGGCAACCGGGTGGGCTTCCGGCTTCAGGAAGACCTGGGTTTGGAACCCCCTGCGCTGTTTCTCCCTGCTCCCGGCAGCTTTCTGCTTGAAATGACTGATAAAGAGGCTGTGGATGAACTATTGGAAACATTTCCCGGATGCCTGCTGGGACTCACCATCGAGACACCTGAAATGCAGCTTCCCGAAAAAGCCATTTCCCTTGATGATTTGCTGAAAGCCTGGCAGGAGCCGCTGGAGACTGTTTTCCCCACGAAGACATCGCCAGATAGACCGGAATCTATTGCCACCGCCACAGCAAAGCCTGCCATCAGTAACCGTCCCCTTGTCAAAACACCACGTCCCCGGGTGGTGATTCCCACCTTCCCCGGCACCAATTGCGAAATGGATACCCTGCGGGCACTGGAACGGGCGGGAGCAGATCCTGAGTTGCTGATTTTCCGTAACCTGACTGCCAATGACATTGACGAAAGTGTGCAGGCATTGGCCGCAGCCATTCACCGATCCCAGATGGTGGTACTCCCCGGCGGCTTCAGTGCCGGTGATGAACCCGACGGTTCCGGCAAGTTTATCACCGTTGTGTTCCGCAACCCCCTTATTCAGGATGCCGTCCACCAGCTTTTGAAGGAACGGGACGGTCTGATGCTGGGAATCTGCAATGGATTTCAGGCGCTGATCAAGCTGGGGCTGGTGCCTTACGGAGAGATTCGCCCACCCCATGAAGCCGCACCCACACTGACCTTCAACACCCTTGGCCGCCACGTCTCCGGCTTGATTCGCACCCGGGTGACCTCCAGCCTGTCTCCCTGGTTCGCCGGCGTCACTCCCGGCCAGATTCACACCCTTCCCGTCTCTCATGGCGAAGGACGCTTCATTGCACCGGAAGACACCATCGCTCAGCTCATGGCATCCGGCCAGGTGGCTGCCCAGTATGTGGATCTCTCAGGTCAACCTGCCATGGCACTGCCGCATAATCCCAACGGCTCCATGGGTGCCATTGAAGCACTGACAAGCCCTGATGGCCGAATACTTGGGAAAATGGCCCACTCTGAACGCTGCCTGCCGGGATTATATCGTAATGTGCCCGGAGACTACGATCAAAAAATACTTGAATCCGGCGTGAAATACTATCGTTAATCCCGTCACTTTATGGTATACTGTAGCGTGCCCGTCACAAAGGAATAGTATGATGACTGGAAAACAAGAATAACTGGAGGGTTGAAAGTGGAAAAAAAATGGTTTTATGAAAAAATGAGCCCCGAAACAGTGTACGGTTACCATGTGACACCCGTCCACGAGGAGAATACTGGTTTTCAGGAACTTCAAATTGTGGATCACGGCCACTTTGGTCGTATGATGATTTTGGACAATGTGGTCCAGACCACCGAGAAAGACGAGTTTGTTTATCACGAAATGATGACACACCTGCCCATTATGGCACTGGCACGCCCTGCAGAAAGCATCCTGATCATTGGAGGCGGTGACGGTGGCATTCTGCAGGAATGCCTGCGCCACGACAGCGTGAAACGAGTGACCATGGTGGACATTGACGGCCGTGTCATTGAAGTCAGCAAAGAAATGCTCTTCTTTAAAGATGCTTTCAAAGATCCCCGTTTGGAGCTTATCGTGGGTGATGGTGCTGCTTATGTGGCCGGCGAAGAAGCCCAAAACAAGAAGTTTGATGTGGTGATCGTCGATTCTCCCGACCCGGTGGGTCCTGCAATGGTTCTTTTTGAAGCACCTTTCTATAAAAACATCAGCAATTGCCTCAATGAAGACGGGATCATGGTTCGTCAGGCCGGCGTTCCGGTCTTTCAGGCGCCTGAGTTGAAAGAAGCTGTTGAACATGTGCAGCTCTCCTTCCCTCATGTGGCCGTCTACCGTGGCGTAGTGCCTGTTTATGGCGGCGACATGGCCTTTGTCATTGCCTCCAAAAACGGCGCCCCTGTCGATCAGCCAAACGGTCAGTTCACCGGCAAATACTATCACACCCGCTTCCACAATGCGGCTTTCGTATTACCTGCCTTTTGGTATGATGTGACCGGACTTCCCATGGAGTAGTCACCTTAAAATTTTCACTTTTTCATCATTCAAGCCTGTTGCATCCCTGCAACAGGCTTTCTTATTGGTGCTGAAGGCACCATTGTTTCTCATTGCCTTGACATTTTCCATTATTTCGTTTAAACTTATTTCATATTATAATCATTACACATTGAAAGCAGGTGGGTTATAAATGAAAATGGAATCCACAAAACCAAAATCAATGGAAGAACTGAACCAATACCTACAGGAACATGGTGTCAAGCCATCCTATCAGCGAACCCGCATCTTTGAATACTTGCTGAACCATATGACACACCCCACTGTTGATGAGATTTATCAGGCACTGTCAGATCAGATCCCCACCCTTTCCAAAACCACTGTGTACAACACCTTGAAAGCCTTCATGGAGGCACAGTTGGTTCGCATGGTGAACATTGAGGATCACGAAGCCCGTTATGACGTGGATTTAAGCACCCATGGTCATTTTAAATGCGAGCAATGTAGTACCATTTATGATTTTGAGCTGGATATGACCCAGTTGAAAAATGAGTTCCTGGATACCTTTTTAATTAAGGAACGCAACGTGTATTATCAGGGCATCTGTAACCAGTGCCTTTCAAAAAGTAAACGGCATTAATGAGACGGCTGTCCACTCCTAGTAAGCAAGGTCCCTGCGCCGGATTTTCCGACTCAGGGATTTTCCTGTTTCCACAAATCACACCCACCCTGATGAACCCATTGTCGTCCACGCTGGTCAAGGCTGATGAAATCGAAGACAGATCACGAATGGCGTGTGATGATTCTCAATGAAAGGACGAAGACTTATGTATCAGGGAATTATTCTGGAAGGCATTTCAGGCTCCGGTAAAACAGAGGTGCTGCAGGCATTGCTTCACCACCCGTTACTCAACACTCTTTCTGCCGCTTCCCGGCTCATTCTCACAGAACATCATACCCAGCGGGTGCTGGAACTCCAGGAACAACGTAGAAGGCTGCAACCGGAAGACCACATCGCACTGCTTGAGGAGTTGACTTCGTTTATTGAAGGCTGTGCCGCCCGTACCCTTGGCCGGGGATGGAACGAAAATCAGCTGGCTTCCCATGATCTTTTTTTCCTTCTTGAAAGGTTTCATCTCACCCATGTGTTCCGGTTTCCCCACATGAAGTGGGATCATGTGAAGGAAGTTGACCAGCGACTGAAGCCACTTGGAACCATTCTCTGCCTATTGACTGTCGATGCTGAAACGCTGGAAAAACGTCTGTTTTCCAGACAACATACCTGTTGGCTTCAATACCTGAAGCAATATGGCGACACACCTGCTGCTATTGTGGACACCTTCATGAAACGTCAAGAGGAAGCCCGCCGACTTAGTCAGAGCTCCTGCCTGCCGATCTTGGAGATCAACACTTCTTCAAAAACAGCCAGCACAGTAGCCCAGCAGATCATCACCACCCTTTCCCTTCCGGCTGTCGAGAAATACTCCAATGAAATTTGATGGAAGTTCAATTAAAAAACTTCCCCGTAGCCAGGGAAGTTTTTAATTTTATTCTCATCTATTCTCAATGATCACTCGCATTGATTCATCATTTGTCACGCGACTCATTTTTTGCGTCGTGTGAGCGTCAGACCGCCTACTCCTGCCAGTGCCATAAGACCAAACATCATCATTCCTGCATCACCTGTCTGTGGAATGGGTTCCTGTGCAGGAGCCTCAGTCACCACCGGCTCTTCCACTGGTTGAGGGGTCGGGGCTTCTTCCATCACCAGCTGGAACCCTGCAGGTACCAGTACGGCATCGATGACATGAATCACACCGTTGGATGCTTCAATATCAGGAATAATCACCTGGGATTCATTGACGAATACGCCGCCATCTAAATCAATCATCACATTCTGTCCGCCCACTGTTGCCGCCTGCATGCCATCTGAAAGGTCTGTGGACATCACTTTGCCACTCACCACATGGTACAGCAGCACATCGGCCAATGCTGGCTGGGCCAAAAGTTCTTCTGCCGTTACATCCAGAGCTGCCAGTAACGCTGTGAAGGCATCATCTGTGGGTGCAAATACGGTGAAGGGGCCTTCTCCCTGAAGGGTTTCCACCAGTCCTGCCCGCTGCAGTGCTGCTGTCAGTACGGTGAACCTGCCGTCATTGACTGCAATGTCAACGATGGATGGGAGCACCTCTGCCTGCTCTTCCGCTTCCTCAACCACCAGCTGGAACCCTGCGGGTACCAGTACAGCATCGATGACATGAATCACACCGTTGGATGCTTCAATATCAGGAATAATCACTTGGGACTCATTGACGAATACGCCGCCGTCCAAATCAATGGTCACATTCTGTCCGCCCACTGTTGCCGCCTGCATGCCATCTGAAAGGTCTGTGGACATCACTTTGCCACTCACCACATGGTACAGCAGCACATCGGCCAATGCCGGCTGGGCCAAAAGTTCTTCTGCCGTTACATCCAGAGCTGCCAGTAACGCTGTGAAGGCATCATCTGTGGGTGCAAATACGGTGAAGGGGCCTTCTCCCTGAAGGGTTTCCACCAGTCCTGCCCGCTGCAGTGCTGCTGTCAGTACGGTGAACCTGCCATCATTGACTGCAATGTCGACAATATCATTTTCTTCTGCAAATACCTGGCTGCTGATTCCAAAGAACACCAAGCTTAAAACCAGTAACATAACCAACACTCTTTGACTTTTCATTGTGTTCCCTCCTATTTCTTTTCAATGGTTTTTTCGACAATCTCATCTGCTCTGTTGTTGTTCGCAGATGATCTTTTCAACTATTCACATTTTACCCTCCACCGACAACCTTAAACACGTTATGAAATTTTTATTGTATCTGTTTGAAAGTAATATTTCGAAATGTTATAGTTAAATCAGAAAGGGTATCTAACTGGTAAGCAGACGATCCTGTCAAACTGCTTATTATCACTGGACTGATTATTGAATGGCGTCAATTGCCAACAGAGATTGAGGTGTTTCTCATGAAAAAATTGATTCGCATCATGTCCATCTTTTTTCTCATTGTGGCCATCGTAGCTATCGGTCTTCGCTGGCTGGAAAGCCAAAATCAGCAGGCTTCCATTTTAGAGGCCCAACAGCGCTTCCGTCAGGACTATGACAGCAATGAACTGGGATCAGAAGAAACGTCAACAGTCTTGACCGATCTATCCGGTATCAGTAAATCTGCGCCCGAGATACTGCCAGAAATTGCCAACCTTCAATCTGTGAATCCACAGGTTACCGGCTGGATTCAGATTCCCGGGACCCCTGTGGATTATCCTGTCGTTCAGGCTCACGACAATGCGTTTTATCTGGATCATGACTGGCAGGCTGAAAAAAACCGGGCAGGAGCCATCTTTATGGATTACCGCAATGATGTCAATGCTTTGACACTACCGGCGACTCACACCATTCTCTACGGACACCACATGAGGGATGGCTCCATGTTCCAGTCATTGACCGCTTATAAGGATCCTCTTTTTTTACAGGATCATCCTGTAATTCATATCACAGATCTTCATGAAACACATCGGTTTGAAATTTTTTCTGTCTATGTCACCACCACTGATTTTTATTACATTGAAACCCATTTTGAAGACAGACCCACCTTTGAGGCATTTATCAATGTGTTGCAAGAAAAATCCAAGCATTCCTTTGCGCATTCCATCACTGGAGAAGAGGCTCTGTTGACACTCTCCACCTGTACTTACGAGTATGATGATGCGCGTCTAGTGGTGCACGCCCGTTACCTTGAAACCCTTCCCAGGAAAGGAAGTTGAAGTCATGGCACAAAACTTTGGAGACCGGCTGCGCGGTCTGCGTAAAGGACAGAAAAAAAGCCAGCAGGAACTGGCTTCTATGTTGGGATTGTCACAAACCACCATCGCCAATTATGAAAACAACAGCCGATTTCCAAACGATACCACTCTGTTGCAGTTGGCCGATCATTTCCAGGTAAGCCTGGATTATCTGTTGGGACGTACTGAAGACGCTTCTCCTTTCTTGTCAGGTTCAGTAACACATCCTCCTCAACAACCGGATGAAGCTTGGAGTTATCGTTATCTGGAAGCCTTGATCAGAACAGATATCAGGGAGGCATGGCGCGTGTTGAGCCTGGCTTCCAACATGGGCATTCCTCTTGAAATAATTCATGATCAAATCATCAAACCGGCCCTTTACGAAGCAGGTGTTCAATGGCAAAAAGGAAAGCTGGACATTGCCCAGGAACACTTTATCACCGCAGAAACTGAACGATTTATTTCCCTTTTACGCAAAAAACCATCGTCCGTCAGCACCGGACCGCTGATTGTCGCACTTGCAGCAGGAGACGAACGCCATACCCTTGGCCTGCGCATGGTCAGCAGCGCTTTGGAAGAAGCCGGTTATACCGTTATGTATCTTGGCAGCCAGATCCCTTTCAGCAGCTTGCAGTTTGTCCTCAACCAATACCCGGTGAAGGTGGTTGCCATCTCTGCTGCACTCCTTTCTCATGTCAATGAGGCGCGTTTTTTCATTCACAGTCTGCAGGAACTTGAATCATATGATCATATTAAGGTATTGGTGGGAGGTCAGGCTTTCACTGATACCCCTCATTTATGGAAGTCCATCGGTGCTGATGGTTATGCCTCTGATGCCGTCAGTGCCATTCAGGAAGTGAAACGGCTGTTGAAGCATCAAAAGCCTGACAAAAAATCCCTCCCAAAAAACTGATATTTTCCAAATAAATCAGCAGGACTTTTTGACTTTTTGTTGAATACAGCATAAAGTGGTTTCATAAGAACCGGAGTCTTTATCTGCATTTGATAAACCGGATCAGCAACAGCACGAAAGGAGCCCGTCAGCTGTGATAAAAAAAGACAATGGTCAGAAAGAGCACAAGATGGCATTACTGATTGATGGTGACAATGCTCAGCCTTCCCTCATTACCAAGATGCTGTCAGAAACCGGTAAATATGGATCAGTCACCATTAAACGCATTTACGGTGACTGGACAACGCCCAACATGAAAAGCTGGAAAGACACACTGAATAATTATGCCATCCAGCCCATTCAGCAATTTCGGTATACAGTCGGAAAAAATGCCACCGACAGTGCCCTGATCATCGATGCCATGGACATCCTTCATGGTGAACTGGTGGATGGTTTTTGCATCGTTTCCAGTGACAGTGATTACACCCGGCTGGCAACACGCATTCGTGAGAATGGTACTTTTGTGATGGGAATTGGCGAACAAAAAACCTCCAAAGCTTTTGTCAATGCATGTGATGTGTTTATTTACACCGAAAACATCGCTCCCAAAGAGCCAAAGCCAACAGCAAAAAGTGTACCAGGCAAAAAGAAGGAAAAAACCAAGGAAGCCATTGTACTCGGATTACTAAAGGAAGCCTTTGAAATGGTGGTTCAAGAGGATGGTTGGACTCATTTGGGATCTCTTGGAAAAGCGCTGCTGCAACTTGACCCTGGCTTTGATCCACGCACTTATGGATACCGTCAGCTCTCTCAGCTGATTGAGGCGTTCCCGGCACAATATGAGTTAAAGCGCCTTGACGCAGTTGGTCCCAGCAGCGTTTATGTCAAAATGAAAGAATAGTGAAGTGTTGAACAAAAAGAGGGCATTCCGCCCTCTTTTTTGTGTGAGTTTTACTGTGAATCAATGGTCACCATTCGGTTTTCTGCATCAAAGTGAATTCGCACACCAAAAGCGTCAATAAGCAGGCGGGAATGAATCATGGTACGACCATTCCGCAGCTGTGTGGGATAAAATAAGTCAATTTGCCGGCCGTTCATTCTGGCATAATCGGCATTGATGGGAATGGTTAATGCCTGCTCACCATAGATCATTTCAGCAGCCTTTTCAGAGCTGTTCCATCGAATTTCAGCACCCATTGCTTTCGCCACAGGAGAGATGGGCAGCAGTGTGCATCCTGCTTCCACGATGGGAGGCTGATCCACCTCAAGGCACACTCCATTGACATAAAGGCAAATTTCATCTGCTTGCCCGCAGCGCGCCTGGCATTCCTCCGGCACTTCAGGATTGATAATGCTGGTACAGCGCACATCCAGCCATTGTAAATTTTCAAGCAACTGCAATTGACCGTTTTCAGCCGCCGGGTTGCAACGAAGATCCAGTCCCATGAGCTTGGGAATGGTTGTCAATGGGCGCAGATCTTCCACCTGATTTCGTGCCAGATATAAGTTCAGCAGTTCCTGCTGATTGGCCAGGGGCATGAGATCGACAATTCGATTATTACTCAAATTTAAAATCGTTAGTTGCTGAAGGCCCGCCAGTGGCTGAATGCTCTCAATTTGATTTTGATAAAGGAACAGCCTTTTCAGTCTCGTCAGGTTTTTCAGCGGAGTCAGATCTGACACCTGACTGTTGGCAATCACCAGCGTTTCAAGTCTGACAAGGTCTGAAAGCGGTGACAGATCCGACAACTGGCTTCCTCTGATTTCAAGCCTCTTCAAATTGCGAAGTCCAGCCAGTGGTGTCAGATCACTAATTGCCGTATCCTGAATCACCAGTTCCTCCAGTTGAGTTAATTTTGCAACTGGATCCAAGCTGTCAATTCCGCTGCAGAGAGCCAATCGTCGAAGGTTATGAAGCGCCTCGATTCCTTCCAGGGTTACCACCTGGTAACGGCAGTGCATTCATGTGGTGGTGTCGATGGTTCGGATACTCTCAACATCTGCAGGCTGTATAACCCCCTCTGGTTTATCTATTTCTCTTCTGATAAAAGCCTCCAGTGCCGGATCCTTGATCTGAACACTGTCACTCTCAGCAGCCACCGGTGTAAAAACCACGGATGCTGCAAGCATAAAGATTACCAGTACAACAACTGGTCGAACTCTCATCATGATGCCTCCTTTCCTAGTGGGCATTCCTGACATGTTACCCGAACTACCTCTCATTCTATTATATTCCCATTTTTCAAATTTTGTCACTATAATTTAGGACATTTGTCATTTATTTCTCTCAACTTGCCTCTTTTCCTTTTTGTGCTATTGGATCTTCTTGCACCTTAGCATTTCAATAGCTTCTTTCTTCCCGATGATCAATCTCTCTTTTGAACAAAAAAATCTCCTTTCTCAGTCTTGAAATGATGATTATTTCAAGTGCTGTTAAAAGGAGAGTCTTATTAAACAGAAGTTTCAGTGAGACTTTCGGGGAAACCATGGAAAAAAAGCACTGGTACGGGCTGCATAGGCCTCAAAATCAGGCCGACCCCTGTATTTCTTTTCCAACATGGGAACACCTGAAACAAAAACCAGCAGCCATGTGATGGTCGCAGGTCCGATGATTCCTATCCAGCCAAAAGGAACAGGCAATGCCATCAGCCACAGTCCCCACCACATGGTAGCTTCTCCAAAATAGTTGGGATGTCGGGTATAGCGCCAAAGCCCCGACTCGATTATCTTGCCCTTATTAGCAGGATCCGCCTTAAAATCCCGCAGCTGGCGGTCACCTACTGCTTCAAAGAAAAAACCAACCAGCCAGACTGCCAGACCAACTGCTTCGAACCAGCCGAAACCTGGCTGAGGCACTGCCTGAATTAACAACACCGGCGAAACCACCACCAGCATAAAAAAACCTTGCAACATAAAGACCTGAAAAAAAGCTCTGGGAACCACCCACTTGCCCCACTCTTCGCGCCAGCTGGCGTATCGAAAGTCTTCCGGCTTTCCCCAGTTACGCTTGATGATATGTGTTGCCAGGCGAATCCCCCAGATGGCCACCAGTATCATTGCCGCTGTTGCCCGCGGAGTAAAAAAACCGGCATTGACATAGGCAAATCCAGTCACTATAACAAACCCGGGACCCCAGGCCATGTCTACAATTGAATTGTTTCGAATCACCGTTGCGATGAAAAAGAGGGCTAAAAAGTAAACAAAGATTACCACCACCGACTGTACCAATAAAGTTGACATACCGTCACCTCATTCCTTATTTCTGAACCAGTGCCACCGCCACCGCTCCCCGGCCGGCATTCAGGGCAACAATGGGAGATATTTCAGTTACATATGCTGGTGGCATTCCCAGGATCTGGGTGAGTTTTTCCGCATATTCTTCCGCTTTTTCGGAAGCGTCGGCATGCACCACACAATATCGCTCCACCGGACTTTCCGCATGATGACGTTTCACAATTTCCATTATTTTACGGGTGTTGGCCGCCCTGCTGAAAGCCTTTCCAAAAGCAACACCTTTTCCAGTTTCATCAAGAGATACAATTGGTTTCAGATTCATCCACTTGGCAAGCCTGCCCTTCATAGGACTCACCCGCCCGCCCCTCACCATATATTCGAAAGTGGCTACCGACACATATATGTGGGTTTTAGGAATCAGGTTCTCCACCAGGTGTGACACTTCTTCCAATGATTTTCCTGCCTGAATGGCTTCTGCCGCCATCATAACCAACAGCCCTTCTGCCCCGGAATTTTTACGGGTATCGATGACATGGATCCTTTTTCCCGGGCGCTGCATATCAGCTGCAGCCTGCCGGAACGTCTGCCAAGTTCCACTGTTTTGTGCCGAGACGGACAGCATTAACACTTCGTCATATTGCTGCAGCAGAAAATCCAGTGTTTCCTGCACTTTTTTCACCGTTGGCTGAGACGACGTGGGATATTCTGTCACGTCTTCCAGCACCTGAAATAAAGTGGATGTTGTCAGAGTGACCTGGTCCAGAAAGGGAGCGCCTTCCACCATTACCTGCAGCGGAATCTGAAACACCTGATAATCATCCTGAAAGCTGCGGGGCAAGTCGGCGATGGAATCTGTTACCAGGGCAACAGCAGTCTTGCGTCGAAACAATGCATCCTGCTGGCGCACCATATCATCCACCTTTTGCTCTGTCAGTTGACCATGCTTCATGAGTTTTACAAAAACATTCTCCGGGTGGTCGGTATGGAAATGGAACCGACAACGAAACTCATTGCCAGCCACAATCACTGAATCACCCTGCTGCTTCAACATTTCCTTTATTTCTTCCAGGGCAATATGTTCTCCCGACAACATCCCCTCGGTGCAGTAACGATATGTTGTTTCTTCCGGTGAAAGCACTTCATAAGATATGACATCTTCTGCCACTTCAGCAGGCCGTCCTAAAAACTGTTTGTAATTGCCCGACTGAATCATTTTTCCGATGCCTTCCAGAAAATGAACAAATCCCTGCCCCCCCGAATCAACCACCTTGGCTTTTTTAAGCACTTCCAGCTTTTCCGGTGTCTTTATGAGAGCATCCCGCGCTTTTTCCAGTGAACTGTTGAGAATTTCCACAAAATCATTACTGGCTTTTCCAGCCTCATGAAAGGCTTCTGCCCAGGCTCTAATCACCGTTAACATGGTCCCTTCCACCGGTTGAGCCATGGAGCCATATGCGTAGGGGACTGAATTCACCAGAGTCTGCCCGAACCTTTCTGCTGTCATCACCTGGTGCTGATGCACCTCTGCCGCTACGCCGTTGAGAAACTGGGCCAATATGATACCTGAGTTTCCCCTGGCACCTGCCAGCGAGGCATCTGCAATGGATTGGAGGGTTTCATAAATGGAAGTGGTGGGTTTCACTGTTTGGAGTATGTGGTTGAGAGTGGAGGCCATGTTGCTGCCTGTATCACCATCTGCCACCGGGAATACATTGATTTCGTTCAAATGCCTGCGCTGCTGAGTGACTTCTCTGGTGCCTGCCAGAAAAGCATAGTAGATACGTGTGCCGTTGATGTAACGAATTTTCATGATACAACCCTCCCGGAACAGTTTAACGTCTGTTTGTATCATTTTTTTACCCATCAATAATTGCTTCAAGCAATGTTTCTTCTGAATTCATTCCATTTTTTGAGCCTGTTCATATTAATACCTGTAATGGTATCTGTCATTCACTGTGTTCTTCCAGCTGGAGTATTGCTGCAAATGACAAAACAGTCGAAAAAAACACCGCCTGCATTGGGTTTGGACTGCTTGCAAAGCGGTGTTTTCAGTTGTCACATCCTCTGAATCACTGACTGAGTTGCTTCTTTACATCGATAAAGCCGCTGAAGCAGTTGTCATTGGAAAAGTCACATAAGTAATCATCAAAATCGATACATTAGAGGCTAATAGCATAATTACCCTGACGAAAAACTGAAATTTGCTCCCCCTCAGAGGTAATCCCCTTAATTTCCATGTCAGCGGTTCCAATCATAAAGTCCTCGTGCACCAGGGAGTCATTGATGCCCGCCTTCCGTTGTTCTTCTTTCGACATCTCTGTTCCACCTTTCAGGCAAACAGGATATGCTTTTCCAATGGCCAGATGGCAGGAAGCATTCTCATCAAAAAGAGTGTTGTAAAAGAGAATGCCAGTATTGGAAATGGGTGAATTGTGAGGCACCAACGCCACTTCTCCCAGGTAGCGGGAACCCTCGTCAGTTTCAATGAGACCCTTTAATGTCTCATAGCCTTTTTCTGCGGTAAAATCCACTATTTTCCCCTGTTTAAAAGTGATGGAAAAATTTTCAATGAGATTCCCATTATACTGCAAGGGCATGGAGCTGACCACCAATCCGTCAACTCCTTGACGATGGGGCAGCGTGAAGACTTCTTCTGTGGGCATATTGGCAATGAAGTCAACTCCCTGCTGCGAGACCTCGGCTCCCCCCGTCCAGATATGCCTTTCAGGAAGGGTGATGGTCAGATCAGTCCCCAAACTGTTGGAGAAATGCAGCTGATGGAACTGTTTTTCGTTCAGCCAGTGACTCATTGTTTCCAACTGCTCTTTATGATGTTTCCACGCTGCCACCGGATCAGGTTCATCCACCCGCACCGATGTGAGGATGGCTTCCCAAAGCGCCTCCACTGCCGCTTCTTCCCCCATTTCAGGAAAGACCTTTTTTGCCCAGCTCACCGTTGGCACCGACACCACATTCCAGGTATTGGCGTTACCCATGAGCCGTTCCCGAAACTCGGTATTGGCTGTATTGGAAGCTTTCTGGGCGCGCATGATGCGCTGAGGATTCACGTTTTTCATCAGTTCAGGATCTTCTGCTGCAATACTGACAAAAGCGGCACCTTCTCTGGCATAAGTTTGATAAAACATGCGTTTCCATTCAGGGTATTCGTCAAAGACAAACTCCGGCGCTTTCAGGTATTTGATTTTCTTCGAAAGCTCGTCGTTCCAGTCCATGACCACTTCACGGGCACCTGCCTCATAGGCCTGTTCTGCCACCATGCGGGCAAAAGCTGCAGTCTCAATGGGTGCAGTAATCACCAATGTTTGCCCCTGCTGAAGGTTAACACCCGCTTTCACAATCAATGCTGCATATTTGTTGAAGCGTTCCTGATTCATTTGATTTCTCCTTTCTTCATGCACTTCCTATGGTTGGCGGTAAGAGTGCAGCAGCGCAACCGGTAGTCATATTTTCAAGCTGCCTCTGCCATGTCTCCTGTCCTCATCATATTATATCTTATATCCGGCACATTTTTTAGGATATTTCTTGCGAGCCTCTTGTTGTAACATATCGTAATCCTCACCTTTTGACAAGCTTCATTCAAACCAAGTGATCCACAGTTTTCATTCCCAACACGACTATAAGAAGCTTTGATTGAATTCGGTTGAGTTGGTTATTTTGCTGTGACAAAATTAACTTTTGCGTCCGGTATTGATTCCATCTGCGTATGGGGTATAATTAATAGATACCAATCGATTTATTGTCGTTCACACACGCAAGTCAGATTAATGATGGAATCATTGTTGCTGATTTCAGCAACAATGAAGACTGCCTCAAAAGGAGTTGACGCGTATCTATGGAGCACAATTATTTGACCCTGAATGTCGATGGGATGACCTGTACTGGCTGTGAACAGGTCATTCAGAGCTCGCTGCTAAAGCATCCGGGCGTGGTTCAGGCAGAAGCAGATTTTGTCACTTCATCAGTGTCTGTCAGTTTCACATCTCCGGCCACCCCAAAAAGTATTCGGGTAACCATCGAAAATGCAGGTTACACACCCCAGGTGAAGGCCTATTCTCCCGCCAGAGCATCCTTTGGCTGGGAACTGCCGCCCCCCATTAAGGCAGCTGTCAAATGGGCTGGGTTAGCACTGGTTTTGCTGCTGGCCTACCGCCTGATTCAAAAAGCCGACAGCATGGCGTTTCTGCCTGAAATTCAGGATGAAATGAGTTATGGCATTCTCTTTGTCATCGGCCTTCTCACTTCTCTTCACTGTGTCACCATGTGTGGTGGCATTGCCCTCAGCCAGTGCATCGGTGCCGGGGACCAAAGGGACCTGTCTGGCAGGCTGCGTCCCAGTCTTCTTTATAATGGCGGCCGGATTGTCTCCTATACCATCATCGGCGGTTTTATCGGTGCTTTGGGCTCGGTGATCAGCATGACCCTCCGCTCCCAGGGAATCGTCGTCATCATTGCCGGTGTTTTTATGATGATCATGGGGTTGAACTTGCTGGGTCTTTTCCCAGTACTGCGGCGCTTGATTCCCCGACTCCCCGCCGGATTGAGCGGACGCCTGGCCAATAGCCGTGAAGGCAGGGGACCTTTTGTGGTTGGCCTTATCAATGGATTCATGCCCTGCGGCCCCCTGCAAACCATGCAGCTATACGCCCTTGGAACAGGAAGCTTTGTTGCCGGTGCCACCAGCATGTTTTTCTTTAGCCTGGGTACTGCGCCCCTCCTGTTTGCCCTGGGAGCCCTGAGTACATTTGTCAGCCAGCGCTTCAACCGGCGGATGCTGGCCGCCAGCGGGGTGCTGGTAATGCTCCTGGGAGTTGTGATGATTACCCGCGGCCTCAGCCTGACAGGAACAGTTGCCCCATCCTTTACCGCACCTTCCTACAGCAATATGGCAATGCTGGAAGATGGCCGCCAGGTCGTCCGTATTGAACTGGAGCCCTATTATTATGAACCCATCGTGGTTCAAAAGGGTATTCCTGTCACTTTCATTGTTCATGCTGAACAGCAAAATATCAACGGATGTAATAATGCCATTGTGATTCCTGCCTATGATGTACGCAACAACATTGTGGCCGGAGAGAATCTTTTCGAGTTTACCCCCACTGAAACAGGCACCATTGCCTACTCTTGCTGGATGGGGATGATTCGAAGCAGTATTCAGGTGGTGGATGACCTGTCTACCATGACTCCCTCAGCAGTTCCGGCTTCGCCCTCTCAGGGATTTCCTGAAGCTCCGGCAGACGACTGCTGCAGCGGCCCCTTTTCTTCGTAAAGGTGGCTTTGAAATCAACCACCAGCCGTCTCCAAATCAATTTTTATACTAAAAAGCACCCTGCTGAGAGGGTGCTTTTTGGTTCGTTCTTTTATTGGTTAAGCAGTTGATGCCGGTTGTCCATCACAAGACGGCCTTTTTTTATCACCCGTTCCACCACATTGACGCCAATGTGATAGGCCAAAAAGTGGTAGGAGGGGTCTTTCAGAATGATCACATCTCCCTTTTTCCCTACATCCAGACTGCCGATGGTGTCGGCCATATCCAATGCCGCGGCTCCGTTGATGGTGAGGGCGGTGATGGTCTCTTCCGGTGTCATGCCCATGTAGAGGGTGGCCAGAGCAATGATCAGGGGAATGGATTCAGTATGGCAGCTGCCTGGATTAAAGTCGGAGGCCAGGGCTACGGCGCATCCGGCTTCTATCATGTCCCGTGCCCGTGCATATTTTTCCCGCAGGCTGAAGGCGGTGCCAGGAAGCAGGGTTGCCACCACATCTTTACTGGCCATTTGACGAATGCCTTCATCAGATGCCTGCAACAGGTGATCTGCCGAAACAGCCCCCACTTCTGCCGCCAGTTCTGCCCCTCCCAGGGGAATTATTTCATCGGCATGCATTTTCAGCTTGAATCCCATCTCGCCGGCGGCTGTCAGCAGTCGGCGGGATTCTTCGATGGAAAACACGTTCTTTTCTGTAAAAATATCGCAAAACACTGCCAGATTTCCCTCTTTCACCAGAGGCAGCGCCTGTTGAATGATGGCTTCGATCATATCGCCTCCCCGGTCTTTGTACTCAGGGGCAACTGCGTGGGCACCCATATAGGTAGGCACCACATCCACAGGATGTGCTTGATCAATGGCCTGCATCACTTCCAGCTGCTTCAGCTCTGTGGCTGCATCAAGTCCGTAGCCGCTTTTCCCTTCAACGGTGGTCACACCATTGGCCAGCATGGCCGTAAGACGTTGGTAACCGCTGTTATAAAGCTCCTCAGTGGTCGCCTCCCGGGTGGCCCGCACCGTTGAGAGAATGCCGCCTCCCCGGTTCATGATATCCATGTAATCATCACCCCGAAGCCGCCAGGAGAATTCTTCTGCCCGGTAGCCACCAAATACAAAGTGGGTGTGGGAATCCACAAAACCTGGAAGAACGGCTTTTCCGGCGGCATCCACCACTTCATAGTGACTTTTGTCAATGTCGGCCATCACGGTTTCTGTGGAGCCTGCCCGGGTGATGATACCATCTTCAATCACCAGTGCACCATTCTCAATGATACCCAGATCCTTCATGGCCGCCCCTTTTTTGGCTGTGTTGCCGCTGCAGGTCACCAGCTGGGCTGCATTTATAATGATCAGATTTCCAGATTTCATGTCAACCTCCTCTTCCGCCCTTCAAACAGGGCATCACTTGCCCCGACAGCCGTTGGCTATTCCATGATTCGTTTTTCCAGCACCTGATCCATGCTGAAGTTTTCAACACCCAGGTAATACACCGCTGTATCGATGAGAGCTTCCATGGGCAGCAGCCCGATGATTTCACTGCCCACAACATTCACACCGTAGCGGCGGGCTTCAATGCGAATCAGCTCAAAGACCCGGTAAAGGGCGGTTTTACTGTAGTCTGTCATGTTCATGGACACCTGGACAATGCCCCGCTCTTTCAGTTCGATGCCGATCCCCTTGCAGTAGCGCAGTCCGCCGCTGAGATGGCGCACATTTTTGGCGATCTGGTTGGCAAAATCCAGGTTGTTGCAATCCAAGTTCACATTAAAGGCCACCAGGGGCATCCGCGCACCCACGGCAGTGATCCCGGCGGTGGGATGCAACTGATTGCCAAAATCCGGATGCCACTGAGAATCCTTGATCTTCTCTGCCATGCCTTCAAACTGGCCTTTTCGAACTGCCGCCAGATTTTCCCGGTGGGGTGCCGACGCTGCTTTTTCATAGAGGAAAATGGGCAGCTGGTAGATTTCCCAAGCGGCAGCAGCCACATCCTTCGCCATGGCAACGGCTTCTTCCATGGTCACATTGCGAATGGGGACAAAAGGAATCACGTCAACAGCACCCATCCGGGGATGCTGGCCTTCATGGCGGCTCATGTCAATGAGCTCAACCGCCACTCCCACAGCTTCCAGTACTGCTTTTTTCAATGGCTCTGGTTCGCCCACCACTGTGACCACCATTCGGTTGTGATCTTCATCACAGCTGTAATCCAGCAGTTTAACACCTTCTTTTCCCCGAAAGGGAGACACTATTTTTTCGATTTTATCCAGATCCCGGCCTTCACTGAAATTGGGAATACATTGTACGATTTGCTTCATGGTGATCTGTCCTTTCCGGTTTCAGATTATTGACACTCATTTAATTGGAACCTATTCAACAGGTATCCATTGATACTGATGGAGTCCCGTTTATCAATCACCCAGCTTTTGAGCCACCAGTGCCCTGATCTTCTCCTCATCAGCTGGATAAGGCAGGGTGATGTGATCACGGCCCTGGTTCAGCTGGTTATACTCCATGCTGGTGGTGATGGCATTTTCGTTACGGGCCCAGGCACGACGGGCCACGCCGCCCATGACATCCCACAACATGGCAGATTCAAGAATCTCATCTGCCCGCCGACTCCCGTCAAGCACCATACCAAATCCGCCGTTGATGGACTTGCCAATCCCCACACCCCCGCCATTATGGAGGGCCACCAGGCTCATTCCCCGGGCAGCATTTCCGGCGAAGCACTGGGTGGCCATATCGGCCATCACATTACTGCCGTCTTTAATGTTGGATGTTTCGCGGAAAGGCGAATCAGTGCCGCTGACATCGTGGTGATCACGGCCCAGCATGATGGGCCCAACCTCTCCCCGGCGCACCATTTCGTTAAACTTCAGGGCTATTTTCAGACGACCGTAGGCATCCTGGTAGAGAATGCGAGCCTGACTGCCCACCACCATCTGATTCTTCTCCGCGTCGCGGATCCACACATAGTTGTCACGGTCCTGACCACGGCGATTGGGGTCGATGCAGTCCATGGCTGCCGCATCGGTTTTTCGGAGATCTTCAGGATCACCACTGAGGCAAACCCACCGGAAAGGTCCATAACCAAAATCAAAGAGCTCAGGTCCCATGATATCTTCCACATAGGAGGGGAAGATAAAGCCGTCTTTGTCATCAATACCGTTCTTGGACACTTCTTTCACACCGGCATCATAGACCGATTTCAGGAAGGCGTTGCCGTAGTCAAAAAAATAGGTGCCCTGATTCACCAGTGCCTTGATCATTTCAAAGTGCAGCTGCAGGGTTTCATCCACTTTGTTAACAAATGCCTGACGATCAGTTTTCAGCATGCGGGTTCGTTCTTCAAAAGTCATGCCCTGGGGACAATAGCCGCCGTCATAGACGGCATGGCAGGAGGTCTGGTCAGACAACAGGTCAATGTGAATCTGGTTTTCCACTGCATAAGCCAGTAAGTCCACGATATTGCCATGATAGGCAATGGAAACTGCTTTTTTTGCCTTCTGGGCTTCCTTGGCCAAACGATAGGTCTCTGCCAGATCGTCGGTGACCTCTGTCACCCACCCCTGGTCGTGACGGGTTTTAATTCGTGAAGCATCCACTTCAGCGATGATCCCCACCCCGCCTGCAATTTCCACCGCTTTAGGCTGTGCGCCACTCATGCCGCCAAGGCCGGATGAGACAAAAAGAATGCCTGCCAGATCAGCATCGTCAGCAATGTTGAGTTTTTGTCGGGCTGCATTCAGCAGGGTATTGAAGGTGCCGTGAACAATCCCCTGGGGTCCGATGTACATCCAGCCTCCGGCGGTCATCTGGCCATAGTTGGCCACCCCCATCTGTTCGGCAATATCCTGGTCTTTGGGGTTGTCAAAAAGCCCCACCATCAGAGAGTTGGTAATGATCACCCGGGGATTCTCAGGCTTGGAGTGGAATAATCCCACGGGATGTCCGGAAGAAACCACCAGGGTCTGGTCCTGGGTCATCACCTGCAGGTACTGTTGAATCAGCTGATACTGCATCCAGTTTTGACAGACTTTGCCGGTCTCACCGTAAGTCACCAGTTCGTAGGGGTACAGGGCCACATCAAAATCCAGGTTATTATCCATCATCAACTGAAACGCTTTGCCTTCCAGACAGTTGCCTTGATACTCATGGATGGGTTTTGCCTTGATGATGCCTTCAGGACGAAATCGGTAACCATATATGCGCCCCATGGTGGTGAGTTCTTCCAGAAATTCCGGCGCCATGATGTCATGGTGTTCCTCCGGAATATATCGCAGGGCATTTTTTAGAGCCGTTTCTGTTTGGGCCGCCGTCAGTTTGAATCCCCGGTCTGGTGCCCGGCGGATTCCATCAGCAAATGGCTTGAGGTCCGGCAGGGGACCTGTCAACTTGATGGTCATGGCATCAGCCACATGTTGGTGCATCATTATTCATCGCTCCTCCCAGTTTCTTCATTTTCATCGATATTTCCGGCGGTATATGGTGCCTGCCGGATGATCTGCGTCCAGCTCATGCAGTTACACGGGCAACGTCATAGAAAGACTTGCCTCTTTCTATGCAACAGCATATCTGATCTGCGTCAACAAAGTGTCGATAAATGAACATCACTGAAGCGACATTTAATGGTTGCTTTCGACCATTCTAAAGACAGGTACAGGTGAACGCCATCGACTGATGACGAAACATGAATGTGCTATTCGGACAACAACAGTGTTCCTGTGGCCACCACTGCCACTTCACCATCCAGTTCGATCTGTTTCACCCCATTCTCCCATTCCACGGCAATTTCCAGTGAACCTCCCGGCTGAAAAATGGTTTTCCGGATGGTTTGCCGGGTCTCCACAGCCAGTGCCACTCCCACCGCAGCGGTGCCAGAGCCACAGCCTCGTTCCCAGATCAGAGTATCCGTTGCTCCTACCCACACCAGCGGTTTCATGTGGCTGTCATGCGGTTCATAAAACATCATACCCAATGCTTCATGATGGCGGTCTTTCAGTTGCTCAAGCACCAGCGGGAAAAAGCCTTCAGGATCATCCACCTTTGTTTGAAAAACCAGGTGGGCGATGCCGGGAAAGGTTACCAGCGTTCCGGTCAACAGCTGATCCTCCCACAGAAAAGTCAGCGTCTCCACTGCCAGAGGAAGAGGAATGCGGGCAGCGGACCGATAAACCCCCTCATGATGAGTGGCCGTGACACGGCAGAAAATGGGTTCCTGCACACCTGAAACAGCCAGCAGATACTCCCGCAAATCATGTTCCTTCTTATTTCCCGTTTCTTTTCCCGGTTTTTTTCGGAAGGCCAGCGCTGCCGCCAGAGAGCGGGTGGCATTGGCACAGAATTCGCCACCCATCATCTCCAGCACACTGTCCACACCTGATACTTCTGTTGCCGGTGGTTTCACAAAGCCCACCTGTTCAGCATGGAGATGATTCTCCTGCATGATGCGACCAGCGATCATGGGATACTCTTCCGGCTCCACCGGATCGAAGATGAGAATGGTCATGTTTTCTGTGGGATTGCACTTCACAAAAGTCAGTCTCAATGTCAACGCCCTCTTTCTCTAAGAGTCTTTCAAATCCAGTTTCCTGTCATTTTTTCATCAAAAATGCTGACCATTTAAGCATACCCGAGGTCTGTCTGCCGTACAACCTGTTTCCACTGAATGAAGCCGCTTAAAAAGAATCTATTTTTAAGAAAATCACCTTCCCGGTATCTTTTCAGGCATATGTTTCGTTGATGGTAAAAAAGCCGCTATCTCACAAAGAGACAACGGCTTTGACACTTATGACTGGTTTACAGCAACACCGCACCGATGATGCCAAAGATTACCAGCGGAATATTGTAATGCATGAAGGTGGGCACGCAGGTATCCCAGATGTGATCATGCTGCCCATCCACATTCAGCCCTGCTGTTGGCCCCAGCGTACTGTCAGAAGCCGGGGAACCGGCATCACCCAGTGCCGCAGCCGTTCCGATAAGCAGGATGGTGGCCGGGGTACTGAAGCCCACAGACATGGCCAGGGGCACATAGATAGCTGCAATAATGGGAATAGTTCCAAATGAAGTGCCAATTCCCATGGTGATGAAGAGGCCAATGAGAATCATGAGAGTGGCGGCTACCAGTTGGTTTCCTGCCAGCATACCACTGGCAGAAGCCACCAGGGTTTCAACCCCTCCGGTTTCACGAATGACAGCGCCATAGCCAGCGGCCACCAGCATGACAAAGGCAATAAAGCCCATCATGCCAATCCCGCTATGAATCATTTCGTCAATGTCCTTCCATTTGATGGCACCACCAATAAGCATGATGGCCATTCCGACAACCGCACCAATGTGCAGGCTTCCCAAGGGACTCACCTGAATGGCCAGAGCAGAAAAAGCTCCCACCAGTGCCACCCAGTGTCGGCCTGTCATGGTAACGGCCACTTCAGCTTCATCAGCTGCTGCAGCTACTGTTTCCAGTTCCTGATATTCTCTGGGTTTTCGGTATGTAACAAAGATGGCAATAAAAAGTCCGATGACCATGGCAAGTCCGGGAATCCACATCACGTGCCAAATCTCACCCTGGGCCACTGCCAAACCGTTTTCAGACATCTGATCACTGATGATACCGTGGAAAATCCAACCGTAGCCCACCGGCAGGGCCACATAAGGGGCCTTTAATCCAAAGGTGAGAGCAGAAGCCACTGCCCGGCGATCGATCTTCAGCTTGTTCATCACCGCCACCAATGGCGGAATCATAATGGGAATAAAGGCAATGTGAACCGGAATCAGGTTTTGGGACAGGCATGCCACTGCGGCGATGATCACCACAAGGATAATACCCTTTCCACGAACCCACTGAACGATTTTTTTCGCCAGAATGACAGCAATTCCTGTCTTATGAAGGCTTGCCGCCAGGGCACCCAGTAAAATATAGCTGAGGGCCGTGCTGGAGTTGCCGCCCATGCCGCCAATGAGGACACCCATGGTTTCCCCCAGAGGCATGCCGGCCAATAAACCGCCAGCCAGGGCTGCCACAATAAGTGCCAGCAATACATTCAGTTTAAGAAGACAAAGAACAATCATGATGATGACGGATAAAACCACAGGATTGGTAAACATGATATTCCTCCTTTTTGGTTAAGTTCCCTTTTTAAACCACCACTTCATGACCAGGGTCATGACACTTAGCCTCCTTTCCCAACGTTTAACGCGCAGCCCGCCTTATACCGGGGTATCCGGCCGCCGGCACAGCTGACAACAATAGATTACAGCTGCCCCACTGCTGTTTCCACAGCCTGCAACAAGGAGCCATTTCGCACTAACTCGGCACACTGTTCCATATCCAGGTAAAGAATTCGATCTTCTTCCAACATGGAGACTTGCCGGCGCAGCACACTGTAAGCCGCTTCAGTTCCTTTCCCCAATTCACCCGTCGGATCAAGGTCCACTGCCTGGCACGCTGCCATCAGCTCCACCGCCACCACCTGCTGGGCGTTGGTGAGAATGCTTCTGGCCTTTCGGGCTCCAATGGTCCCCATACTCACATGATCCTCCTGGTTGGCTGATGAAGGAATGGAATCCACACTGGCCGGATGTGCCAGTACTTTGTTTTCAGATACCAGCGCTGCCGCTGCATACTGGGCAATCATAAAGCCTGAGTGAAGGCCGCCCTTCTTTGTCAGGAAAGCAGGCAATCCGCTTAACTGAGGATTTACCAGCCGCTCAATACGTCGCTCAGATACGTTGGCAATTTCTGCCAGGGCAATACCCATATAATCAAAAGCCAGCGCCACCGGCTGTCCATGAAAGTTCCCCCCCGAAATGGCGTCCCTTTCATCGGCAAAGATCAGGGGATTGTCTGTCACCGCATTGATTTCTATATCCAGTTTTTCCTTCACATGCACCAGGGCATCCCATGAAGCGCCGTGAATCTGAGGAATGCATCTCAATGTATAGGCATCCTGAACCCGAAGTTCCCCCTGTCGAGTGGTTCGCCGGCTGTCTGTGGTAAGTCGCAATATGTTGGCGGCACTGCGCATCTGCCCAGCATGGGGCCGCAGCTGATGGACTCTGGAGTCAAAGGCATCGGTGATTCCCCGAAGGGCTTCAAGTGTCAGGGCCCCTGCCACATCCACCAGTTTCACCAGGCTCAGGGCATCTGCCACACACAAAACCCCCACAGCTGTCATCACCTGAGTTCCGTTGATGAGGCCCAGCCCTTCTTTCGAAGTCAATTCAATGGGTCGGATGCCGGCGGCCTTCATGGCTTCACTTCCGGCGAGGCGCTTGCCTTGATAAAAAGCCTCTCCTTCACCCATCATCACAAGCACCATATGGGATAACGGCGCCAGATCACCGCTGGCTCCCAGCGATCCTTTCTCCGGAATCACCGGATGAACGCCCCGGTTCAACATGTCCAGGAGCACCTGAATGGTTTCCAGCCGCACACCAGAAAAACCCTTTGAAAGGGCATTGGCCCGAAGAAGCATCACTGCACGCACAGTTTCTTCCGAAAGTGGATCTCCCACACCACAGGCATGACTCATAATCAAATTTTTTTGCAACTCCCTGGCTTCATCCTTGGAAATCACCACATCACTGAATTTGCCAAATCCGGTGGTAATGCCATACACCACTTTTCCTTCATCTACAAAGGCATCCACGACTTCCCGAGAACGACGCACCTGGGCTGCCGCCTGTTCTGTCAGAGTCACCTGAACCTGTTCCCGCGCAACCTGCAAAACGTTTTCCACTGTCAAATGATTGCCGTCAATCCGAATTGGTTCCACGCTCATTCCTCCTCACTTTTCATGCAGTTTATCAAAGGAGCGTCACCAAAACGTCAACAGCTTGTGATGCATCATCAGGATTCTTCTGCCAGTCTTTGATGCACCAGCTGCTGCACTCGTTTCACAACCCCCAGTTCATAGGGATTTTGCAATTTTTCTGCATAACGGGTCGCTTCCTGAAGGAAATGATTAGCCTGTTTTCTGTCTCCTTTTTCTGCCAGGATTAATGCCATGTACGCATTGGCAATGGAACGCCTCCAATAAATATCGAAAGCCCTGAAATGTTCCAGTGCCTGTTGCAGGCTCCTCTCTGCGTCAGCAATCCGGTTCATTTCGTAATAGGCTTGCCCCATGCCAGTGTGGAACACTGCAATGGAATGATGCCGGGCTTCCTGTTCCCCACACTCTGTAATAGCTCTTTGATAATGAACGATCGCTTCCTCCCACCGCTGGCGGTTGCGCATGATTTCACCCAGGTAATATCTGCAGGCTGCCACATGAACCACTTGATGCCGATGTTTTTCTGGCATTTTATTCACCGCTTCAATGGCCTGCTCCAATACCGACTCCGCCTGATCAAAATGATGCTGTATGAGGAGGTAAAGGCCTTGTAACCGCAGCAGCACCGGCACCCGGTCTGTCAATCCCCGGGTTTCTGCCAGATTCATGGCCGCCTCCAGATTCACCCGCATGACTTCCGGCTGCTGGGTTTGAATTCCATAATTGATGAGCTGTTGAAAGCCATGGACGGCATACCGCCAGTTACCAGTCTCCTCTGCCAGACGAATCATATTGCGCGTAGTGGTCACACCCTCATGATAGTCGCCTTCCCGAATCAGCAGACGTCCTTTTACGTGGAAATAGGCAATCTTCCAGCTCTGTACTTCCGCTTCAGCCAAATCTTCCGGCTCCAGCCTGGTCAGCATGTCTTCCACTTGCTCAAAATAAAGGAGGGCTTCTTCCCGGGGCATAAACAATGACTGTTTGGACAGTTCTCTGGGATGCATGACGCTGGGAAAAAGCTCATGATAGTAATCCAGATAGGCATTAAGGTAGGCAAGAGTATATTTCAGGGTTTGCCGATGGTCGCCCCCCAGTTTGAAATGATGGATCAAATCAGTATAACGCAAGACATCCCCCGTCGACCCCGTCAGTTGTTTTTCCAACTGCACACCCACCCGACGATGCAACAACTTCCGTTTCACCGGAGGCTGTTGCTGATATACATACTCCCGAAATTTTTCATGATTGAAGGTCACACTGATTTTATGACCGTCATCCACTTCACGAAGCATCCCCCGTTGAATCAACTGCTGAATCATTTCCATGGTGGTCATTTCATCCTCACTGGTGAGATCTGCCAATAGATTCAGAGAGACCCGGTGAAAAAACAAAGACACCAGTTCCAGTAGTTTTCGGGTTTCCTGGGAAAACTCGCAAAGACGGCTGCGCAGAATATCCTGGGCTTTGGGAGTCAATTGGCCCGGCTGATCTTGATGTTGAAGGGCATACAGGTATTCGGCCACAAAGAAGGGGTTGCCGCCGGTTTCTTTGAAGATTTGCCGGCAGGCAGTTTCATCAGGCCGGCGTGTTTCTGTCAGCCGGTGGGAAGCTTCCTGCACCCATTGAAAAGTTTCTTTTTCGTTGAAGCATGCCAGGTTCACCCTCTGAAAAAGCGGGCGTCGAACAAGGGTCGCCGTAAAGGCCGCCAGTTGGTCTTCATATCCACTACGAACAGTGGTCAAAAATAACAGCGGCAGACGGGATTCCTGAAGGAGGCGCTGCATCAGTTGCAGGCTGACCCGGTCCATCCAGTGAATGTCTTCGAAAAAAATTGTCACCGGATGTTTCTCGGTTATTTTTTTGAAGATCCCTGTCACTGCTTCCATCAATGGCTGGTTGGGGCGACTGTCATAAAGGCCCAATGACGGCTCTGTCTCTCCCTTATCAGAAGCGAGGAGGGTTTCAAAGATTGGAAACTGCCCGGCGATCAGGGCCAGCCACTGCCTGGGGAGCTGTATGCCTTCTGTTTCAATCAGGTCTGCCAGCCTCGAAAACACCGGTTGCCATGGTTTCAGAAAAAAAGATTCTTCCTGTTGATAGCAGTTGGCCTGAAAAATGGGGAAATGGCCTGTCACCACTTCTTCCAGAAAGGTTTCCAGCAGCATGGTTTTTCCCACACCAGCTTCTCCCGACACCACCACAATTCCCGATTGCTGCTGCCGCTGGAAAGTTTGAAGTACTTGTTCCAGCTGATGCCACTCCCTTTGACGACCAAAAATGTGCTTCTCACCCTTTGTTGATTTCTGTGGGGATGCGGGTTCCTGCCGCTGCTTCTGAAGGATTTCTGCCAGTTTACGGGTTTCTGCCTCTGGCTGAATTCCCAACTCTTCACGAAGCATGGCGGAAACTGACTCAAATTCCTGAATGGCTCTGTGGGCTTCTCCCCGATCTGCGTAAACCTGCATCAGGGTTCGCCTTGCCTTTTCATCAAAGGGATCCTGAAGCACCATCTCGGCTGCCACTTGCAGCATGATTTCCTGATCTCCTGACTGCTGTGCTTTTTTCAGGACACTCTGAAGTTTTCGCAAGTATTGCTGCTGCAAGCGCTGGCGTTCTGCCAGCATCCAGTCTTCAAACTCCACGGCATCTTTAACTGAAAAACCGCGCAGAAATTCCTGTCGATAGTGCTGCCAGGCTTCCGGTTCATCTCCGTTGAACTGTTCCACATCAATCACCAACTGGAAGTTCGGATTTAAACGAATTTCCGATTGGCCTATGGCAATAAGCACCTCTGCATCAAAGGCTTTTCTGATTTTGTAGAGGGCGTTTCGAAGGTTTTTGCGGGCTGTTTCCTCCGGAAAATCGCCCCATAAAAGATGCATCAGCTCATCACGTGTTGCCTTTTGGCGGCAGGCCAGGTAGTAAAAAACCGCTTCTGCTTTTCGGTAGGGAAGCTTCACGGGGTGGCCATCCAGGGAAACTCCCGGAATATCCAGCATTGTCACTGTCACAACAGGCATTCAGCCACCTTCTTTCCATCGCTTTTCAATCTGATTCGTTTCATTCATAGATGGCATAGTACGCGTCTCCCCAGTACTTCTTAATGAACTCGTCACGCCCTGATTTGCTTCGGTCAAGTTTGTATTCTTCAGGACTCTTTTGATAGAAATCCTGGTGATATTCTTCAGCATCATAGTAAGTACCGGCAGGAAGAATGGGTGTGATCACCGGGTCGGGAAACCGTCGGGATTCATCCAGTGCTTTTTTTGATTTTTCAGCAGCCAGCCGCTGAGTTTCAGTGGTATGAAAAATCGCTGTTCGGTAGGAAGGCCCCCTGTCCTGAAACTGGCCCTCCTCATCGGTGGGGTCCACCTGACGCCAAAAGGCTTCCAGCAGCTTTTCATAGGAGATCACCTCAGGATCATACAAAATGCGAACAATCTCATAGTGACCGGACTGCTGGCTTTTCACATCTTCATACCGGGGATTCTCCAGGTGGCCGCCCATATAGCCGGACCTCACCTCAAGAATGCCTTCCAGCACATCAAAGGGAGACACCATGCACCAAAAGCACCCTCCTGCAAAGTAAGCTGTTTGAGTTTCCTGTCGCCTCATCGCCACACTTCCTTTCCATCTATATCACTTTCGAACCACAGAAGCTCATGTCAATCATCAATCATTCTTCGCTGCTTCAGTTCCAATTCGCTCCATGATCATCTTCACCAATCAGAGATTCATCCAGCAGCTTCACCAGCATTTCGCAAAATTGCCGGTTTTCAGCATCGGTCCGCTTTCCAGGCCCCTTGGTACGCCCGCCGCTTCGTCTGATTTTGGCTTTCATTTCCCGTTCTTCCAGTAGAAAATCAATGGTTTCATGGCGATACTCCTTCCCCGAAGGATGAAGGCATCGGCCTCCTTTTCCCAAAATCAGTGCGGCCAGGCCCCAGTCCTGGGTCACCACCACATCACCCGACTCTGCCAGGTTCATCACTTTCATGTCTGCTTCCTGAGAACCGCCATCCACCGTCACATGATGATCAGATTCAATGCGATGATGATAGTTGGCCACTGTCCATACCTCTATCTGCCGTTTTTTCCCTTCCCTCAGGCAGGCTTGAAGCGCTCCCTTGGGGCATCCGTCGGCATCCACCAGAATTTTCACAGAGCACCTCCTTTTCCATGATTTTTTTCAGTTTATCATACAGCCGCCCCCTTTGTCTTCAAAAGTGCGAATCGAGTTATTATTTCAAAAATAACTGTTGACAAACCCAATGGAAGCTGATATTGTAAGCGATAACATTATTTTCTGTCAATTAGCCAATGACGGAGACAAAAGGTGGCTGCTTTCTTTCAGAGAGCCGGTGGCTGGTGTGAACCGGTGGAAAGTTTCATCATATACTCCCTCCCGAGGCTCAGTTCTGAACACAGGCCCCTGCATCATGCCCCATCGGCTGATTTGTATGGTGACACTGTCAGTAGGCAGCTGCGTTTTGTCCCCGTTAACGGACATCACTTTTGCCCGTCGGCATATGCTTCTGACGGCAGAAGTCAGTGAGCCTGGCCCTGAAAAGAGCTGGGGAATTTGGGTGGTACCACGAACAGAACCTGTTTCGTCCCTATTGGATGAAGCGGGTTTTTTTGATACTCTTTTTCCAAAACAGGTGAACTCAATGAATGGTGAACTCAATGAAGAAGGAGTGAGAGAAAATGAAAATGAGTGGCGCATCATGTGTGGTTGAAGCTCTCCGACAGGAGGGTGTCAGTGTCTTGTTCGGTTATCCGGGAGGGGCTAATCTGCTGCTTTACGACGCCCTCATCGACTCAGGTATTCGCCAGGTGCTGGTGCGCAATGAACAGGGAGCCGCCCATGCCGCCAGCGGCTACAGCCGGGTGACAGGTAAACCGGGCGTTTGCATGGCCACCTCGGGCCCTGGTGCCACCAACCTGATCACAGGCATTGCCACTGCCTACATGGATTCCATCCCCCTCATCGCCATCACCGGTCAGGTGGGCACCGATCTTATCGGCCGGGATGTATTTCAGGAAGTGGACATTACCGGTGCCACCGAACCCTTCACCAAGAACAATTATCTGGTAAAGGATATACGTGACCTGCCGCAGATTTTCAAGGAAGCCTTTCACATTGCCACCACCGGGAGACCTGGCCCTGTACTGATTGATATACCCAGAGATGTTCAAACCGCCATTCTTGATTTTTCTTACCCTGAAGCAGTGGATCTGCGAGGATACAAGCCGACACTGAAAGGCCACCCCCGGCAGATTAAAAAAGCCATTGAAGCCATGATGGATTCACGGCGGCCGGTGATTGTGGTGGGTGGCGGCGGTATCATGGCTGATGCTACCAGCGAACTCATTGCCTTTGCAGAGCGTATGCAGGCCCCGGTGGCCACCACCCTCATGGGCATTGGTGCCTTCCCGGCCAGCCATCCCCTTTCATTGGGAATGCTGGGAGGCGATCATGGTGTCTACCCGGCCAAACAGGCAGTGGCTGAAGCTGATTTTCTGGTGGTCATGGGGTCTCGCATGGCTGACCGATCCACGGGCAAACGGTCAGATTTTGCCCAAAAAGCACTCACCGTGGTCCATATCGATGTGGATCCGGCGGAAATCGGCAAAAACATTGATATTCATATTCCCATTGTGGGCGATATCAAAAGAACACTACAAGGACTATTGGAACAGGATTTTCACCGTGAAAACCCTGAATGGATGACACAAGTTCAGGAATGGAAACGGGTGGTGAAAGGTACCGGAGCAGGAGAAGGCGCAGCGGGTCTTGATCCCATGAAAGTGATTCAGCAGCTGTCAGCCAAGGCGTCAAAGGATACCATTGTCGCCACCGATGTGGGACAACATCAGGTATGGACCGGTCGCTATTATGCCTTCGAGCACCCCCGCACCTTTCTTACCTCCGGCGGGTTGGGCACCATGGGCTATGGTTTACCTGCCGCCATTGGTGCCAAAATCGGCTGCCCCCATCAGCAGGTACTATTGGTCACCGGAGACGGCAGCTTTCAAATGAACCTCACAGAACTGGCCACCGCTGCCCAGGAAGGACTGTCCATTAAAATTGTCCTTCTTAACAACAGCCGCCTGGGCATGGTACGGGAACTACAGGAGCATTTCTGCGAAAAGCGCTACACTCAGACCACCCTGACGGGGAACCCTTCTTTTGGAAAGCTGGCGGAAGCCTATGGTTTTCCAGCCATTCGAGTGGAGCATCAGGAGGAACTGGATGCAGCCCTGGATCACTTGCTGGCTCACGAAGGCACCATGCTGGCGGAATTCATCATTGACCCCGTGTCAAATGTGATTCCGGCCCAGCAGGTATAAGGAGGGATTTCAGATGAAAAAGCATATTTTGGCAATTCTTGTTGAAAACCGGCCCAGCGTCCTTTCTAAAGTGGTGGGCTTGTTCAGCCGCAGAGGCTTTAACATTCACAGCCTGGCAGTGGGTGTGACGGAAGACCCCGAAATCTCCCGCATTACCATCGTTGCCGAAGGAGACGAATACATTCTGGAACAGATCTCCAAACAGCTGAATAAGTTGATTGATGTCATCAAAGTTTCCGACATCGGCCAAGAGGCCATTGCACGTGAGCTTGCTCTTATTAAAGTGCACGCCACTCCCGCCACTCGAAATGAGATCGTGGAAATTGTCAACATATTCAGAGAAAAGATCGTAGACATCAGTAAAAACTCCGTCACTATTCAGGTCACCGGTGACAGCAAAAAAATGGCGGCACTGGAAGAAATGCTCCGGGATTTTGGCATTAAAGAGCTGGTACGCACCGGCATGATTGCTGTGGATCGGGGTGCCAAAGCCATTCAGGTGAATAGCGGCCGCAAAGACGGGTAATACGATAGCATGATTAACAATTTGTCAGGGAGGTGATCCCATCGATACACACATTCAAATCACCATTTATGAGGACATTGGCTGAGGCTTCAGCAAGATGAAGCCCGTCGTTGACGAGGCTATTCGCCGCCTTCATCTGAAGGCATCTGTGACATTGGTTTGCAGCCCTGCCGCCATTGAGAAAGACGGCATTCAGTGTTTGCCGGCACTCTTTTTAAACCAACAGCTGGTGGTGGCAGGACGCGTCCCTTCCATTTTCACCATGCCAGATCTACTAAAACAGGCAATCAATGAAAAGAATACTCTTTATCTTGAATAATCAAAAACCCCCTGGGATTTTCAGTCAATTCCCAGGGGGTTTCATTGGGCTTAGTTTCGGTCTTTATTTCAATTTAAAACGGGCGATGGCTTCGTTCATTTGCTGAGCCAGCTCTGTCAAATCGTTGCTGTTCCCTGCAATTTGGTCGATGGAAGCCGTTTGCTCTTCGATGGATGCTGAAGCTTGCTGTGTGGAGGCTGCATTTTCTTCGGAAATAGCCGATAAGCTTTCCACAGCCTCTACCAACGCATTTTTCCTTTCCTCCATTTCACCACCAGACACTTTCAGGGTTGTAATGGCTTCCGTCATTTGTTCCAGGGCGCCTGCAATACCCTCGAAACGTTCATTGGTCTCCGACACATGAGCTTCCTGCTCCTGTGTGAGTCGTGCTGCAGTGGCCATGGCTTCTACCGCCCGGCTAACATTGGCTGATACTTCTTCAATTACCCGCTGGATTTCATCTGTGAAGCTTTCTGACTGCTCCGCCAGCTTGCGAATTTCATCTGCTACAACGGCAAAGCCTCTGCCGGCTTCTCCTGCTCTGGCCGCTTCTATGGCGGCGTTCAATGCCAGAAGGTTTGTCTGGTCGGCAATGTTGCGAATCATTTGACTGGCCTCTGCAATACGGCCGGTGCTGTCATTGGTTTTCTGAATAATCTGCTGTACCTCTGAAGAAGTCTTCGCTGTAACAGCCGTTTTATCCACCAGCCGGTGCATGGCCTCCATGCCTTCCTGACGCAGCTTCTCCACTGCTGTCACTGAATGATCCAACGTCACAAGATCCCGGGCATTTTCTGCGATGGCTGCTCCCATGCGCTCTGCATTGGCAGCACTTTCTTCTGTTTCCCGGGCCTGATCGGTGGCACCACCGGCAATTTCTTCAATTGTTTTTGCCACTTCTGCTGCGGCTATGGAAGTTTCTCTGCAAATAGCAGCCATTTCCTCCGATGCCATGGCCAACTGTTCAGACTGGAGTGAAATTCCCTTAATAAGACTTTTCAAGTTTTCATGCACCCGCACCAGCGACCCGGAAATCTGTCCGATTTCATCTTTCCGCCCACGATATCCCTCAATGACAGCTTCATCTTCTAGGGTCAGATCGTAGTCTGCCAGCCGGTCCAGCGCACGACGGATCATTTTGATGGGCTTGGCAAAGGAACTGCCCACAAAGAAGGTGAGGATCATGCAAATCAAGACAATGACGGCCGCCACCACCATCATTTCACGTTGAATGACCGGAATAGCACTGAGTACTTCATCGGCATCAGCTGTGACCACCATGTACCAATGAGCCCCTTCGATGGGAACGAAAGCTCCGTAGAGATCCTGGTCGTTGTTGGTGTAACGGACGACACCCTGTCGTTGGCCCAGCACCTCTTCCGTGAAAGCTGCCAGGGATGCCAGCGATTCATCTTCTGTTCCCTGACGAATGGGGTTGAAGGCATCCATCACCAATTGACGTTCACGGTGGGCCACTATAGTGCCTTCATGATTCACCACATAGGCATAGCCGCTTTCTCCCAAACCGATGTCTTCAATCTGTTCACTCACTGAATACCAGACAGCCACCGCCAATAAAACCCCCACTGTACGGTCATCCCGGCGAATGGGTGTCACGAAGGTGATGCCCTGTTCATGGTAGTCAGCATCCACCAGCACGTCTGTATGCAGGGTTTGGCCGTTGAAAGCCGATCGGATATATGACCGGTCTCCCAACTGTGCCGTGGAACCATCCAGATAACGGGCAGCGCCACCGGGCTGCACCACGGCAATGGTTCTGAAATTCAAGATATTTCGAAACTCATTGAGGGCCAGGTACTGCTCATCCCAATCCATCCCCGTCACTTCCGGCATGGCGGCAATCAGCTGAATCAGCTGAGCCTGTACTTCCATTCGGGCATCAATCAGATCAGCTGCCTGATGTGCCACTTCCAACAGCGATGCTTCCACTTCATTCACCAGAGCATCTCCCGCTCGCATGGTAGCTATCATGCTCGTAGAGACACTGGCTAAAATCACCAGTAATGCAAAGATCAATACCATTTTAGTCCGAATACTCTTCATGGCGGCGAATCTCTCTCCTTTGTTTCCCGGCAGACAGCCGCAGTTAAGCAGTTGCCACTGCTGCCCTTTTGTGCCCGCCGGCTCAGTTGTCCCTTCGATTTCAGGGCGTTCTTTTTCTTCAATGCTCTATATCTGTTTCATTCGTATACCTATTTCAGGATTATTTTCTGATTTGTCCATTCCCCATCACCATGTATTTAATGCTGGTAAGGGCTTCCAGCCCCATGGGACCCCGTGCATGAAGCTTTTGGGTGCTGATGCCGATTTCTGCGCCAAAGCCGAACTGAAATCCGTCGGTGTAGCGGGTGGAGGCATTCACATAGACGGTGGCTGCATCCACTTCCTGTAGGAAACGCCGGGCATGGCTGTACTCCTCAGTGACAATAGCTTCCGAGTGGCGAGTGCCGTAGGTTTCGATGTGATCCATGGCTTCATCCAATGATGCCACCACTTTCACCGCCAGAATCAGATCGTGAAATTCTGTTGACCAATCCTCTTCACTGGCAGGCATCGCTGCTGGTACCAGAGAGCAGGTCACCGGGCATCCTCTGAGTTCAACACCCTTTTCCAGCAGGGGTTTTGTCAGGGTGCCAAGGTGCTCCCGGGCAAAGCTTTCATGAACCAGCAGCGTCTCGGTGGCGTTGCACACTGCAGGTCGATGGGTTTTCCCGTTCACTGCAATGGCTGTTGCCATGACAGGATCTGCCGACGCGTCCACGAAAACATGGCAGTTACCCACACCGGTTTCAATGACAGGGACTGATGATTGCTCCACCACGGTTTTAATGAGACCGGCGCCGCCTCTTGGAATCAGCACATCCACCAGTCCGTTCAGTTTCATGAGCACATTGACCGCCTCACGGCTGGTGGATTCAATTAACTGTACCGCTTCCACCGGCAACGCACTTTCAGCCATGGCACTTTTCAACACACCGGCAATGGCCGTATTGGTATGAATGGCTTCCGATCCTCCTTTAAGGATCACCGCATTCCCAGATTTCAGGCACAGGGCTGCTGCATCAACCGTCACATTGGGACGGGCTTCGTAAATCATTCCCACCACACCCATGGGAGTTCTCACCTGAGAAATCTGAATACCGTCGGCACCCGTCCACAAACGAGATCCCTCACCAACGGGGTCTTTCAGTGCCGCCACTTGTCGCAGTCCCTCGGCCATATCATTAATCCGGGCATCATTAATCATCAACCGGTCCAAGAGCGCCTGCGAAAAACCCTTTTCCCGTGCCATCGCCAAATCCTGTTCATTGGCTGCCTGAATAACACCACTGTTGGTCTCAAGAGCTGCTGCCATTTTTAACAGACACTGATTCTTTTCATCAGTACTCACCAATGCCATTTGCCGCGAAGCCTTCCGGGCTGCTTTCGCCTGTTGTGTCACTTGTTCTGCAATTGTCATTTCCCGCACCTCATTTCATCGCTTTCATATTATTTGTTCTTTTTAAAAAAGATGTGTTCCGACACTATCCACTTGTGTTCATCTTAATCTCTTTCATCATTTCATCAGGCTCAGCAACTTAATGGAGCAAGACCACCAGATTGTTTCGGTGTATCACTTCATCATATGGTTTATAGCCCAATGTCTCAATGATTTCAGAGGATTTCAGGCCCTTAATCTGATCAATTTCCATGGAACTGTAATTTGTCACACCCCGGGCCACTTCCACCCCCGACTGGCTGACTATAGAAACGATCTGACCCTCCCTGAAGCGTTCTTCTGTTTTTAGAACACCACTGGGCAGCAGGCTTTTTTGCCGCTCTGTCAGCGCTCTCACCGCGCCGTCATCCACTACCAACCGGCCAGCAGGGGTGCTGCCAAAGGCAATCCAGTGTTTCCTTGCCTGAAGGGGATGTTGCTGCTCCTGGAACCATGTGCCCATTTCATAGCCGTCAATCACATCCTGAATCACCCCGGGTCTACTGCCATTGACAATCACCATGGCTGTTCCGGAAGTGGTGGCAATGCGGGCTGCATTGATCTTGGTGATCATCCCGCCGGTACCCAGACTGCTCCCTGCGCCGCCTGCCAGTTTTTCGATTTCGGGCGTGATTTCGCTGACGGTGTGAATCAGCTTTGCGCCGGGACATACCCGGGGGTCCGCTTCACAAAGGCCATCAATATCAGAAAGGAGAATCAGCAAGTCTGCTTCTGCAATGCTGCTGACAATGGCAGAAAGGGTGTCATTGTCTCCCAGTTTGATTTCATCCACTGCAATGGCATCATTTTCATTCACAATGGGAACCACGCCCTGTTCCAGCAGAGAAAAGAAGGCATTTCGCACATGAAGAAACCGGGTGCGGTGGTGGATATCTTCTTTTGTAAGCAGTATCTGGGCCACCACTTTGCCGTACTCGGAGAAAAGTTTTTCATACATGTGTATCAGGATTCCCTGGCCCACTGCTGCTGCCACCTGCTTTTCAGGGATGGTATTGGGACGCTTCTTTAAGTTCAACCGCCCAATGCCAGCACCAATGGAGCCTGAGGATACCAATACCACCTCATAGCCCTGGTTGTGGAGATCGGCAATCTGACGCACCAATAGCTCCATTCGGTTCAGATTCAGCAGTCCATTGCCGTGGGTGATGGTAGAGGTGCCGACTTTGATGACAATGCGTTTCACATGCTGCATGCGTTCTTTTCGGTTCATCAACAGCGCCAAAGGCCTCGACGGGCTTCCAGCTTCCACCTTTCAGTCTAAATATGAGTTTCAGATAATATTTGCCGTAAAATAGTTCAACTGTTATTGTACCATAGAGCACCAGATTCGTCATAGTGGTTTCCATACTACCCGGCAGTATTTTGTGATGCTTACAATTCTCCCTGCAAATCTCCTCTGCCAATCAGGGCATGATTGAATTTATAGCCAACGCCCCGCACATTAATGATGTATTGAGGATTTGAAGGTTCTGGCTCAATTTTCTTCCTTAAATTACTGATATACACCATGATGGTGCGTGCGTCGCCGTCAAAGCTGTCCATTTTCCACACCATCTGAAAGAGCTGTTCCATGCTGTAAATTCTCTTGGGGTTTTTCATGAGGATGGAGAGAATTTCAAATTCTTTATTGGACAGGCTGAGCAAAACACCTTCCGACCAAACTTCCCGCGTATCCATGTTCATCTTCAAGCTGGCATGTTGAAGAATTTCATCTTGTTCCCTGACCGTCGCCAACAACCTATTTCTCCTTAAATGGGCTTTAATTCGGGCAATTAACTCACCCGGTAAAAATGGCTTGATGATGTAGTCATCTCCTCCCGCTGAAAGCGCCATCACTTTGTCAATTTCGCCGGCCTTACAGCTGAGAAACAACACCGGAACATTAGTCTGTTTTCGAATCTCCAAACACAGCTCTATTCCGTCGATATCCGGCATCATAATATCCAGCAGAATCAGATCCGGTTGAAAAGCCTGCACCGCTGCCAGGGCTTCCCTGCCATTGGCCGCCGACTCAATGGTGAAATCTTCTTTCAGCAGATACCGTTTAATTAACTCTGTAATATCCCGTTCATCATCAATCAGCAGGATTCTTTCTCGCGCCATCGTTTTTCCTCCTCTTCCGCATTCGTCATTTTCCATGCTTATGGTTCATAAAGCGGCAGGGTAAAACAAAAGCTGCTGCCTTCATATAGTTTGCTGTCTGCCCAAATATGTCCTCCATGAAATTCGATGATCTCTCGTGAAATGGTGAGCCCAAGGCCACTCCCTTCATAAACAATTCCTTTTTGCCCACCACCCCTGTAGAAACGTTCAAAAATATGTTTTAGATCAGTTTCATCAATACCCACACCGTTGTCGATGACTTTTACCTGCAAATTTTGATGATGATCCGCTTCGAAAACCGAAGCTTGCAGCGCAATCAAACCCGATTGTGGTGTATGCCTGATAGCATTAAACACCAGATTTGAAATCACCTGGTCCATCCGTTCAATATCCACAATGATTTCCCGTTGCAGATCTTTGAGCGTCACTTCGTTCACCAGCTGAAACACAATTCCTGCATGATTCACGTCCCATTCACATTTTTGAAGGTTATTCTGAATAAATTCTGCCACTGTCACCTGCGAAAAATTGAAGGAGATTTGACCAGACTCCAGTTGTGTCAGTTCAAACAAATCCTGAATGAGGCGCTGAAGCCTCAGCGCCTTCGACTGGATCAGTTCCAGGTAATTAATTCTTGTTTCTTTCATGGTAATGGTGCCGTCCAGTAATGCAGATACATAACCCAGAATAGAAGTGATAGGTGTTCGTAACTCATGGGATATGTTGGTGAGAAGGGAATGCCTTGATTTTTCCGATTGCATCATTTCTTCCTCAATCCGTTTGCGGTCCGTAATATCCCGGGCAATTCCCTCGACAGCTTTCATATGTCCTGCAGCATCATGCAAAATCGTGGTATGTTGCTCCGTCCATATGTAGTGCCCTTCTTTGTGCAGGAACCGTATAGTAACAGGTCCCGGGTTGATGTGATCTGGCTCCGTCAGCAAGTCCATCATTACTAGATCAGCCGGATGTACCAGCTCCGAAAATAATGAAGGATTATCATAGAAAGCTTCAGGTTCATAGCCCAGCATGTTCAGAGACGAAGGACTGATGTACTCAAATTTCAACATTGGTTTCAACTGATAAAGGTAAATGAGATCTTTTGCATTATCTGCCATCAGGCGAAAACGTTTTTCACTCAACGCCAGTTGGCTCCGTATTTTTTGAAGATAGATGATCAGAATACTGAAATTTAAAATGTTGGCAAAGATAATTTCACTGGTATAACCCAGATGGGAATCACTGTAAACAGGAAAAAGAAAAGGATAATAGGCTTTATGCAGCCCCCAGATGATGAACACCAAGCCTCCGATGACTCGATCTGCCCAGTTGGTGTCCCAGTACCTGAAGAGCATGACACCGGTGGCTACTGCAACCACACTAAAAAAGACGGAGGCGATCAATGTCACCGTCAGAACGGGTAAATCATAGTACACCGCCAATGTGATCCACAGTAAATTGATAAAGAGAAACTGAATCCAGTACCGGGGAATCTTTCTGCCTACAAAAAGGTAGGTGCCTCCCAGCAGAAACAGGCTGTTTAACAAATCACAAATGACTTTCAGGCCGATTAACACCGTTAATCCCGGCTGGTTAAGCAACAACATGCTGATGAACAGACTGATGGTGTACATCGTCCAGCTGAAACCCCAGTAATTAATATAAGGCTCATGATTTTTAGAAAAAATATAGAAATAAAGCAGTGTGATGAACAGGGTCAAAAAAGCCAGCGAAGCCAGTGACGGGCTTATTTCAAACACCTTCAGCACCCCTTTCCGCAGACAAAAACTGATTTATTGAAATATGCGCAATATATTGAATCGGTAAATTATTTACATAATTTAAAGCATTTTTAAAGCTGCTTTTATGATTTCTTTAATGCTGCTCCTGTAGAATCTATTTTAATACAAATCCATGAAAAGCGACAGCAGAATCAAAAGCGGCAACATACAAAGTATGTGGCCGCCAAACCATTATTAAAGGGGGATGAATCATGAAAAAAAGAAACCGAAACAAGACAATTCTTCTCAGCATCTTTCTTTGCATCACGCTCCTGCTGACAGCCTGCGGCGGCTCTTCCGGCGACAACGGGGGCCAAGCGGCTTCCGATGAGCCCATGGTGCTCCGGTTGGCAACCGACCACCCCGTTGACCACATGGCCACTCGATCTGCCAATGCCATCGCTGAAGAAGTGGAAGAAAAGACCAATGGACGCATTAAGATTAACATTTACCCGGCCAGCCAGCTGGGCGGCTATGACACCGTCTACGAAGAAATTGTCCGCGGCACCATCGATATGGCCCATATCACCATTCCCGATTCTCTGGATTCCCGACTGGGCGCCGCCTATACGCCTTATCTGACAACGGGCTATGAAGAAGCCAAAGTTGTTTATGCTCCCGGTTCCTTCCTGAGTGAAAAATTTGTGGAGTACAACGAAGCGCTGGGCGTCAAGTTTTTAGGATTCTATCTTGAAGGTTACATCGGCATGTCTGCAAAAAAAGAACCCCGGGACCTGCTGGTGCCTGGTGCCAACAAAGGATTGCAGATGCGGGTATGGGCTGCGCCTGCCGCCCGTGAACCCATGGCCGATCTGGGCTATACCCCCGTCACGGTTCCCTACGCAGAAGCCCCCACTGCCATTCAGACAGGTGTGGTGGATGGCTGGATTGGAGGCACTCCCAATGTAAACTACCACTGGGTGGGTGAAATCATCGACTATTTCTGGCGCACCTACATGCATGCAGAAAGTACGGCCTACGTCATGAACCAAAAATTGTTCGACAGCCTCTCTGCCGAAGATCAGCAGATTATTCTGGATGCCTTTGAACGTCAGAGCAAGGAAAGCTTTGAACTTGCCGAAGCGGAAGATGAACACTGGATGGAACAGTTGGAAGAGCTGGGTGTGACAGTGGTAAAACTGAGCGACGACGAAGTTCAGATGCTGGCAGACTTTGTCAGAACCACCACCTGGCCAAAACTGGAGTCTGTCTATACCAGCGAACTGCTGGATGGACTGAAAGCACAGTACGAATAGATTTTTAGACAGGGGAAAGCAAGCCTTTCCCCTGTAACCATCTTGCTGGGAGGGATGAAATTGTCAAGAACCGACATTGAACTGTCACGGGAAAACCATCTTTTCTGGCGAACCCTCGCCAATATTCAAAAGGCCATCATGGTGGTCACCGGCCTCGCCGTCATGCTCATCGTGTCTTCTGCCATGCTGTTGCGCTGGCTTTTTAACACCGATTTCAAAGGCTACGAAGAGATCCTGGTGATGTTTGCCTTCTGGCTCTACATGATTGGCAGCAGCTATGGCAGCTACCGAAAAAACCAGATCACTGCCGATATTTTGAACATCTACCTGAAAGAAGGACGTGTAAAGTCAGTTATTAATTTGTTTCGCTCTTTTTTAACACTGGTTTTGGCAGCTATCTTCAATTACTGGGCTTATGAGTTTGTTGTCTGGGGCTTCACCATGAAGACCAAAACACCCGTTTGGCGGCTGCCCATGGTATGGGGTCAAAGTTCCCTTCTTATCGGACTCACCCTGGTGACTTTCTATAATCTCGTCTATTTTTATGACGAAATCAAACTGACATTGATACAGTTTAAACAAGGCAAACAAATTCTAAGCTAACCTGAAGAGGAGTGATGACTGCATGCACATTATTCTGTTTGCTTTTATAGCTTTGGTGACAACACTGCTCATTGGGGTTCCCATTCCCTTTGCCTTCTTTGCCTCTTCCATTGTAGTGGTTATTTTGGGTGGCTACGACCCTTCATTCCTACTTCCTTATGGGTATGCCCAGGCTTCCTCCATCATTCTGGTGGCCATTCCACTGTTCATACTGGCCGGTGGTCTGATGGAGCGTGGCGGCATTGGCGAACGCCTGGTGGAAGTGGTGGAAGTGCTGGTAGGCAGAGTTCGGGGAGGCTTGGGGGCTGTCATGGTCATTTCATGCGCCATTTTCGGAGCCATTTCTGGCAGTGGCTTTGCAACCGTCTCCTGCATTGGTTCCATCATGCTGCCCCGCATGTACAGAGCAGGTTATCCCCGGGGCCATTGCTCGGCACTTATTGCCAGCGCAGGCGTACTGGGCCTTTTGATCCCCCCCAGCCTGACCATGATTCTATATGCCTGGGTTGGCGGCACTTCTGTTTTAGCCAGTTTTCTGGCCACCGTTACTCCCGGCGTCACTTTGGTTATTCTTTTCAGCATCATCAACCTGATACTGTTACGCAATAATAAAGAGATCACCGTCACTGAAAACTATGACTTCTTGACCACGCTGAAAGTGTTTAACAAAAAAGCCATCTCTGCCACGCCTGCCATTATCGCACCTGCCATCATTCTGGGTGGCATCTACGGCGGAGTGATGACTCCTACTGAGGCAGCTGCCATGTCCTGTCTCTATGCCATTCCCGTCGGCTTTTTCATTTACAAGGGACTTACCTGGCGGGAGTTTTATGACACACTTCTGAATTCCGTCAATACTGCCGGCGTCATTCTTATCATGCTACTTTCTGTTATGGTGCTCAGCCGGCTTTATATCATGGAAAATGTGCCTCAACAACTGATGGCGCTTTTCTCAGCCGTATCAGACAATCCCATTGTCATTCTGCTGATGCTGAATGTGTTTATGGTACTAATTGGAATGCTTATGGATGATATCAGCGCCATCCTTCTATGTACACCCATCCTGTTACCCATTGTCACTCAGTTGGGTGTCACCCCTGTACAGTTCGCTGCCATCATCGGGGTCAACCTGGGAATGGGCTGCATCACACCACCCTGTGCTCCCTTCCTGTATCTGGCCGGCCGCATTGGCGGAGCACCTGTGAATGAGATGCTTAAAACCACTTTTGCGCTGATTTTCTTTGCCTGGATTCCCACCCTCCTGTTGGCCACCTTTGTCCCCGGTTTTTCGCTTTGGCTTCCCCGGCTGGTGCTGGGTATTCAATAATCCGGGCATTCACTACTTCTTTATTTCGCATATTGTCACACGCCAACCGATTTCAAAAAAACCCAAAAGCCCTGTTGGTATTACAGGTACTTTTGGGTTTAACCGTTCATCCCGCTGTGTCAGCGTTCTGACGAGAATGACGATATTTTTCGAAATGCTTCCATCTGTTGTTCGAATTTTCCAATGATCTCATGGCTCCGGGAAGGGGTCTGGCTGCTGACCGCCACAAAAAGACCTGCATTGACCAAAAGAGCCACAATGCCTGCATACACAATTTCAAAGGAAGGGTCAAAGCGCATGACGACCATGGCACTGATCAGTACCACCATGCCGCCCAGGAGTCCTGTAATGGCACCCTGAGCAGTTGAACGCCTCCAAAACAAGGCGCCACACAAAGGAATCAAAATCTGGGCAGTGCCGCTCAAGGCAATTAATCCAATGTTAATCAACAATCCAGGGATATAAATCAGCATTAAATAAGTGAACGCCGAAAAAAGGACAACGGCAACTCTGCCCACCAGAAGAAGCCGCTTATTGGACAGGCTGCGATTAATATACTTTTGGTGAATATCGATGGTATAGACAGAAGAAATGGAATGGATCTGAGAATTGGAAGTGGACATGGCTGCCGCCGCTCCTCCTGTCAAGGCTAATGACATGAAGGCATAGGGGGCATGGCGATACAGCAGCACCGGCAGTATTATATCAGGATTTTCAATGCCCGGTTCCAGCAAAATTCCCGCATAACCGGTGAGCATTGGAAAAATATTGATAATTGACACCATCCCCAGGAGCAATGGCATTAAATCAAATATGCGGGGGTTACGCACCGCATATAAGCGTGTCCATAAATGAGGACCCATCAACGCTCCCACGGGGACGACAATGAACATGGCCAGCCACAGCGGTGCTCCGGCATTACCCGTTGGCCCTGGCAGTGTTAGAATTTCAGGCTTTGTTCGCTGCAACTCCGCAAAAAGAAAATGCATGCCACCCACACGGTTCACCAAATAAAGTCCTGAAGAAGCCAGTCCAAAGAGAATTAAAATGCCATAAAAAATATCAGCCCAAGCCACGGCCCGTAAACCACCCGTCCACACATAGATAATGATGACGATGAGAAAAAGCAGTCCCGCCAGCTCCCAGGGGATCAACTCATTGGAAGCTACCTGAATCAGATAGGCACCACCCGCCAACTGAATCTGAAGGTATGGCAACGTAAAAACCAGCAGAATCACCGCCACCAGATCCGCCAGCCGATCCGACTGGTATTGGTCGCGAAAAAAATCTGCCGCCGTTATATACCCATTCATCTTTCCAAAAAACCAGATGCGTTTTCCTAGAACAAAGAATAAGAGACCAAATAAAAAATCCCACCCGATGGTTGTCCAGTAAACAGGACCTTTCAGGTAAAAAGACGCACTCGATCCCAGAAAGGCAAAGGCACTCATCCATGTGGCCATCACTGTAAAAAAGACCGACAACGATGACATGTTGCGGCTCTGGATAAAAAAGTCCTCCGGCGTACCCAGTTCCCGTTCTCCTGCACGGGTTCCAATGTAAAGAGGAATGAACATATAAGTTCCAATAATCAGTAATGGAAGCACGTGTTGATCCATGGTTGTTTTATCACCCCGCTTTAATCACCCGGCTGTCAGCTCATCCTGTGACTATTTTCCCCAGTTGATCCTGTAGGCAATCCACAGCACCACACAAAGGTACGCCCATACCAAAAGAACAAACCCATACAAAAAGGGCATTCCAAGAAAAGAAGGTTCAATGCGGTTAATGAACAGAATGCCGGGAAATTCTATGGCAGCTATTCCAAGAATAATCAGACCCCACAGTATTTTCCCGGATTTGGTCCCTGTTTTTCTTCTTCCCATGGAACCAGCCTCCTCAGCTTCAACCATCAGCTCAATTGATATTCATTCTGCTCGTCCCATTATACCATAGAATTTTCTGAATTTGTCAGATGGTTTTGCGCACCACCAACAAAAAGGGGGAGCTTCAACAAAGCCTCCCCTTTTTGCTATGGGCTATTGATTTTCCAGCAAATCTTTCACATCCACAAATTCACCGTTGGGGAAATTATCAGCAAAAATCAGTGATACCAGTGCTTCTGCCACCACTTTGGCCGGGCGCAGCACACCGTCTGTCTTGAACTTTACAAAATCGGCCAGCGGCTTAAAATCCACTTCCTTTGAACTTCGAATGGTCACCTGCATGTCGGTGTCCATCACTCCTGGTGAAAAAGCCGCCAACTGAGCGCCATTTTTTTCATCCTTTTCTTCTTCTGCCGCACAACCGGTAAACAGGTTCACCCCCGCCTTTGCGGCGCAGTAGGCACTCCAGCCGTAAATGGCGCGCTTGGAAGCTCCCGAGGTAACGGTCACCACCCGTTTTGGCGCTGCCAGTTCCCGGGACAACCGGAGGAACGCTGCCGTCAACGCCATGGGCGCCGCCAGATTGACATGCAGATTTGTCAGGATCTCCCCGGCATTATACTTTGACAAGGGAGCAACAGGTTCCACCATTCCTGCATTGTTCACCAGATACAGTCCCGTTGCTTTTGAAAAGTCAACCATCTCAAAGAGCTGCACCATCAACGACTCCAACATTTCCACTTCTGCAAGATCCGCCTGAATCACATTCATGGAGATTCCCAGTTTCGCCGCCTGATCAGCCAACGCCTGGTTGGCGGTACGTGCCACACACAGCAGATGAACTGTTTCTCCCTGTTCCATCAACACTTCTGCCAATGCACTCCCCAACCCCTTGGAGGCACCTGTGATGATCACATATTTCATTTTAGTCACGCTCCTTTTCTGACAGCGAAGTTCACCATATGCTAGTCTTCCATCATGATTTTCAGCACTTCCACATCTGTTTCCCGCATGCCTTCACGGCCCAATCTTCCCACTGCCGTAATGGTTTTCTCCACATTGTTTTTCACAATCCCTGCACCCTGCTCAAAAACAATATTTTTCATGGCCAGATGGTGAGCCATCATGGCCGCATCCACACTGGATGCAATTTTGGCGGCACAGGATGATTTGGCTCCATCACAGACAATGCCGGAAACATTGGCCAGGGTGTTAATGATGGTCATTTCAATATTCTCCAGGCGACCACTTTCAAGATAGGTGACGGCTGCACCACTGCCACAGGCGGCACTCACAGCTCCACAATAAGCAGAAAGCCGGCCAATGCCTGTTTTTTGATGAACGGTGATGAGGTTCGCCAGAGCCAGGGCCCGGTACAACCGGTCTTGACTGATTCCCTTGTCAGTGGCATAAACAATCACCGGCAGAGAAGTGGTCATACCCTGATTGCCGCTTCCCGAGTTGGTCATCACAGGAAAGCTGCAACCGTTCATACGGGCATCTGAACCTGCAGCGGCATAGGCACGCATTTTGGTGATTACATCATCGCCGTAGCATTCCAGCAACATTTTCCCAATACCGGCACCATACGCTTCGGCAAGACCTTCTTCCGCAATATCAAGGTTAAAGGCAATTTGACGATCCAGCAGTTCCCGGACGTCTTCCAACCGGACTTCATTGGCAAAATCCAGTATATTGGCAACGTTAAGCCGGCTTCTGTCAGAAAGAACCGAATTGAAGTCATTCATGTCTGTTTCCTGTCGATAAACCACCTGACCGTTGTGAAGAATTTCATGAATGTTGGTATGGGCATGAATGATTTCCACCGACGCTTCATCTTCACCATGAGACACCTGCACCTTTAAATGCAGATTGGCCGCAGAATCCATTAACTCCACCCGGCACATAGATGTTTCCAGAGAAGCATGAATCTGTTTGAGATCTTCTGCTTTAAGGGATTCCAGTACTTCCATCTCCCTTGAGGCATCACCCATCAATCCGGCAAGGGCACTGGCTTCAATGCCCTTCAGCCCGCCGGTGTTGGGAACTGTGACCGCTTTGGCATTTTTGATGATATTTCGGCTGCAGGCAACCACCATGTGCTGCGGGTACACTCCCAATACTTCCCGTGCCTTTGCTGCCGCATAGGCAATGGCAATGGGTTCGGTGCACCCCAGTGCCGGAATTAATTCTTCCTTCAATATTTCCAGATACAGCTGGTATTGCTGCTGGTCCATGAAGCCATCTCCTCTATCACAGTTTATCTCGGTCATGATGGTGTGATTTATATTTTCTCTCATCATACTATTTTGATCTATTTTCATCAAGTACCATCAATGAATCACTCCATCGTCGATGCACATGCAATCACCTGCTATCCGTGTGACGAGAAGAAAAATGAACAGCTGCAGCTGACATGCCCTGTCATATAAATAAAAAAAGTGCTTTCCAGATGGAATGCACCGATATCCTGCTTATTTTAATTGACTGATTGGAGCGGGTGAAGGGAATCGAACCCTCGTAACCAGCTTGGGAAGCTGGGGCTCTGCCATTGAGCTACACCCGCAGTTTGCCTCAGATGATTATATCATCAATACTAATTAAGCGAAACCATCCAGTTACTTTTCTTATGACGTGTACATTTTTCCCGTCAGCTTTCCGTTTACTCTCTAACAGGAATCGTGATTTAGGTTGCACCTTTCAGGCTACAGATGTATTTTACACGTTTATTGTTCTTTTTAAGGAATCATTTTTATCATTTTGTGCTTTTTTTGTCAGTGATCCGTTGAAATCAGTGGCTTGACTAACACCACCGCCACATCGTTCACATTGGTGCCTGTGGGGCCGGTGATCACCAGGTCGCCAGATGCCTTCAAGGCATGGTAGGCATCGTTGCACTTCAGTGCACTTTCCGGGTCATTTCCGGCAGCTCTCATGCGGCAGGCACTATCACCATCCACCATTCCACCAGCAGCATCAGTGGGGCCATCGGTACCGTCAGAACCTACGGAAAACAGCACCACATTGGCCAACCCTTCCATACCCAACGCAGCCGCCAGAGCCAACTCCTGATTTCTGCCGCCTTTCCCATTGCCGGTAAGGTGAACCACGGTTTCACCGCCCATAATGAGGGCGCAGGGAAGTTTCGTCCGATAACCACCTGCTTGATTATTCTGGTGTTCTGCCAGTTCCCGGGCCATTGCTGCCATCACCCTGCCCGCCTCCCTGGCTTCACAGTCCAGGGTGGTGGTAAGAATCTGGGGTTCGTAGCCTCTTTGCAGGCAGGCCTCGGCGACAGCAGTACACAAACCCGCAACGTTACCGGCAATGATGGTCTCACAGCGGGTGGTAATGGCGGGGGTTTCCATGACCAGTGCCTGGCGCACTGATTCATTTATCTGTAAATCATACCGGTGAATGATGGCCAGCGCTTCCTGAGTGGTGGATGAATCAGGATGAGCAGGACCGGAAGCGATGACATCCAGTCGGTCTCCCAGCACATCTGAAAGAACGATGGCCAGGATTGGGGCCGCAGCGCAGGCAGCAGCAAAGCGTCCGCCTTTGACGGCTGAAAGACGTTTGCGGATGGTATTTATTTCACCAATGGAGGCACCACTGGCCAACAGCTGTTCGGTGATCATCTGAATGTCTTTCAACGTGACACCTGCTGCCGGCATTTCAAAAAGAGCAGAACCGCCTCCTGAAATCAGCAGCAGCACCTGATCTTCAGCAGTGAGTTCACTGACTATTTCGAGGGCGGCAGCAGCACCTCTCACAGCATTTTCATCGGGAACTGGATGCCCTGCCTCAATGATTCGAAAGCTCGTCAGCGGTCCCTTAGAATGACCGTGCTTGGTGACCACCAATCCCCGTTTCAGTTGATCACCCAGGATTTCTTTTGCTGCATGAGCCATTGACCAGGCGGCTTTTCCCAGGGATATCACCACAGGATTGCCTGTCAACTGACGGTGTTGCAATGCTTTTTTCACAGCCTCTTCCGGCAGAACCGCCTGAATGGATGTCGTGATGATGTCATGAGCGTCTTGCTTCATGCCTGTTAGTGATCCTTTTTGACCGGCCGCCTGATCTGCTGTTTTCATTCCGTCATCTCTCCTTCAATGTCAGTACGCGTCAGTGCCGATTGGTAAACGGTCTGTAAACTAACGCCCGCTCTTAGAGCTGCTTGCCGGCAGTCTTCATATTCCGGCGATGCTTTCACCACACCTTGCCAGTGAGCCCGTTTCACCCGCACCGGCCCAAAAGGGGTATGAACCTTTCGAAGTTCCCTTGTCATGACAGCGCGTCTGGCTTCTGTGATACGCACGCCCAGGGTGGTGGTTTCCCGAAAGATAATTTCAAGGAGCTTTTTTTCATCTGATCGGTTACAGATCACTTCCAGTTTGACTCCCGGTCGATTCTTTTTCATATAAAGGGGGATAAAAGAAACATCCAGCGCCCCGGCATCCAGCAGCTGTTCCATGGCGAACCCCAGGATTTCCCCCGTGGAGTCGTCTAAACTGGCATGAATCACCGTCACCTGATGAGACGTTAATGCGCTGGGGTCATCACTGTCTTTTTTTTTTCGCCTACTACCATGCGCAGCATGTTGGGAATTTCAAGGTCACGGGTACCCGCCCCGTAGCCGATGGCGGTAACTTCCATTGCAGGCAGCGGGCCGTATCCATCTGCCATGCCGGCGGCGATGGCGGCTCCGGTGGGTGTTACCAGCTCACGGGGGATCCCTGTGTTGTAAAAGGGCATTTGGTGATTTTGAATAATCTGCAGGGTGGCCGGCACAGGCACAGGCATCAGCCCGTGCTGGCACTTCACAAAGCCGGTGCCGGTATGCAGGGGCGACACCACCACCTGGTCCACCTTCAAGTGACACAGACAGATGGCCGCTCCCACAATATCCACGATGGAGTCCACTGCCCCCACTTCATGAAAATGAACTTCTTCAATGGGTTTGCCATGCACCGTTGCCTCTGCTTCCGCCACAATGCGGAACATTTTTTTGCTGAGAACTTTCACCGGCTCTTCCAGGCCACTTTCGTTAATGATGGTTTCCACTGCCGCCAGGTTCACATGGTGATGCTCATGAGCTGTTTCGTCATGATGATGACCGTGGTGATGGTGATGCTCATGGGCATGGCTTTCCTCCTGGTGATGGTGGTGCTCCCCGTGATGATAGCTTTCTGCGCCTGTCAGTTTTACATTCACCTTAGTCCCCTGTATTCCCTGCTTTTCAGCTGGTGTCACCTCTAAACGGTAACCGTCAACCGTCAGCTGTGACAGTCCCTCCCGCAGCAACTGTTCCTCCACACCCAGGTCAATAAAAGCCCCCAGCGTCATGTCCCCGCTGATACCTGCAAAACAGTCAAGATATAATATTCTCAATGAAATCATGCTCCTTTTCAGTTGATTGACACGTGAATCGATATATTGTTGATCCGGATATCTGCCCTTGGTTTTCGTCCAGTCTCATTGTACCACAAACCAACACGTCAGCGGTCGTTACCTGGCCCAGATCTGAAATACTGTCAGCAACACCATCATCACGAAAAGCGTCACTGCATAAATCAGGGCATCTCCAAAAATAAGGGGGGATTCATATCGCTTCACGCAGAAAGTGGAAAACCGCTGGCAAAAACTGAGCACAGGGTGCAAAATCACCTGTTCGGCCGATACCCAGCGAGGCAGTTCCAGGGCAAAAAGCTGAAAACGCCGACCTACAATAAACAAAAGAAATCCGGCAGCAAAAACAGGAATGGTTCCCAAAAGATCTTTGCCATTCCAAAAATTGAGTCCAGTGAGCTGAATTTCCACCAGCGCCGGCACCCGGGAAACCCACATGGCTGCCGGCGCCATCAAATGCCTGACCCAGAAAGTTGGAAACAAGCCTGCGAAGACCATGATCACTGCCAGACAGGTCATCACATGGGTCATCCACCGGGATGGTCCTCCCACCACCTGGCCATCAGCCAAAAGGACCGACTGTGTAACCAGCGGAACCTCCCCCGATTTCACGAATACAAAATAGAAGTATTTGATGGCGTAAGCTACCGTTCCTGCACCGGCAGCCTTGTAGAGCCATTCTGCCATTCGCAGGGAGGCCGGCCCCTGATCCATGGCTTGGACAAGGCCATGGTGCAGCAGTGTCTTGCTGACATAACCGTTCAATCCGGGAAACCCGGTGATTCCCATAAGTCCGATAAGCGTGAGTATGGCAATCACCGGCATTTTTTTCCAGAGACCCCCCAGTCGGTAAAGATTCACCTCATCTGTGGCAAAGAAAAGGGTGCCAGCGGTCATGATCAACAGTGCTTTAAAGAAGAGATGATTGATCATATGATAGAGGGTACCGGCCACACCATAGACTCCCAGGTATCCCAGATATGCAGAAATGCCAACACCCATGATCACGTAGCCCATCTGGCTGATGGTGCTGTAGGCCAGCATTCGCTTGATATTACTCTGCATCAGAGCCAACAAAGCACCTGCAATCATGGTGATGATCCCCGCCCAAAGGAGCATCAGCCCCACCTGTTCCGACACTTGCCAAAGAACGGCACTGAAAGGTGCCTGGTCTTCCGCCCCGGCAGAAAAGGTCACTGACATCACTCTCAACATGCCGTAGCCACCCACTTTTACCAGCATGGCCGAAGACAGAATCACCACTGCAAAAGGGGCCTTTTCGTAAATGCGGGGCATCCAAAAATGAAAGGGCACCATCCCAGCCTTCATTCCCAGTCCCGTTAACAAGAACAGGGCGATCAGATATTTGATGCTCCCCATTTCACTGAACTGCGCTGCCAAGTGCACCCATTCTGCCGTTCCCGTATAAGCCACCAAGAGCAATATGCCGCTAAGAAGCAGCAGGCCGCCCAAGATTCCCATGTACAGATACACAAAGCCAGCCTCCAGCTGTTCTTCCCCCCGGTGATAGACCATTAGTGCATAGGAACTCAGTGTCATCAGTTCAAAAAAGAGAAAGAATGTAAGCAAGTCGCCAGCCAGAAAAGCTCCCTGTGTCGCCAGATAGGTGATGGTGTAAAAAAGATAATGAATGTCTTCCATGCTGTAATAGCCCACCATCAGCCACAGAATTCCTGCCAATACTAAAAAAGGATAGTTTAGCAGGTTTATTTGAAAATACATACCCTGGCCAAAAACGCCGCCCAGCCGATAAATGATAGGTTCCTCCATCACATCCCAATAGGTGGCTGCCAGAATGATCGTATTCAGCAACACAAACCCCTTGGCCGCATTACGCCGCACCTGGCGAGGCTCCCGTCCCGGCATGATCCGGGGCAGCATCAGTTCAATCACCATAAACACGATCACCAACAGCGGTAATCCCATCTGCACCATCAGCCGAATATAGTTCAAGCGAAGACCTCCCGTCTGCTGAAATGCACGTTCTACTTCACTCATACCACAGAAGACAGTCTGACTATCAGACGAAATACATATGTCAGCAGTTCACTGGAAATGAATGAATCTCCGGTGTATTTCCATGGATTTACAGAATCCTTACCTGTTGTTTACATGATCTGAAACCAACTTCCCCGCCCATTTGATACATTAGTGGTGACATTATTCCCCCAACAACCATCAGCAATGGATGACAACTGTTGAAAGGAGTGCCCCATGCGAACCATTGTGATTGTCACTGCATCCATCGGCGCAGGGCATAATCAAGTTGCCTGTGCTTTAAAGGAATCACTGCTGCAGCATAATTCTTCCCAGCAGGTTCATGTCATTGATTTACTGGCAGAAAAACGGATTTATCAGATGGTGAACAAACTTTACTTAACCACCATCCAAAAGGCACCTGCCGTTTTTTCAAAAGCGTATCTTTGGACACAGACACACCAGACAAATCCCCGTGCCGTATCCATGCTCCACCACCTGTGTTACCGCCTGTTGAAGCAGCTGCAGCAGACACTGTCTCCCTCTCTGTTTATCTTTACCCATCCCTTTCCCGCTGCTGCCTATCGATCTGCTGCCCTGGCACCTGCCTACGCAGTTCTCACAGACTTCGGCTTCCACCCCCTCTGGTTAAACCGTCAGCTCAGCGGTTATTTTGTTGCCCATTCTTCCCAGGTGATGTCATTAAGGGATGAAGGCATCCCCGCATCACAGTTATACCTCACTGGTATCCCTGTGAAAAAGGGCTTTGCAACACCAGTCGAAACAGCCTCTCATCTTTATCCCCTGTTAAAGGAACCTGCCATCAGCGAACAGCACATTCTGATCATGGGCGGCGGACTCGGCATTGGCAGCCTGACCGCCTGCACCGATCTGTTGATGGCGGCTTTTCCGCAACTGCATTTTGTTGTGGTCACTGGTAACAACGAGACCCTGTATGACAGCTTAATAATCCGCACCCGCCATTTAGCCAATTGGAAAATTATGGGTTTTTCCAATGATATTCCCCGCCTTATGAAGCAGGCTTCCCTGCTTATTACCAAAGCGGGGGCAGTCAGTCTTTCGGAGGCTGCCGTTGCCGGACTTCCCACCATTATCCTAAATCCCCTGCCAGGTCATGAAGAAGAAAATGCAGCGCTGGCGGCGAGTCAGGGCTGGGCCCTTCAGGCAAAAGATGTTCGTGAAGTTGAGCACCTCATTTGCCAACTTGGTCAGTACCCTGAACGCCTTCACGATATGTGCCAAAAGGCTCGTCAGGCAGCTTTTCCAGAGGCTGCCCACAACGTTGTTTCCCTTCTGCAAATACCGTTGGAAGAGGAGGGGCGCCGATCATGCTGACACTTTTTTCCAAGTCTTCCACCCCACAAAAAAATGTTCATCGCTGCTGTTCCGAGCATGTGCCGGCACTTCTCGCCGGCAGCGGTCACCGGTATTTGGCAGCACTTCTCCCCCCTTTCATGAGCTTCATTCATCAAGGCAGCCAGTGGACTGATCAGGGGTTGCGAAACCTGAGTCATTTTTATCACCCCTTGCAGCACAGCGGCCTTCCCGGTGTTCACCATGCTGCCGACGAGCTGACAAACAACCTGAAAATCATGGATGAAGCATTCAAAGAGCGTCACGCACAACGCTATTTTTTCCACTTGGGGATCGTGCTGCACCTGATACAGGATCTCTGTGTGCCCCACCATGCCATTGGCTGTCTTTTGCAGGGGCATCACCACTATGAATCCTGGGCTGCAGACCATTTTCAGGCCTTTATTCCCCGCAGGCTTGTTGCAGTGAAGGGGCGGCATCCACTGGAGATCCTGGAGTCAAATGCACTTCGCTCTCTTTCTCATGAAATGTTACTTCATCAGCCCACTGAAGAGCAAATGAAGCACAGCACTGCCGAACTGCTGCCCCGGGCTTTCCACAGCACTGCAGCTGTGCTGCTGCTTTTACAGAAGGAAATTGTCTCTCTGACCGAATGCTCCACCTCAATACCCCACCCCAGTCTGATGGGCAAAGTGGTATAGAGGTGATTTCATAAGAAGCAGAAGCTGCCGGATTTTTCGGCAGCTTCTGCTTTATCTGTCGCTGAGCTTATCAGACAGCAATCACAAGGCGATCATCTGTTTTTCAACGCTGACGCCTGTCACTCTAAATCTGGTGACCTTCTCTCAACCCTCCAGGCAAATGGTATCCATGTGCTCAAAATCCAATGTAACCACTGCCGTGTCAAACTTGATTTCATAAAGGACTAACTGTTCTCCGGCTTGCTCAATCGTATCTTGATAGTCTGGAATTTTACTTGTGAACCCATCAGCAACATCGAAAATAGTGCGGTCACTCTTTTTGACAATGCCATTTGCCTTCACATGTTCATAGCCATGATGGGGGATTGTCGTGAAAGCTACCTGTGGATTCGCTTCAAATTCCTTGACCTTGTCATTATCTCCAAAGGTTGTAAAAAACAGTGTGTTTGCTGTGGCATCAAAGTAGAAATTAACAATTCGCACATGCGGCTGTCCATTAACGCTTGTCGCCAATGCAATTTCGGTTTGCGTTCTCATCATGCCTGTTAATTCCTTTTTCGTGATCATCGATCATTCTCCTTTTCTTTTTGAGATATTTATAGCATAATACAGAAAGGTATCAAATCATGACACCTTTTTGTATGATCATTTTTTGGGGGAAGGGTGAAGTTGATGAACAAATCAGAGCGATTGAACGATATGATGCTATTTCTGAACGACAGGAATTTCTTCAATCTAAAAGATTTAATGGAAAAATATACGATTTCAAAGAGTACTGCACTTAGAGACGTACATTCAATGGAAGAAATGGGAATGCCCATCTATTCCCAATCAGGCAGAAATGGTTATTATGGCATTCTGCAAAACAGGCTGTTATCTCCCATTATATTTAACATTGATGAAGTATTTGCATTATATTTTTCAATGCTCACGTTAAGGGCGTATGAAACCACGCCCTTTCATTTAAGTGTCGAAATACTAAAGCGCAAATTTGAAAACTGTCTTTCCGCAGAAAAAATCGAAATGCTTCATAACGCTGAAAAAATTTTTAGCTTAGGGTCTATTCCGCAAAAGAATCATTGTCATTTTTTGAAAGCTATTTTACAGTCCGCTCTTGATGAAAAAGTGTGTGACATTAAGTATCAGAAAAAAAATGCGATTCAGTGGCATCCCATTCAATTTTTTAATATCTCTGCTGCTTACGGCCAATGGTATGCAACTGGCTATCATGCTGAAACAGGCTGTACACAAGTGTTTCGTTGCGACAAAGTACTCGATGTGAAAGGGAACGTTGTGTATCCTTCAAAGCCAGTCGCTGACTTGATAAAATCTGCTGCCCTGCTTTATAAAACCCCGGGTGCAACAGATTTCGAAGTCATTGTATCCAAAAAAGGAGCAGACATTTTTCAAAAGGAACATTACCCTTCAATGAAGCTGCACCTGGAGGATGACGCATACACAATTCGAGGTTTTTATAATGCAGGAGAAGAAAATTTTATTGCTGCTTATTTCATGGGATATGGAGAAACCATTCGATCGATACAGCCTGTTCCTTTGAAAAATCTGATCATCGACAAATTAGATGCTCTTAGAAGTTATTTGTCTGCCATATAGTTGTTTGGCAAGAGCGCTCTCTTACTCACTAAACAGCCCCCAAAATGAAACAGACAGCACCTGTCAATAGCAGCTCACGGAGCCTTGTCTCGACCATTGACGGTTACTGTCTGTTTTGCTATCTGCCTCTATTAGCTTATCGGGTGATCATCACGCTCCAAGATCGCCTGTTTTTTCAACGTTAACGCCTGTCACTTTAAATCCTGGAATTTTGCAGTAGGGGTCCAGCACTTCGCCATTGGTCAATACATTGGCACCCTCACTCCAATGGAAGGGGACAAAAACCACCTGAGCGTCAACCCGGTCAGTGATGCGAGCTTTCACCCGAATTTCACCCCTGGGAGAAGCAATTGCTACCAAATCGCCCTCCTGAATCCCTTTGGCACTTGCCATCTCTGGATGAATTTCCACATAGTTTTCCGGTGCGATGGCTTCAATGCCCGGCGACTTGGCGGTCATGGTACGGGTATGGAAATGGTACAAAATCCGGCCGGTGGTCATGATGTCAGGATATGCTTCCTGTCCCAGCTCTGGTGACGGTTGCCACTGAACGGGTTTAAAGAGACCAGCACCGCGGGCGATTTTACCCACATGCAGAATCGGAGTTCCTCCATGGCTTTCTGCCGGACAGGGCCAACACAGGCCTTCCTCTTCAATTCGGTCATAGCTGATACCTGCATAGGAGGGAGCCACCCGTCGAATCTCCTCAAAAATGTCTTTTGGTCCTTTGTAGCTGGATTCCAGCCCCAGCCGGTTCAAGAGCTGCATGAGAATCCACCAGTCCGGCCGTGCCTCTCCAGGAGCCATCACGGCCTGACGCACCCGCTGCACCCGGCGTTCAGTATTGGTAAAAGTACCCTCTTTTTCGGCAAACACTGCGGCAGGCAACACCACATCTGCCAGTTGGCCCGTTTCAGTGAGGAATATATCCTGAACCACAAGGAACGCTTTTTCCAGCCCTTCCTTCACATGATGGGTATCCGGATCAGAGATCATGGGATTTTCCCCCATCACATAAAGCATTTTCACTGAACCTTCTGCCGCAGCTGGAATCGCCTGAGTGACAGTGAGTCCTGGGCTTTGAGGCAGCGCAACACCCCACGCTTCTTTAAAGCGGGCAATGGTTTCGGGGCTGTTCACCGGTTGGTAAGCAGGCATTACATTGGGCAGCGCGCCCATATCACAAGCTCCCTGCACGTTATTTTGACCCCGCAGGGGATTAACGCCTGCTCCTGGTTTTCCCAGATTGCCGGTGACCAGTGCCAGATTGGAAAGACTCATCACATTTTCTGTGCCATTCACATGCTGAGTGATACCCATGGAATAAATAATGCTGGAAGCATGGCTATCGGCGTACATACGAGCCGCCTGGCGAATGGTTTCCGCCGGCACGCCTGTCACGGTTTCTGCCCACTCCGGTGTGCATTCTGCCACAGCAGCTATTAATTGATCAACGTCTTCGGTGTGCTCTTCGATGAAGGTTTTGTTTTCCAGTTTTTCCTGCAGAATCACATGAATCATGGCATTGGACAGGGCTACGCTGGAACCGGGACGAATTTTTAGGAAAAGGTCGGCTTCCTCAGCCAGTTCAATTTCACGGGGATCTGCCACAATCAGCTTGCTGCCGGCTTTCCGAGCCTGGCGCACATAGGCACCCATCACCGGATGTGCTTCCGTGGTATTGGAACCGGTGATAAAAATCACCTCGGCATTTTTCACATCTGCCATGGGATTGGTCATGGCACCGCTTCCCAGTGTGGTTGCCAGCCCTGCCACGGTGGAAGCGTGGCATAAACGGGCACAGTGGTCAATGTTATTGGTACCAATGGCACCGCGCATCAGTTTGTTCATCAGATAGTTTTCTTCATTGGTCACCCGGGCTGAAGAAAAACCGGCGATGGCATCTGCCCCATGCTCCTGGCGAATGGTCTGAATTTTCTCGGTCACCAGGTTCAGTGCTTCTTCCCAGGATGCGGGTTCCAAAGTGCCGTTCCGGCGGATCAACGGTGTCGTTAAACGATCAGGATGACCGATGAAATCATGGGCAAACCGCCCTTTCACACACAAAAGCCCTTCGTTGGCAGCCCCTTTATCAGGCAAAATTTCCACCACTTTGTTTTCTTTCACCAGCAACTTCATCTGACAGCCGACACCGCAGTAGGCACAAGTGGTTTTCACTTCTCTGGTTTCCCAATAACGGTATTTTTCTTTTCGTTTGGGAAGCAGCGCTCCAACCGGACAGACAGAGATGCAGTTTCCACAGGAAACACAGGTGGATTCTGACAATCCCATTTCAAAAGGAGTTCCCACATGGGTTTCAAACCCACGATCTATGAAACAGATGGCTTCAGTACTTTGAACCTGTGAGCAAACGTAAACACATTTTCCGCAAAGAATACATTTACTCTGATCTGCCACATAGAATTCGTTACTGGTATCTTTGTCATAGTTTTTGCGTTTGCCGTCAAAGGAACTCTCTTCAATATCATACTGAAAACACAGATCCTGCAGGGTACAGCGCCCCGCTTTTTCACAAGTGAGACAATCCAGCGGGTGATTGGCCAGAATAAGATCTAATATTTCTTTCCGGGCAGTCACCACCGCTTCGCTTTCAGTTTGAATGACCATTCCATTGGCTGCTGGCGTACTGCAGGAAGCCATGAGTGAACGGGCACCCGCCACCTCTACGACACAAATACGGCAGGAGCCATGGGGTTTTAATCGTTCATCATAACAGAGCGTGGGAATCTTTATGCCTGCACTGGTTGCAGCTTCATAAATCGTTTGACCTTCCTTCGTCTGGACAACCTGTCCATTAATGGTGCATTCAATCATCTTTTAACCACCTTCCCAAAATATAGTGACATACCGACCATCCTTTCTCTGCTGCCTATCTGAAAAACAGCAGACCTCGCCCATTTTCGTTAATTCTTTCACATCCAACTCTATCACAGGATTTCCACCTTCTCCAATTAAACATTTCTATATGCCTATTGAAATCCAACTATATTGCAGCCATGAACCGCGCTCATTCATCAAAAATGGACGCATGCATTTTCGCCAACAGAGTACGATCATCCTCATCTGGATTTTCTAAAAAAAACAGCACCCTGAGGCCCACGGTGGGGATCCAAAGTGCCGTCATACAGTATGCATAACTCCGCTTCAAATTCATTCTATCGGATCAAATCCCAACTTATGCAATACTTCACGCAATTTTTCCTGGTTAATGGGTTTTGCTGCAAACGCTTCACATCCAAGCTCAAAAGCATCATAAACCGTCTGCTGCTCGTTAAGAGCGGTGGTCATCACAATCTTAACCCGCTCCTCCGCTGGTACATGCTTGTCATTTTCCAACTCCCGAATAATTTTCAGCGTTTTAAGTCCGTCCAACTTGGGCATCATGATGTCCAGACATAGCAGGTCATAAGGTTCCCCTTCATCCCACGCCAGGAGAAAAGCATCCACAGTTTCGATGCCATCCACGGTCATGTCGCATTCCCCGTAAGCTTTAAGAAATTGCTGCATGAATTTTCGACTACCCAAATCATCCTCTGCAATGAGTATTTTTATCATCATTTCCCTCCTTCCCTTGTCGTTTCCATCTGTTGTCCAGCAAAAGAGACATATGACTCAAAAGACTGTTTTAATGCGCTGTAAGCACTTCGGGCATCTTGGAGTGCCTGTTTTCGGGCAGCCAGCTCAATTTTGAAAGCCTGGTTTTTGATGTCCAGTTCGCCCACTGCCACCGCACGGTTTTTCACTTGATGTGCCAGTCGTTCAATCTGCTCCATATCTTCCTCAATTAGTTGTTGGTGGAGCCGATCCAACAGGGAAAACATATCGGGAATAAAACCTTCCACCGCTTTTGCCATCAATTGATCAGCTTCTACGGGCAAGTAGTTGTTAGGCTCAGTATATCTTTTTTGCTGCAGTGGTTTCAAGCCTTTCACATCTGGCGAATCTAATATTCTATTGATCGTTTGGTATAATCGTTCCATCTCCACTGGCTTGGGCACATATTCATCCATCCCCGATGCCAGAAATCGCTCCCGATCCCCATGAATGGCATGAGCTGTCAGGGCAACGATGGGTGTGCGCGAAGATCTTTCACTTTCCAGTTCCCGTATGGCTGCCGTTGCCTGTATCCCATCCATCCCTGGCATCTGGATATCCATGAGGATGAGGTCTGGCTGAAGTGACTCCCATGCGCTCACCGCTTCTTTTCCATCATTGGCGCAGTGAATTCGATAACCCTTTAATTTGAGCAAACTTCGGATAACTGTCTGATTAACGAGATCATCCTCCACCACCAGAATAGTCCACTTTTGACCGATGTCACCGGCAGCCATGGAAGAAATCTCATTTTCCGGCATGGGATCTTCCTGCTGCATTGCATGCTCAAAGGGAAGGGCGACTATAAACGTAGTGCCTTCACCTTCGACACTGGCAGCATGAATGGTTCCATCCATCATTTCCACCAACTGGCGGCTGATGGCTAACCCGAGTCCTGTTCCCCCGAACCGACGGGTAATGGAACTGTCCAGTTGGGTAAAACTTCGAAAAAGCCGGGGTAGTTCGTCTTCAGGAATACCAATGCCGGTGTCACTGACTTTAATCTTTGTCCAGACTAATCCGCCTTCCTCCCCTTCATGATCCATGGTTACCATGACATGCCCTGTTTCCGTAAATTTTACTGCATTTCCAATAAGATTGTTCATCACCTGCTGCAAGAGCTTCGTATCTCCCCGCAGCCTATTTGGCATATGCGGGTCATACACTGCCAGCAGATCAATCCCTTTTTTTGCTGCCTGGGCCTGGTGTACCAATAGGCATTGCATGAACCATTCCTGCACATCAAAATCCACCCGGTCAACTTCTGTTTTCCCTGACTCAATTTTCGAGAAATCCAGCACATTATTGATGACATTCAGAAGATTATTTCCGCAAATTCTGATGATGTCGAGATTATCATGTTGCTCTTTGGTCAAATTTGTCATTGCAGTCAGTTCAATCATACCAATCATTCCATTGAGTGGAGTTCGTATCTCGTGACTCATGTTGGCTAAAAACTCACTCTTTGCCTTATTGGCAGCATCTGCCGCACGTCGTGCATTTTCCAGTTGCTCCATGTAATACTGGCTCTTTTTAAGGTTGCGATCTGCCTGTTCTCTTGCACGACGCAACTCATCTTCCATGGCTTTCTTCGTGGTTACATCTTCTTTGATGGCCAGGTAATAGTCAATTTTTCCATCTGGAGAAGTGATCGGCGCCACGATGGCCTTCTCCCAATAGTAGTTACCATCCTTTTTTCGATTGTAAAACTCTCCCTGCCACACACTGCCCCTGGTGATGGTTTCCCACATGTGTTCATAGGTTTTCTCAGGCGTGCTGCCAGATTTCAATAGTCTGGGGTCTTTCCCTATCACCTCTTCCAGCCCATATCCAGTTAATTCCATAAATTCGCGGTTCACATAAACAATTCGGTTATCCACATCTGTTATGACAACTGAAAAAGGACTTTGTTCAAGGGCCATGCGATACAAATGGAGCTGCTCTTCATGTATACGGAATGGGGTAATGTCACGAAAAACTACCACCACCCCCTGAGGGGGCTGGCCAAATGCTTGTATGGGGGAAAATTTTGCAGCCAGGTAGTAATTCTGGTTTCTTCCCTTCAGTTTAGCATTTCTGGGAAGCTTTATTTTTCTCGCCTCATTCAGCGCTTTTTCCCAGAAGCCGTTCAGCGGAACACCAGCCTTATCATCGTACAAATATAAGATTTTGTCCAGCGGTTGATTGACTGCCTCATGCCATTCAATGCCAATCAACTCCAGAGCAGCTATGTTAATGTTTATGATCACACCCTGTGTATCAGTGGCAATGATACCATCGCCAACACTGTCCCAGATCAGAGCCATTAAGTTAGCTTCCATGGGCATCATTATCAGCCTCCAAACTTCGATTAGCGGGACAAGTGCCGCAGAATTTCTGAGGGAATACGTTCCAGTGGCAACTGACGAACCACTGCGCCGATATTGTAAGCTACCATTGGCATGCCATAGACAACACTGCTATCTTTATCCTGTCCCAATGTGTAGGCTCCTGCTTTTCTCATGGTCAGCAACCCCCTGGCACCATCACTTCCCATTCCCGTCAACAGGACACCCATCGCTTTTGCACCTACTGTTAGGGCTGCTGATTCAAACAGTACATCCACCGAGGGACAGTGACCGCTGACTTTGTCACCGCGGAAACACCTGACCACACACCGTTGCTGATCTTTCACTATTTTAATGTGCTGATCCCCTGGGGCAATCAAGACACTCCCCGGTTTAACTTCATCGCCAGTCTTCGCTTCTGAAACCGACAGTGCACACTGTTGATCCAACCGCTCAGCATACATTCGGGTGAACACTGGAGGCATGTGCTGTACAATCACAATTCCCGGTATATTCATCGGCAGTCCTTTTAGCACCTTCAGCAAAGCATCTGTACCACCTGTTGAAGCTCCCATGGCAATCACCCGAATATCTTTCACCGCTTTAACAGACGGTGTCATTTCTTCTGGAACTGCTGTGGGTGCATGTAAATACATCTTAACTGACGCAGCTATTTTTACCTTTTCAACCACTTCTTCCAAGAAAGTTTCCAGATCAGCCGGTGATGAAATGGCAGGTTTTGCCACAAAATCCACTGCACCTTTTTCCATGGCATCGAACACACGCTCTGCTGAAGAACTGATGACCACCACAGGCAGGGGAAGTTGTGCCATCAGCTTGGTGAGGAAAGTGAGGCCGTCCATTTTAGGCATATTGATATCCAGGGTCAGTACATCCGGCTCAAGGTCCTCGATTTTTTCGACTGCTTCATAAGGGTCCCCTGCCAGGCCCACCACCTGTAACCGCCGATCCCCCGCCAGGCCTTTCCGAAGAATTTCCCTGGATACAAGGCTGTCGTCAATGATGAGTACACGTATTGGTTTAAGGGTTCCCATTGGCTTATTCCTTTCTGTAAACAGCCGGCTGTAGATAGCGGAAGCCTTCATTGTCTCGTCCCAGACTCTCAGAGTGTCCAATAAAAAGATAGCCTCCGGGTGCCAGGTGTTGACGAAATCGCTGTACCAACTGCTTTTTGGTGGGCGCATCAAAGTAAATCATCACGTTTCGACAAAAGATGGCATGAAAGGGTTTGCGAAAAGGAAAATGCTGGTTCATCAGGTTAAAGCTTCTCAACACCAACTCATTTCGCAACCCCAGCTTCACCTGATATCGACCGTCTCCAAGTGACTGAAAGTAAGTATTTCTCCATTTTTCTGGCAGCGACGCCATTTCTTCAGCAGGGTAAATTCCTTCCCTGGCTGCCGACAGGGCCTGCGCAGAAATATCTGTAGCTAAGATCTGGGTATTCCAACGTTGTTTTTCATGGCCAAAATAGTCTTGCATTAACATGGCCAATGTATAGGGTTCTTGCCCCCGTGAACACCCGGCACTCCAAATTCTGGCATCGTAAGGTGAGACAGCTTTCACCCATGGCAGTACCTTTTCCTGGAAAAACATAAAATGAGCGGCTTCACGCATAAAATAAGTGTGATTGGTGGTGATTTTATTGAGAAGTTCAAACACCCCATCTCCCGTCTCATCTGCCAAAAGATACTTGAAATAAGCCGTGAAGCTGTCAAAACCCCTGGATACCAACGTGCTCCCCAATCTACCCATAATGAGCGCCCTTTTTTCCGGACCAAGCTTAATCCCGTACTGACTGCGAATGTATTGCGATATTTGTTGAAACTCTTGATCAGATATTTTCAGCATTCCATTCACCTTCTATCGCCAACCGATTCAATGCTGAATCGACAATGAATCAGCACGTTAGTATTTTCCAAACTCCTGATCATCCAATGATATTTTAACTTTCTTCTTTCCTGCTGTCGACCGTCTTTCAGATGATTCGAAAACCGTCTCTTGTCCATTTCTGTTAACAGACTCCATCATACGAAGAACTTCTGGACTCATTTCATCAAACCCACTCCGATTGCCTCGATGGCCGGCATGTTTCAACTTAAACCGACTCACTGCGTCCTTCAGAAGCTGTGCCTGGCTGGATAGCTCTTCACTGGCTGCCGCGGCTTCTTCCGATGTGGCAGAGTTGGTCTGAGTCACCTGAGACACCTGCATAATAGCTTCGTTCACCTGTTCGATCCCGGAGGCTTGTTCATTGGATGCAGTAGCAATCTGCTGTACCAGCTGGGTGGCATCAGCCACTCCTTTTACTATATTTTCAAGTGCTTTGGCAGTTTCATTGGCGATGTTGGTGCCAGTACTCACCTTCTGAATAGACCCTTCAATCATTTCTGTGGTTTCCTTGGCTGCATTGGCACTTCTCGCTGCCAGATTTCTGACTTCTTCTGCCACCACCGCAAAACCTTTGCCGTGCTGACCGGCCCGGGCGGCTTCCACTGCTGCATTCAGGGCCAGAATATTAGTTTGGAAGGCAATCTCGTCAATGACCTTAATAATCTTGGAGATCTTATTGGATGATTCGTTAATTTCATCCATGGATACCAGCATTTCCTTCATCCGGTTGTTACCAGCCTCTGCGTCCTTCTGTGCCTGGCCGGCCATGTTGCTGGCCTCTGTGGCATTGACAGCATTTTGATTGGTTTGAGAAGCCAGTTCTTCCATGGAGGCAGTTATTTCTTCAACAGAACTGGCCTGTTCAGTGGCTCCCTGAGACAACTGCTGGCTGGAGTCGGCCACCTGACTTGATCCGGCTGACACTTGATCTGCAGCTGAGTTGATATCCTGCATGGCATCATTCACATTTTCTGCCATTCGACTGAAAGCATTTGCTAAAGTTCCAATTTCATCCAGGGTGTTGATATCAATGTCCACATTCAGATCTCCATCTGCCATTTTTTCCGAGGCAACCACCATGAGATTAATGGGTTTCTTGATGGAATTGCTGATAAAGACTCCCAAACCAATGGAGATGAGAATGGCGATGACCAGGATGATGATGGTCTGCACCGTGGCTGCATTGGCAGTGGCAGTATTGCCGGCTGCTGTACTGGCGGCAGCTTCTACTTTGATGTCCATCATGCGATACAGATCATTCTCAAGGGTGCTTCTGATGGCAGCTGCTTCCGTTCCCTGCATCAGTGCATATGCTTCCCGATCCTGTCCGGCACGCGCCATGCGAATCACTTCAGTCATTATTCTATCATAATCACCTTTCAGCGTTCGCACTTCCTGAAGCAGGCGACGTCCTTCTTCTGAGAAGAGGGTGGTTTCATAGCTGTCCAGGTTTGTTGTGAACTCCTGGTTCCGCACCTGTACAAGTCGTTCATACTCCGAAATGTCTGCAGCGCTGTCCGACAAAATAATATCCTTTACGTTACTCCTCATCCGCTGATAAGAATCCAGAATGACTGCCATTTCCCCCAGGGGCACCGTCATGGTTTCATAGAGTTGTGTATCCAGATCGTCTATGGTGCGGATATTCACAATTCCTAAAAATCCAATCAAACCTGCAATCAGTGCTACAATGATAAAACCACTGATCATTTTTGTGCCCAGTTTCATGTTATAGTACCATTTCATTGACAAAACCTCCTCAATATGTGTGATGTGTTTATTTCTCTCCTGTTAAAGCGTTTTTTTGCAAACTTCTTTTTATACCGTGCATCCGCTACTGTCCCACCTGCTCCACCATTTCCAGTTCATCGTCGTTCAACAGCTTGTCGCAGTCCAAAATCAGCTTGACTTCTTCTCCCACCCGGCCAATGCTTTTGATGTACCTGTTCTGGAACCCGGTGCGGTAATCTGGCGGCGGCACGATCATGGCATCTTCAATGTTGAGCACTTCTGCCACCTGGTCCACAATGAGGCCCACAGAGGTGTTGTCGATGTCAATGACGATGATGCAGGTACGGTCATTGTACTCCGCAGCATCTTTCTTAAACTTCAGGCGAACATCGATAAGGGGGATGATTTTGCCCCGCAGATTGATGATGCCTTTGACGAAGTCAGGCACCTCCGGCACTTCAGAGATGGGCTGCATCCCGATGATCTCTGTCACATACCGGATTTCAATGCCAAAGACTTCTTTTCCCAAGTTAAAGGTGAGGTATTTACCTTTCTGCGTATCTTCTTCCATTTCCATTAAATAGTCTTGCTCTGCGGTCATAAGGATCCCCCCTGTATGGTTCGGTGTATAATACCTGTCACGTCTATGATCAAACTGATGCTGCCGTCTCCCAGAATGGTGCAACCGCCAATTCCGCTGACTTTCACTGGGTATCTCACAAGATAACCGGGCAACGGCTTTACCACCACCTGCTGTTCACCCAGCAGTTCGTCGGCAAAGAGACATACGGCCTTGCCGTCGTTTTCCACCATGATCATAATGCCTTCCATCAGATCATCCGTCTTAGGTGCAACCCCAAAATGGCGGTGGAGCCGAACAATGGGATAACAACTTCCCCGAATCATGATCATTTCATTGTTGTCAGTGTCTTTAATTAAATCCTTTTCACTGGCTTTAAAAGACTCTCGGATTGCCACCGTAGGAATAGTGTACAGAGAGCTGCCGGTGTTTACCTGCATGCCATCCACGATAGCCAGTGTTAACGGGATTTTGATGTTGATGGTGGTACCGATGGCCAGGGTGCTGTCAATCGAGATGCTGCCACCCACTTTTTCAATATTGCTTTTCACCACGTCCATGCCTACGCCTCTGCCGGAAAACTCGGTGACGGTGTCTTTGGTGGAGAAACCGGGCAGTAGGATCAGGTTGTAGGCTTCTTCGTCGCTGATGTCTTCGTCAGACTTTGTAATGAGCCCTCTTGACCGTGCTTTGTCGATAAGCGCTTTTCGATCAAGGCCTTTGCCGTCATCCATGATGCGGATAAGGACATCGCCGCCTGTATTGGACGCTTCCAGGGTTATTCTTCCCTTGGCAGACTTTCCTTTTGATTGCCGATCCTGTGGTTCTTCGATACCATGGTCCATGGCGTTACGTATCAGGTGCATCAGGGGATCACCCAGGTGGTCAATGATATTCTTGTCCACCTCAGTCTCTTCTCCCAGGATTCTCAGGTCCACTTCTTTGTTGATTTTTCGAGCCATGTCCCGGACAATGCGCTGCATTTTATGGAAGGTGGGTCCGATGGGCAGCATGCGAATGGACATCACCACATCCTGCAAATCATCAGTGAGTTTTCGCAGTTGTCGGGCAGATTTACTAAAATTGTCCAGCTGCAAACCTGCCAGGTCAGGGTTGCGAATGACCATGGACTCGGTGATGACAATTTCTCCCACCAGATCCATCAACCTGTCCAGTTTATTGATGTTCACAGTAATCATGTTTTGCTTCAAGCTTTTTACTGTGTCTTGTATCGCTTCCATTTCAGTTTTTTCCTGATCAGAGGCAAATGATCTGTCACTAAAACCAGCATCCGCTTCCTCCAACGGCTTACTTCGTCGTTCCAGTTCTTCAACCGCTTCAGTAAAACCTTTTTCATCCAACTCATCCAGCAGGATACTTTTGACAAAAAGAGCTTCCTCCAGTTGATTCTCCACTTGTTCCTTCGTCAACTGAGTGCTGAACACCATCAAAAACCCTTCTTGGGCAATAAACTGGCTGCATTCCTGACTTTCGAACAAGTCTTCAGGGTAGTGATGCATCTGATCACATTGTTCCTTCATGCTGTGAACCACCGTAAACGCCCGTACATTTTCCATTTCGCAGCCTTCGTCAAACTGAATAAAACTGCGAAACCAATTGATTTGTTCCAAGCTCTTAACTTCCTGGCGCACATAAAACTTCTGATCCTTGGGATTCTGCTGGCTATGCAGAACTGTTGCTGTTTCGGCACCTGCTTCATTGCCAGCAATTTGTTGAAGATAAGTGGCGATCCGATCTACCAAATCCCCTTCTGGTGTATCTGCCTCTTCACCACTTTCAATGCGCAGGGTTTCATTGCGGATAAAATCCAGTGCAGAAAAGACCAGGTCACATACCGTTGAATAATCCAATGAAACCAGTTTGTTTTCTCGAATATGAAAAAACAGATCTTCAATGTGATGGGCTAAATTAGCTATGTTCGAAAACATCATCATTGCGGAAGAACCTTTTATCGTATGCATGATCCGGAAAGTTTCATTGATGTCATCTTCGGACATTTGGGATGCTTTTTCGCTGCGAAGCAGTATTTCTTCCAATTGCTCCAACAACTGACAGCTTTCGAACAAGTACATCTCCAGCATAGGTTCCAGCGTCCTGCTTGCCATACCCACACCTCCTCCCTTACAGTTTTTTCACTGCATTAATGAGCACCTCTGCAATAATTGGCTTGACAACAAAACCGCAAGCACCTTGTATCACTGCTTCTTTCACGATACTTTCCTGGCCCATGGCTGTCACCATCAGCACCTTGGCACTCGGAGACGATTTTTTGATACTTTTTAGTGCTTCAACTCCGTCCATCACAGGCATGGTGACATCCATAGTCACCAGGTCAGGAAGTAACTGCTCGTACTGTGCCACCGCTTTTTCGCCATTTTCTGCCTCCCCAACCACTTCATATCCATTTTTTTCAAAAATCATTTTGAGGGATTGTCGCATAAACAGAGAATCATCCACAATTAGCACTTTTTTCATTGCTTACCTCCCTTTCCATCTCGATCTGAAAAGAATTAGCTGCTGTTCTTTATCGCAGGCTTACAGTTCCAACCAACCTGCTGCATCATTTCTTTTGTATGACAGTGATACACTCAATGTTTCAAATGGACATCAAGGTTTACTTAACTCCATCAGTATCCACTCTGGTTCGTTAGCATTAACTAACTTTATTCTAGTCTGATTTCATTCCTGTGTCAAGTTCTTTCATCATTTTATTTTTCTGATTTTTCGCCGTTTATTTCAGCTGGCGTCACATTTTAGAACTGACATCTGCTCCTTTGAAGTCAGTCCACTTGGTGCATTGTCTATCATTATCCTTTCATGCAAAAAGGACCTGATGAGCGTTGTCGCCCCATCAGATCCCTTTGCTGCTCATGGTTTATTTTATTAGCGCTTCTTATTTGATAAAGCAATCAAACTCCCGAAGCGTTTTTTCCCCGTGACCCTCAAGATAGTCTTCAGAAATATCCAATGTCTTCAGCTCTACCCCTGCCTCCGACATCATGGCCAGTAATACTTCCATGAAAATGCCCCGATTCCCCAAGGTATCACAGGAAGGACTTTCGCCGATTCCCACCAGACCCTTGATTAAATACCCCTGACGTTGATACTCCTTTGCCTGTTCCACCACCGGCTGGGCCAGACAACAGCACAGCGTGCGATAAGCGGGTTTATCATACTCATTTTTGGTGCGGGGTGGTCTGTCTTCCCCCGAGAAAGCAAACTCGGGGCAGGGAAGCTGTATAATACCCAAATTCTCTGCCAGCATCGCGTGAACCAGTTCGTTGAATCCGCCCTGGGCCCGTTCCCAGTCGCGGATCACCGCATTCTGATTCAGTACGCAATGCGCCACCAGCAGCAATTGCTTTTTGCGCTTAATCATGATCCACTGCCCGGGTGGTAAAAAGATCCCGGGGAACATACTTCAACATAAGTGCCACCAGCACACAGCTGGCCACCTTATCAACCAGGTTTCCCGTTACCCGGGGAATGAAAGCCGCCGTGAAAATGCGCTGCCCACTGGCCAATAACCAGGCCACCATAATATCAGTGCCTCCACCAGTAAGGCCGCCAAACATCAGAACTGAGATGGGAGTACCAATAAGGGGCGCTATAACGGCCAGCACCAGACCCGTGATCACTGCTGTTTTCAAGTCAAAGCGAAACCGCCGGACCACCAGCCCAACAATCACACCAATGACAATGTTCACCAGCGCAAAGGGGATGGTGCGGGGGTTTGTGATGGCTCCCTGAATGACATTGGTGAGACCTCCGGTCATGGCACCTGCCAGAGGACCCAGTACTGCTGCCACCAAAATGGTTCCCATGGTGTCCAAAAAGAGCAGAGGAATTTGAAGCGTTGATACAATGGTTCCCAATACAATGTTGACAACGATTCCCATGGAGGCCAGAACCATCGCACGGGTGGAGCGAAAAGGTGATGAAGACATGAATCAAAACTCCCTTCAATGAGTTGCCATCGGTGATGATGGTATGATACCGACTTCATTATGGCATGTTCATCTCAGGGAGTAAAATTGAATCTTTGGATGCGTTTTTGTGATTCGATTGAAAATTTCTATCGTCATCTTTCCGAATCGCCTAACACTTCAGTCACTAATGACCACAAGTGCCCTCATGAGCATGTTCATGACAGACAGAACCATTGGAACTCAATTGGCCCTGCAGGTACATGGACACCACTTCCCGGGCTTCACCCACAGCGCCCGTCACCACTTCGATACCGTTTTCACGGAATAGATCCACCGCACCGCCGCCCATACCACCGGAAACTATGACATTGACACCCTGTTCATGGAGAAACTGGGGCAAGAACCCTGGCCGATGACCAGGATTGGCTACCCGTTCTTCACGAAGCACCTTGCCTGCGTCTGTTTCAAAAATGTGAAAAGCTTCGCAATGGCCAAAGTGGCCAGATACTTGAGTGCCATCGCTGGCAACTGCTATTTTCATTCCGTTCACTCCTTCATTTTGATCTGCTCTCTCCAGATGATTTCCCAGTTCTTCCAACCACTCACCCGACACTTTTTCAATGGCACCCTGGTCACATGCCGCTGCCACAGCAGGATCAATGGGGAGACTGGCCAGCAGCTTTAGTCCGTGGCGGCGGGCCAGCATATCCAAATGGCTTTCCCCAAAAGGATAATGCCGCGTGTCACATGAGGGGCACTGGAACCAAGCCATGTTTTCCACCAGTCCCAGAACGGGAATCTGCATCATTTCCGCCATGCGCACGGCCTTTTCAACAATCATGGAAACCAGTTCCTGAGGTGATGTGACAATGACAATGCCATCCACCGGCAGCGACTGAAACACTGTTAGTGGAACATCTCCTGTGCCCGGCGGCATGTCCACAAAAAGGTAGTCCACCTCGCCCCAGATCACATCTGTCCAAAACTGTTTCACGGTGCCTGCTATTAGCGGGCCGCGCCACACAACAGGGTCTGTGTCATTGGGAAGTAACAGGTTAATGGACATCAGTTTGATGCCGGTCTCACTGGCGATGGGAAAAATGCCGGTTTCACTGCCCATAGCCTTTCCCGTAATTCCAAAAGCCTTGGGAATGGAGGGTCCGGTGACATCGGCATCAAGAATTGCCGTTCGGTAACCCCGCCGGTTCATACTCACCGCCAGCAGTGATGTTACCAGTGATTTTCCAACGCCTCCCTTTCCGCTCACCACCCCAATCACTTTTTGAATCTGACTGCCGGCATGAGGCTGTTCTTTCATATCATAAGGGGTTTTTCTTTCATCACAGGCTTCGTTGCAGCTGCCACAGCTTTGGTCACATGCTTCGTTCATTTCCTGTCGCCTCCAGTTGATTAAGATGCCTTACCAGCTTTTCATAAATCAACGCCACCGCTTCACCGGCAGCACAACTGACTTCCACAATACTCTTGCCATCATTGATGGCAGTCACCACCTCAGGATCATAGGGGATACGTCCCAGCACCGGAATGCACTGCAAAGCGCACCATTCTTCAATGATGTTGGTGTTTTCAGGGCTGATGTTCCACTGATTTATGCACACTGACAGGTGGGTGTTCAGTCCCCGGGCGGTTTCAACCACCCGCCTTAGATCACTGATGCCGGAAAGGGAAGGCTCTGCTACCACCAGCACCAGATCCACACCAGTGATGGAGGCAATCACCGGACAACCGATCCCGGGTGAGCCATCAATCACCGCCAATGCCTCCGAAGACTGATGAAAAGATTCTTTTTCTGCTGACTCTTTCATCCGTTTTTTCACTGCTGTCACCAGCATTCCAGAGTTGCCGCTGCCCATTTTTAATCTGGCCGTGGCGAAAACAGGTTGCTGATGATAGGTCATTAAGTTCCCCGCCTTTGCAGGTGTCATGGTGACAGCATGGGTGGGGCACACATGGACGCAGACGCCACAGCCTTCACATGCAAAACTGTTAACCCGATAGACCGGAGTGACTTCAATGGCTTCAAATCGGCAATGACTGGCACATGAGCCACAAGCAACACACCGGGTGGTATCAATCACTGCCTTGTCAAGCCCCCAAAAATCTTCTGCGGTTGGGGGATCGTTTCGATGCATCAGTATATGCAGATTGGGCGCATCCACATCGCAATCAGCACAGGCTGCAGCCGCCGACAGCTGAATCAATGCAGTGGCCACTGTAGTTTTACCTGTGCCGCCTTTTCCGCTGAGGATCAGCAATTGCTTCATTGCAGCACCTCCTGTTTCAACCGGCAGAGTAATACTTCAAACCACTTCCGATAATGGGAATCCATCTGAGCAACCACTTTTCCATTGGCATGCATCTCACCCAAATGCTGATCGTGGGAAAGCCTCCCTAAAATGGGAAGGGCGTTGGTGTTGGCATAGTCTTCCGATGGATTTACCCCCCCAGTGGTTTTATTCAAAACCAGTCCATGAGGTTTATGAAACAGTTTCACCAGTTGATGCACCATTTCCAGGTTGTCCCGGCCAAACCGGGTGGGTTCGGCCACCAACAGGCAGTAGTCCGCTTCCTGAATGCTTTCCATGACACTGCAGGCACTCCCCGGCGGGCAGTCAATCACTGTCAGGGTCGTTTTCGGCAGTTCCTTCAACAGACTGCGAATAACAGGAGTACCGGCAGCTTCTCCTGGGTTCAGGAAACCGGTGAAGACCTCCAGCTCTTTTTGAACACCTGAAACCCCTTTTTCCATTCTGCCAATGATCCGGTCGGTTTCCATGATGGCCTTTTGGGGACACACAAGGGCGCATCCGCCACAAGCATGGCACACTTCGTCAAAAACAATCACTTTATTGGTGTATGCCAGAGCATGAAAACGACAAAAATCCACACACGCCCGACAACCATCACATTCTTCATGCAAAACACGGGGAACTTTCACTTTCACAGGCATTTCCCTGATGGCATCCGGTTTTAGGAATAAATGGCCGTTGGGCTCCTCCACATCACAGTCCACATAGAGTGCCGGAGAAGCCACCACAGCCAAATTCACTGCCATCAGTGTTTTTCCTGCACCGCCCTTACCGCTGAGAACTGCCAGTTTCATATTACCGGCCTCCGTGTCGGTGAAGTCCGGGATGAATTTCTTCCAATAATGATAGTTCTCCGCCTGCCAGTGCATCCAGATTATGTTGGACTGAGCCTGGCTGGCACTGATAAAGCTCGATTCCTGCAGCCTGAAGTACCTCTGCTGCATTTTTTCCGCACCGGGGAACAATGGCAGCTTTCACTCTCTGGTCCACCAGAAACTGGGCCGCCTTAATCCCAGCACCGCCCTGACTGGCGGCCGCTTCATTGTCCAACAACTCAGACTGCTTTGTAGTATTGTCAAATATAAGGTAATAGGGTGCCCGGCCAAAAGACAGGCTCACTGCTTTTTCCAGATTGCTCCCGTCTGCCGGGACAGCAATTTTCATATGTGATTCCTCCCATGTTCATTCTGATGGCGACCCCTGTTGAGACACCTGGCCAAACCGGTGCCGTCTGCACCGGCCGCAACCCATCTGCTGATCAACCTCATCACACAGTTTGTAGTCACCGCCTTCTATTTTCAGCAAATGACCTTCCACCAATGAAGCCGCCAGTTTTTTACGGGCATCATTATAAATTCGCTGCACCGTCGTTCTGGCCACTTCCATGCGATCAGCACACACCTCCTGGGTGAGTCCTTCCAAATCAATCAACCGAATGGTTTCATATTCCTCCACAGTCATACTGAGAATCTTTCGTCCCGGTCGCTGGTCCTGCTGGGGTCCGAATAAATCACTTTCCGGCAGCTGGCAGACCCGGCGCCATTTTCGGGGTCTTGGCATGTCTCTTCACCTCTTATTCATCGTTTGTTCCATTGTCCAATTGCATTTCAACGATGTCAAGGCGTTTTTTCAGCCACTCACGCTGTTCTTTCAAAGCATCCCTGGTCCATTGTGACTGCGCTGCCTGTTCTTCCGATGTCTCCCCAGTTCCCCAAAAAGGACCATAACCGCCATAGCCTCTGCCGCATCCGAATTTGGCACCTACTGGAACGCCGGGGCCAAAAACCGGTCCTCTCCGCATTCCCATGCCGCCACGCCTAACCCCACGACCCATTCCCAACGAACGTGAAGTCATGCAGAATCCGGTCACCCATCCTGTCATGGGACCCTGACCCCTCGGGCCTGTTCCGTCTCTTCCTGGCATCTATTACCCTCCTCACATTGATTCAGTGTTCCCTTTCTATTACATACGCCGTTATTGACATATGTTCTTTACAGCTTCAGTTTACACCTATATTGAACATATGTCAATAACCATTTGAAGAAAGCACCGGTTTTGCAGTGAACCGTTAAAGAAGGAAATGCGATGGCAGGAAATCAAAGCAACAGCCCTCGCAAACACTTTATCTTGAGATTGGGTGGATCATTCAATCCCACACATCAAAAAAACCGCCGGGTATCAGCGGTTTTCAAATGGTATGATTTTGAACAAGATGAATCAACACTATAAGTGCGGTAATGCTCATATGGTCGTCAGCTTCTACAGGGATATATCACTGCCGCCGGCAAGATAGTGAATACGGTCACCCATGATTTCTTTCAGCAGTTGATAGGCTTCTTCACCGGTACAGTGTCCTGTGTAAAGCACTGTCTCTGTCTTCATCAGAAATGCCGCCAGTTCCCGGATCCGCTCCGGTGATTCACTGGTTCCAGTTGCACGGTTGTGCAAATGAAAACCGCCAATGGCAACGTCTGGATAACGGCCCCATTTGCTCTTGAAATGATTAAAAATCCTGTCAATCCCCTGATGTGCACAGCCGGCTATCAAGAATAATTTTTCTGATGATTTATCCTGAGAATCCGCTTCTCCCGAAACTTCACAAATGACCAGGTTCTGCTCATGGGCAAAAACATCCGCCACCAACTCGTTGCCTTGTTCCATCCATAAAGAGTCATTGCCGGAAGGTCGAAATCCCTCACCGGAGACTCCGGCAAAAAGAGAGAACCCTTCCCGAATGATCTGTTCCTCACCTGTAAAAATCAACCTTTCATGATGCTGCAGATGTTCATCCAGTCCTATATATTTTGTGTTGCCTTCCCCATCTTTTGCAAAATGATGGTTAAAGGCATACCGATTCACGTAGACCCGGGCCTGATCATTGATTCTTAGAAAGGCTGCCAGCCCGCCGCCGTGATCATGATGACCATGTGAAATGACTGCCGCATCCACAGATCCCAAGTCTATTCCCAGCTTTTTGGCATTCTCGGCATAAAGTCCTGTGGCACCCATGTCAAAAAGAAGGTGAAAGCCATCACTTTCAATATAAAAACTTAACCCGTGTTCTGCGCCAAGGTCATCGGTTAAAGCGCTATTTTCTAGCAGTGTCACGCAACGCATCCGATCATCTCCTGTCTGTTGTCGCCGCCGCTCAACCTGCGCCGGTTTAATGAAACTTTCTTTCATCCTCCACGTCTGATTGAACAGAAGCTTGTGAAGGAGGGCCTTGATGAAAAAGCATCTCGAAAAACCCAGAAAGCCAGCACGCCACCCCCAGTGGCATATCAAACGCCAGCTGGGAAAAAGAAAGTTTGTCGGCCAATCCACACTCTTCATGGGTCTTGCCTGTTTCGCCGGTCCCTTTGCGGGCAGCCTGTTTTTTTACCAGCCGATTCGGGATTATGCTTTGGCAGACTACTTGACATTATACCTCATCGCATTTGCCGGAGGCTGTACCATCGGCCTGATACGAGGGCTCATCCTGTGGAAACGAAATGAAGCAGATTACTGATCATTTCTTAAGGTCAACCTCCTCTACATCACCTCACATAACCCTTCATACCCGATGCATGCTTGCTTCAACCGAATAATCTGTGTATTCTTTCTCATGGCAATGCTTTTTCATTTCCTTGATGAGGATTTAGCTGATTAAAACACCTTTCACTCTTACATATCGCTTTTATGATAACAGATTGTCTGCGTAAATCAAATAAAATGGGATATGAAACCTAATGTAACGGCCACCGTCTTCATAACAAAGGATAAAAAAATGGCGAGGCCAACACACACCCTGCTGAAGAGGAGTGAAAACAATGCTGTATGATTTAAATCCCTTTCGACACAAACAGCTGCTGTCTACCCGTCTGACAACCATGCTCATTTTAATAATGCTTGCCCTGCCTTTCTCAGCATCTGCCCAGCCCAACGTCGCCATTGAAATTGATGGCGTACCGCTGGCCCTGGATGTGGCCCCTGTGATTGAAGCCGGCAGGGTACTGGTACCCGTGGCTCCCCTGATGCGTGCCCTGGGGGCTGAAGTTCAGTGGCAGCCAGAAAACCGCCAGGTGATCATTGAACACCACTCAGACAGGGTGGTGCTCACCATCGACAGTGCACAGGCCGCTTTCAATGATGCCCTGATCCAACTCCAGGTTCCGGCCAGAATTCTGGAAGGACGCACGCTGGTACCCCTTCGCTTTGTCTCTGAAACCTTACAAGCTGATGTGCAATGGGATGAGGTGAATCGTATGGTCCGTGTGACAACTCAGGAAATCCCTTTTCAACCCCGCAACATCCCCTTCACAGTGGTCAATGAAAGCCAGTTGGCAGAAATCCCCGGTCTGTCTGCCTGGGTGGATAGCCACCGGATGACCATGGGGATTCACGTTGACCGGGATATCGACAGCAACACCGTATTTCTGATGGCTGCAGGCGGCGAGCGCAGCACAGGCGGCTATCGCATGGAGGTTTTGAGCCTGCGGGAGGAAGCCTCTGGCGAAGCTGTTCTGGAAGCCGAACTGGAAATGCCCGCCCCGGAAGACATGGTCACCCAGGCCTTCACCTATCCGGCTCAGTTGATTCGGTTTGATGCCGATGGTATCACCGATATCACTGGCACCATCCGGGAACTGCGCCGCGGCACCCGGGAAGTCACCCTGTATTTTATGCGGGTCACTGACACCGCTTTTCTCACAGAAGGCGAACCCCGCCTGTTTCAGACAAAAGACCTGACACCCGATGACCTGTTGGCTGTTTTACTGGCAGGTCCTGAATCAGCTGACCTTACCCGCGTGATTCCACGGGATGCAAGAGTGCTGAACGTATCAGTCAATGACGGCCTGGCCAATGTCAGTTTTTCCCAGGAAATCACCCGGGCAAATGTGGGTGCTGAGGCCGAGGGAGTGCTGGTGAACTCCATCGTCTGGACCCTGGTGCAATTGCCGGAGATTGATGCCGTTCAGATCCTGGTGGAAGGCGAAATCGTCGAAACTCTCGCCGGCCACATCACCGTCAACGAACCCCTCTCCCGCCCATAGATTCATCTTGATTCCTGCGGAGCTTTTCGAAGCTCCGTTTTTTCATACCCGTTGGACACCTGCGAGAGTGAAAAGTTCACAGTGAGTTCATCTCCAGTTCATTCATGGTTCATTTAACCATTCTAAAATCAATGTAACAGTTAATCATCCACGACGCCATGACTACACCTGCAATTGCAGTTATCGCCATGAAAGTCGTGAAAGGTCATCAGCCAGATTGTTCAAGGGAGGATTTGCCATGTTTTATCCATTTGGCTTTTGGGGATTTGACCCCACCATCATCATTTTAATCCCCACCATTCTCTTGACCCTGTATGCCCAGGGAAAAGTGAAATCAAGTTTTTCAAAGTACCTTCGGGTCAATACCCGTAAAGGCTATACCGGTGCCCAGGTGGCCCGCATTCTTCTGGATGACCACCAGCTGCAGGATGTACCTATTGAAGTGTCCCAGGGACAACTAAGTGATCACTATGATCCCACCCAGCGGGTGCTGCGTCTTTCAGGAGAAGTTTATCAGGGAAATTCCATTGCGGCTGTCAGTGTGGCCGCCCATGAAGTGGGCCATGCCATTCAGCATGATGAAGGATATGTGCCGCTGAACCTTCGCAATCTGGTGTTCCCCATTGCCCGATTCGGTTCTTCTGCCGCCTGGTTCTTTATCATCATCGGCTTGATCCTGCCTGCTTTTGCCGGTTTGATGGATGTGGGGATTCTCCTTTTTGCGGCTGCCGTATTGTTTCAGATTATCACCCTGCCGGTGGAGTTCAATGCCAGTAACCGGGCACTTCGCCTGTTGGATACCAATGGATTCATCACCACAGAAGAAACCATCGGCGCCAAAAAAGTACTGAATGCTGCTGCCCTTACCTATGTGGCCGCCATGGCGGCAGGCATTGCTCAGCTGTTGCGCCTGCTGTTGATTCGAAACCGACGCTGACGGCTTGATCTGTCAACACTGCTCACCCTCCTTGACATAGCCAGGCCGACAGCCGGTACCCCCCGGTTTGACGGCCTGGCACCTTCATGTTATATGTATAGTAGCACGAATTCATCCCAATGGAGTGATGCCCATGTTTACCATACTCGTTGCCGAAGATGATAAAAATCTTCAAAAGCTCATGGCTGCCGTTTTAAAGCAGAACGGCTACGAGGTGCTTTGTGCCCGGGATGGCCGGGAAGCACTGGATTTGTTGGATACACACCACGTCGATTTGATCATCAGCGATATCATGATGCCGGAAATGAACGGCTACGAACTTACCAGTTCCTTGCGCCGGGCTGACTATCAGCTGCCTATTCTCATGGTGACTGCTAAAGACACGCTGGATGATAAAAAGAAAGGCTTTTCATCAGGTACCGACGATTACATGGTGAAGCCCATTGATATGGACGAAATGATGTTGCGGGTCGCCGCCCTTTTGAGAAGGTCCCGCATTATGAATGAACACCGCCTCACCATCGGTGCTGTGACCCTGGAATATGACACACTAACCGTGACCCGGGAAAATGAATCCGAAACCCTGCCCAAGAAGGAATTCTATCTGCTGTTCAAGCTTCTCAGTTATCCCCGCCAGATTTTTACCCGCCAGCAACTGATGGATGAGATCTGGGGACTTGATGCAGAAAGTGATGAACGCACTGTGGATGTGCACATCAAGCGTCTTCGGGAGCGTTTTTCCCACTTCCCTGAGTTTGAGCTGGTGACAGTGCGCGGACTTGGGTATAAGGCGGAGAAACACATATGAGATCTCTCACCCTGCGAAAAATAACTGTAAAGTTGGTACTGTTTTTTACAGCCCTCATCATGGTTTCTTCTTTAGTTTCATTCATTGCTTCCATGATTTTTGCCTACAATGTGGAGAATGAAATACGCCTGAACCAACAGGCCATTGCCCGCACCATACTGGAACTGGAGGCGCGCACTGACCTAAGCCTGGAAGATATTCTCCAAATAGCCTCCACCTTCATGTATGACGCCGAGCCTCTCCATGACGCTGATTCACTGGCACAACTGCCAAAACCGCCGGATCAGCTGCCCCCCGGAGAATCGATTTTTCTGGGTGAACGTCCTTTTCATGGCACCACCACTTTGCTAAAGATTGGTGACACGGTGGTGCAGATTCGCCTGCGTCCCCAGAATACCACTTACGGAATTGCTGCCTCCCGCAGCTGGCGCTCTGCCCTGATTTACGTGGCCATTGGCGCTGTGTTGGCCAGTGTGCTGGCCCGCCGGATCGTCAGGCCCATTATTCAGCTGAATGCTGCCACCAAAGAAATCGCCCGGGGTCACTTTGATATTCAGCTTGCAACTGAAAGTCATGATGAGCTGGGTCAGCTGACACAGAACTTTAACCGGATGGCCCGAGAGCTGAAACACATGGAGTACCTGCATAAAGATTTCATTGCCAGCGTCTCCCATGAGTTCAAAACGCCCATTGCCTCCATTCTGGGATTTGCCCGCCTTCTTCAAAAGGGAAATCTTTCTGCTTCGGAACGGGAAGAATATACCCGCATTATTGTGGAAGAAAGTGCCCGTCTCTCCCACCTTTCCAGCAACATTATCCGACTGTCCAAGCTGGAAAATCAGGAAATTGTCAGCCGGAAAGATCTTTTTTACCTGGATGAACAGATCCGCAAGTGTATTCTGCTGCTGGAGCCGGAATGGGATAAAAAATCCATCGAGTGGGACATTCAGCTGGACCGTGCCCGTTATCCCGGTGACGAAGAACTGCTGCAACAGGTATGGATCAATCTCATTGGCAACGCCATCAAGTTCTCCCATCAAGACAGTTTGATCAGTATTGCCCTGGAACACATGGCCGATGGCATTCGTGTGACACTGAAAGACGAGGGAACCGGCATGGATCAACAGACAGTTGCCCGTATCTTCGAGAAATTCTATCAGGGAGACGCCGCCCATTCTTCTGAGGGCAGCGGCCTGGGCTTGCCTCTGGTGAAGCGAATTTTAGATCTTCACGATGGGACCATTCAAGTCACCAGTAAACCTGGCGAAGGCACCTCTTTCACCGTCGAACTTCCCATCACCACTGAAAACCATTAAAACCACCAGAAAACCATTAAAACCACCAGACAAAAAAGCCCTTTCCTCATGTGATCATGAGCGAAAAGGCTTTTTCTGTCCCTGCAACCAGTTACAGCATGGGGGCAAAAACCCGCAATACTGACCCCAGCAGGGTGGTGTACCAGCGCACCTGCTGAAAATCCTTCATGGTCACTTGATGGCATACCTTCAGCGTATCCAGGAAGTCATGGGTCAGCTCTTTCACGCTGGGGGTGTGATAGAGCCAGACACCACACTCAAAATGGAGATAGAGGCTGCGGTAATCCATATTGATAGTGCCCACCACCCCATAAAGATCATCCACCACAAAAGTCTTGGCATGCATGAACCCAGGAGTGTATTCGTAAATTTTTACGCCGCTTTCCACCAATACACGGTAATACGTGCGGGTAACCACATGCACATACCACTTGTCCCATTTGTGGGGAGTGATAATGCGCACATCCACTCCTCCCTTGGCAGCTGCACAGAGCGCCGTCACCATTTCATTGGCGATGATGAGATAGGGCGTGGTGATATAAACTGATTTTTTGGCCTTGTAAATCATGTTCAGGTAGACGGTTTCACTCACTGGTTCATCATCCAAAGGGCTGTCTGCAAAGGGCTGTACAAAGCCAGTTTCCGGCAGATCATCTGCACCAGAACCCGGTCTGTCTGTGATATCTGCCACACCTGTTTCATTGTGATTATGGTGGTGATGGGCTGACGGGTGAAACTGGAAATAATCCTCTTCCAATCCTTTCAGATAATCCCACATGGCAAGAAACATCACCGTTAAGTTCCAGACAGCAGGCCCCTTGATGATAATGCCGGTGTCTTTCCAGTGGCCATATTTAACGATTTCGTTAATATACTCATCTGCCAGGTTGATGCCCCCGGTGAAGCCGGTATGGCCGTCAATCACCGTGATTTTACGGTGATCCCGGTGATTCATTCGCAAGGAAAGCACAGGAATCAATGGATTGAACACACCACATTGGATTCCCATGGATTCCAATTGACTGTGATAGTCCCGGGGTAACGTGAACAAACATCCCATATCATCATAAATCAGCCGCACATCAACCCCTTGGGCTGCTTTCTCTTTCAACACTTCCAGAATCTGGTTCCACATGACCCCTTCTTCGATGATAAAGTACTCCATAAAAATAAACCGTTCCGCTTTTTTCAGTTCACTGAGAAGCCGTTGAAATTTTAACTCTCCAATGGAAAGGTATTCTCCCGCCACTTTTTCGTAGGGAGGATAGCCGCCATAGTCGGCAATATACCGGGACTGAACTGCTGCTTCAACATGATGTGCTTCCATCACCTGCAGGCAACGCCTGGTTTCCGGTTCATGCGCTTTCATGGCCTCTTTCACTTTTGCTTCGTGTGCCTTCATTTTCGCCGCCTTTTGGCGGCTCATTTTGCTTCTTCCCAAAAAGAGGTAGAAAAGCCCGCCAAAAATGGGAAACAGCATGATGGGGATGATCCAGGCGATTTTGTAGGCAGGGTTGATCCGACTGTTCACCACCCACAAAAAAGCCACCAGGCTCAGTACCAGGCTGAATGCATAGAACAAAGCAAAATACTCATTGAAACGACTGATGACAGCAATTAGAATCACCAGTTGGCCCAATACTGACACCAGCAGAAAGAAAGTGCGGGGCATCATCATTTTTTGAAGGGTGGTTTTGGTTTGCCGTTTAAAATCACTCATAGGCCACTCCTTATGATTATGATCCTTTCAACGCATCAAGCACCGCTGTTTCAATCCCTGATTGATCCAGTGTTGTTTTGTGGCGAACAGGTTTCTCTTCCAGGCCTTTCAATCCGACAGGTATGGGAACACCCGTTTTCTGATGCAGTTCCTTAACAGCTGCAAAACCATCCCCCAAGGGTGTTCCCCACAGGGCTTCTGTCACTGTATCGGCAAATTTATACGCACTGGCAGTGGCGGCAATCACTGCAGGGGTTGTATCTCCAGTTTCTTGCAGGAAGTCCCTGTATACCTTATGGGCCACGGCAGTATGTGGGTCCATGAGGTACTGATGCTTCTGATATAGGGAGGCAATAGCTTCCCGGGTTTCTGCTTCGTCAGCATATCCGGCGTAGAAACCTTCCAGTCCCTTTCGAATCCTGCTGCTGACGGTGTAGCGTCCCTCCGTTTCCAATGCCTGCATAAAGCCCTTGATCTGATCACTGTCGCCGCCGGACAAGTGATACAGCAGGCGCTCCAGGTTGCTGGAAACCAGAATATCCATGGAAGGTGAAGTGGTGATATGAAAATTCCGACGAACATCGTAGGTGCCGGTGGTGATAAAGTCAGTGAGCACGTTGTTTCGATTGGAAGCACAGATCAGCCGGTTCACTGGCAGACCCATCTCACGGGCATACCAGGCCGCCAGGATATTGCCAAAATTACCAGTGGGAACAACAACGTTCATGGCTTCTCCCGGCTTCAGAATCTCCTGCTTCAACATCTGCAGGTACGCCCACACATAGTAGGCCACCTGAGGAACCAATCTCCCAATGTTAATGGAATTGGCTGAAGAGAATCGAATGCCTGATATTCCAAGCTTCTGAGCCACTGATTCATCATTAAAGAGCTTCTTGACAGCTCTTTGAGCATCGTCAAAGTTTCCTCTGATCCCGAAGACATGGGTGTTGGTACCTTCCTGGGTGGTCATTTGCCGTTCCTGTACCTGACTGACTCCCACATGGGGATACAGCACCACAATCTGGGTTCCCGGCACATCAGCAAAACCTTCCAGTGCCGCCTTTCCAGTATCACCGGAGGTAGCGGTTAAAATGGCAATTTGCTGCTGTTCATCTTCCTGTTTCAACGCTGCTGTCAGCAGATGAGGCAATAATGACAGGGCCATGTCTTTAAAAGCAGCCGTGCGGCCGTGGTACAACTCTAAAAAGCAGGTGTCTCCCGCCTTTATCAAAGGGGCTACTTCAGCCGCTGCAAACTTGTCATCGTAGGCACTTTTCACGCATTGACCCAACACTTCTGCCGGGTAATCATCCAGAAAAGGCTGCAGCACACGCACAGCCACTTCCTGATATGGCAGTACTGTCCAGTCGGTGAAGTTTTCCGGTAACGAAGGAAACATCTCCGGTACAAAAAGGCCACGGTTTCCCGCAATCCCCCTGATGATCGCCTGAGCGGCTCTCAGCTTCTCTGACCCGCCCCGTGTGCTCACATACTGCATTTATCATCATCTCCATTTCTTTCTGCTTCAACCGCCATGATCTTCATCTGTTAGTGGCACACTGTGACAACGCACCGTCTGCTGTCACTAACCGTTAACAATCATTGTAACACAAAGAGCCCCTTCTGCGGAAGCATGACCGAAGCAAAGCGCCCCACCAGTTTTTGACCAGTGGAGCGCAGATATTGATCAGATCGCTTTTTCTGTTTGTGGCCGGGCAGAAGCCGGCATCAATGCTTTTCTTAAAAAATGCAGATACTGCCACAGCACATACAGTACCATGATCACCGCCCAAAATTCAAACATGGGGATGGTGGCTCCAAGAGTCGGGATGCCAACGCCTGCCTGGCTCAGATACCCATTGGTTCCCTTCAACGCAATCCCAGTAATCACAAAGGGAAAGGTGAAGGCTGAATAGCTGGGAAAAAAGGGCAGTTTTAGCAGCCGGGACATCACCAGCATCACGCCGATGAAACTGATGAGGGTACACGCTGTCAGAAAAGCAACGATCGCCAGGTTTTTCTCCGGAAAGCTGTTAAGATAGCCTGCCAGGGCCAGACTGCTGGGCGCCGTCATAATAGCCAGTGAAGGCAATGCCGGGTCAGGAATCTGGCCCACCTTAATCACCCGGTAAAGCACCACTGGAAGCAGTACCAGGTAGGCAGCAAAAGCAATCCAAAACAGGGCCTGTCCGATGACAAGCTGTCCCATGGCCGGTGCTGTCAAACTGAAGCATGCCAGCCCCACATAGACAATAAACCAGCTGGGAAACACTTTCTTCATCTTAAAAGATACCACGTGTTTTTTTGTAAAGATGACCAAAAGCACCACATGGATCAGTAGTGCTAAAAACCACATGACCAGCGCTCCCTGGGGAAGGAAAGGCTTGAGGTAAACTGACAGAATTGCCATTCCCATACTGAAGGTGGGCAGCACACTGGCCACCGGGGGCTGTTCTAAAGCTTCTTTCAGCGCTGCCGGGTCAGTAAAAGCTTTGGCGGCAATCAGCACCATGATCAATGTTGCCACTGCTCCCAGGGCATACCGATAGCCGGCACCGTAGGATACGACCAGATTTCCCAGCCCCGCCATTCCCAGCATCAGTCCAGCCATGGGAAAAGGTATTTTTTTCAACAGCATCTCGAACGCTTCCTTTCTTAACTGCAGCCACAGCCGCTGCAGGCACATGATTCCAACCGGTCATTGCTGAAGTTTTCCACCGCCATACGGGCTGCCACTGCTTCGTCTGCGAGGAATTGCTCAGCAATCCAGGCTGCCACCTCTCCCGTAATCTTTACACAGTGTGCTTTGCGTTCAGGGCTGGTGAACTCGAAATCTTTGATCATCACCCGGCAACAGGTGCTTTTGTACATCGTCTTGATATGGTCATGCAGCTGGGCCGATACGGGAAACATCCGCTCATCCATGCTTTCACCGTGATTTCGCCCATAGGCCATGCCCAGCGCCATGGCACCGCCGCTGACGGCACCGCAGAGACATCCTGATTTTCCAAGACCAATGGGAAAGGCCGAAGCCATTTTGGTTACTTCTTCAGGAAAAGGCCATCCCATCAGTTCGTTGATGGTATGAATCACCGCCTCTGAACAAAAAAATTCTCCCCGTTGAAAATACCCTTCTGCCTTCTCTCGTACTGCCTGAATCAATTGTTCCTTTTCCATTTTCATTCCTCCCCTTCTTTCTACTGCATACTGCCATCTTTCCCGCTAAGGATCCATGAAGACTTATCGCTGAATACCTTTAAACGAATGTTGCTGTTAATCGGTTGTTGCTGTTAGTCCGGTGTTCAGGAGTCCGATGGCGTTTTGCCGGATACTTTGATAAATTTCCATCTATCATTATATGAGAAGCCCCACCGAAGGTCGAATTGAAGTTCGTAATCGATGGATAGAGTTTTCAAATGATTCAGCTGCACATGTTTCCTTCTCAAATCTGTCATCGATTGCCTTCCACTATCGTTTAACCCCGATTTATTAGATTTGTTCCCATGGTTCATTTTCAGGTTTTCTCTTCATCTCAATAACCTGTCACCATTTTTTGCTGAACGGGCACCCATAGTCCCAGAATGATGGTATAATGACAGGTAAACACACTCTTACTATGTGAAAAGGACGGTGCAGCATGAAAGGAACAGTCGTCAACATTTGGCTCAACACCATTGAGAAACTTTACGGGCAAGATAAAAGGGATGCCACACTGGAACAAGAGGGGTGGAACCCCCGGCGCCTCATCACGCCTCTGGAGGAAATTGAAGACAAAAAAATATTCTCACTAATGGATGCTTTTGCCCAGTCTCAGGGGATCAGCAGCGAAACCCTTTGGCGAAAATTGGGTCAAAATAACATCGCTTCTTTTCATGGCTGGTTCCCCTCGTACTTTGAGAGCGGAACTGCCATGGGCTTCCTGTTGCTCATGGACAGCGTTCATGCTCAGTTAACCAAAATGATCCCCGGAGCCAAGCCGCCCCGTTTGATTCCTGAGAGCGTGGGCGAAAAGAGCTTTCAGATGGTTTACCAGTCAAAACGTGGTTTGCATGATTATCTTCTGGGCCTCATTGAAGGTGTTGGCGCCCACTTTAATGAAAAAATTCACTCTGAAGTAATGGAGAAAAAAGTGGGAAGCGATGGCACCCATGTGGTCAGAATTAAACTAAACTTTGAAAAAACACCCCGAAAATACAAGCGATACCCCTTCTCCCAGTTATTGTCTCTGGGAGTCATCAAATCGCCGGCATTTAAAGTCATTTTACTGCCCACCATCTTGTCCGGTATTTTGGTTGCGCTGCTCAGCGGCACAGATAATCTCCCATTGCTGGCAGGCGTTCCTTTGGCGGTATTAGCTTCCGGCCTCGTCACAGGCCTGGCAGTGAACCGACCGTTGCAAGACTTACCCGGCGAACTGGAAAAAGTGCGTCACCTTGATCTGTCAGAAAGCCTTTATGTTGCCACAGGTGATCAGCTTGAGCAAACCTACGGCGAAGTGGTTCAGGTGAAGGAAAAACTACGAGAAGAGTTTACCCACCTGCGGGGGGGGATGGATGACCTCTACTCATTCACCGACAAGTTTGCACAGGTTGCCAAAAACCTGAGTGAGGTTTCTGATCTGATTTCCCAGGCTGTGCAAGAAGTGGCAGAGGGGGCGGTACACCAGGCCACTGAAACAGAAGGATCTGTCGCTATTCTGTCGGATAACCTGAACGTACTCAATGATATCAGCCGAAAAGAGCTGGAAGGCAAAGACAGCCTTGAGTCAGCCGTGGCACAAATTGAAACCTCCTTCAATGACTTGGAGAAGGTGTCCAATAACATGAACCAAATGAAAGACCGGTTTGCTCAGGTGAACGAACAGGGCAATGAACTGAGCCAAAAAGTGAAAGACATCATATCCATTGTCAGCACAGTGGAGCATATTGCTGAACAAACCAACCTGCTGGCCTTAAATGCCTCCATCGAAGCCGCCCGGGCCGGTGAAATGGGCCGAGGCTTCAGTGTGGTAGCCGAAGAAATCAGAAAGCTGGCTGAAGACTCAAAAAAAGCAGTGGGCACCATTAACCACAGTCTTAACGAGTTTGTTGAGGGCGTGAATCAGATGGTTCACCAGGTGAATGACCAGTTTACTGAACTGGATACCGGCACCAAAACCATGGTGGCCGTCACGGAAGAAAGCCGACAAGCTTCCTCCCGCATCAATCAGGTTTCCCTGACCATTTCTGAGTTTTCCAAACAGCTCTCCAATGAAACCACTAAAATAAATACGGTTTTTGATAATCTCAACACCCTGGCAGCCATTGCCCAGGAAAATTCTGCTACTGCCCAGGAAATGAGTGCCAACGTCACCAGCTTCTCTTCTGAAATTGTGACCCTCACCGAGAACATTGAAGAACTGGAAAAAGTGGTGCTATTCCTGAAGAACGAACTGAAACGTTACAAGATTTAATGCAATCACAAGAAAACCGGGTGATGTTGATGAAAAACAACCGACGGATCACAATCTGGCTGTTCCTGGCCGGCTTCCTTTTCATGACACTTGCACAGAGCCTGGCGGCAGTTCCCATCCCCAGGCAGCAGGAGTATGAAGAACAGATTGTCATTTTGTCAGAAACCCAACGAGAAATTCTGGATGACCTGTTCCAACTGGTGCAGGATATTGATAATGTGGAAATTCAACAACGCCAGCTGGAGGAGGAGATTCTTCAGTCTGAGGCTTCCATTGTAGCACTCCAGATCGAAATAAGCATTCGACAGGAATCCTTCGAAAACAACCGGAATCTCCTGGAAGCAGTGCTGAAAAGCTATCAGCGACGGGGGCCCGGCTCCTCTCTGGAAATCATACTGGCCTCCGAAAGCTTTTCAGACCTCATCAACCGACTGCATCTCCTCCGGGACCTGACGCGGAACACCGGTGATCTATTGGATGATCTGGAAGAGCAGCAAGTCTGGCTCACGGCTGAACAGGAACGCTTGGAAGCTTTTCTGCTGGGTGTGGATGAGCAACGTCAGGCTCTCCAGTCACTGTTGGAAAGCCACCTTGCCCTACGGGATGATCTGGAAGACCGGCTGGTCTCCCTTGAAGATGAGCGCAGCCTATATGAAGACCGCCTGATGAATCTGGAACGCCACTGGTTGGAAGCAAAAGATATTTTTACCACTTTTGCAGACACCTTTAGTCGGCTGGCCACCGACGGCAGCCTTCCGCAGGACGCCATTTCCCTCTCCTTTAATCTTTTTGAGGTCAAGGGAACCCTGAGAGAGGAAGCCCTCAATCTGGCACTTCAACAGACAGCAGGCATTGAAGGTATGTCTTTACAGTTCCAGCCCGGTGTGACTACTGTGCTGATGCCTGAACGGGAGTTTCAGCTGACAGGCACCTTTGCTCTGAAAGACGGCCATACCCTGGAGTTTATCGCCGAAAGCGGCACATTTTACGGTATGCAGCTCACCGACTCCTCCATCCGTGACTTAATGCAAACTGGCACCGTAGAACTGGATCTGACAGCTGTGCTGGAGGGCAACACCCTCACTGCCGTGCGTACTCAGCAGGGAGCTCTGGAGCTGGTGAGCCGCTTTTCACTCTTCTAATCTCCACCTCTGTTTTGAAAAGCACTGGGACGAGCTCCATGTTTTCCCCTGAAAAAATGATATTGAAAGGAAGCTGCGTCTTGATCACTGCCAACGACATGACCCTCACCTACAGCGATGGTACCGATGCCTTAAAAGGCATCAGCCTGAAAATTCAAACTGGCGAGCTGGTTTACATCACCGGTCCCAGCGGCTCAGGAAAGACCAGTCTTATCAAGTTGCTCATGGGAGCAGAAAAGCCCACTGCCGGAGAGTTGCAAGTGTTGAATATTTCCCTACCACCTGCACGCGAAAAAGACCTGCTGCAGCTTCGCCAGCAGATCGGGCCTGTTTTTCAGGAACTGAAACTCATTGATGGCAGAAGCGTTCTTGATAACGTGGTGCTGGGCATGCGTTTTCTGGAGATCCCCTCTCAACAGTGGCGGAGCAGGGCTTCAGAAGCACTGGAAAAAGTGCGCATCAGTCATAAAATGATGTCTAAAGCCGAACACCTCTCCTGGGGAGAACGGCAACGGGTTGCCATCGCCCGTGCCATTGCCCGAAGACCTTCACTGATTCTGGCAGATGAACCAACAGGCAACCTGGATCATGATAATGCTGTTAATATACTCCAATTACTTGATTCTCTGCGGAATCAACACACATCTGTCATCATCACCACCCATGCCACACATCTCATCGACCGCCAGCGTACCAGTCAGTTAATTCATATCAGTGAGGGGCGTATTGCCCCCCAGTGATGGGAGGAAGTCACCTATGAAGAAAAGCCTTGTCAACCTTGGATACTTTATAAGAGAAGCCTTCACGCTGCTGAGGCTGAATGGCATCTCCCACCTGCTTTCTTTTGTCAGTATTGCCCTGGCCTTTTTTTTGCTGTCTTTGGTGGTGTCCACCTGGTGGGTGAGTCTTCAAATCATCGACACCCTTCAGCAGGAAGCAGAAATCTCTGTTTTCATCTCTGAAGACATCAACCAGACAGATCAGGAGGCACTGACGGCTTCCATTGCTGCCATCCCCGGAGTGCTGGGTGTGCGAATGGTCAGCGAAACTGAAGCCTTTGAACAAATGGCTGCCATTCTGGGGGAAGAAGCTGAAGTGCTCACCTATTTTGATGAGAATCCTTTCGATGCCTATCTGGAGACCAGCGTTGATCCTAACCAGGCAGCAGTTATTTACCAAGAGCTGATCCTTCTTCCCGGTGTGCGCCACATCCGCGATAACCGGGAAGTGCTGCACCAGATCCAAAGCCTCACAAACCTGCAGCGAGTACTGGGACTGCTGTTTATCGCTGCTGCCGGCACTGCCACCCTGGTGGTGATTTCTCACCTCATTCGCCAGGGTGTTTATCAAAACCGCGACCAGATTCACACATTAAAATTGCTGGGTGCCCCTCCTGCCTTCATTGCACTGCCCTTCCTGATGGTGGGTCTCGGTCTCACCCTGGGAGGTGGCCTGTTGGCCACTCTGTTCACCCGATGGGCATTGCATCTGGGGTATCAGCAACTGGCCGCACCACTGCCCTTCATCCCCCTGCCGCCCCTGACAGTCCTTTTTCGAAATACCTCTTTGGTCATTTTATCCCTCAGCCTGCTGCTGGGAATTGCCGGCAGCGCCATGGGACTGAAAGCCTCACGGATTCAATCATGAATCCACGAGGCTTTCTTTTTTGACAGCTTTGTTCCGGCTTTACTTTGTTGCCCTGTGCTGCTGATGTCGATAACGGAATACCACCTGCTGTTGACAGTCAATCCCCGTGGAGAAGGATCGGTTACCAATTTTTTCCAACACTCCCTCAAGGGTGTCTCTCTGTTTCAGCCAATCTTCCACCGCCTGCCACAGCTCAACCGTTTCTCTCACTGCTTCCTGGTACATCTCCATGAAGCTTTGGTCTCTCACTGCCTGCTGATCCCAGGGAAGGCACCAGGATTTTCGGCTTTCATTGAGAATATCCTGATCACTGGGTACTTTTTGAGGATAGATATTGGCTGTCACATAGCCCGGCGGCCTTAAAATACCTTCCAGACAGGCGGCCATCCTTCTCTTCCATCCGGCGGGATCCATCAGCAGCCGGTAAATCAACTGCATGTCCCTTGCTGACTTCATCACTCCTTTTGGAGATACCGATATGTCATACAGATGATGCAGCAATGGTGCCAGCCACCGGGCCATTGCCTGCATTTCCTTTTGTGGCGGTTGAATCCACCTGTGGAGAGGTATTTGACGAGCATTTGGAACAAAAAACAGGTCAAGGGCTTTTTCATAGGCACTGTGATCACATTTAAACCGATACTGCTGTGCCGGATTCTGGAAATCCTCCACAAAACCCGACCAGTAGAAAATAAAAGGATGCGTATGGGTATCAAGGGCATAGTGGGCCAGATAACCCATTATATAGGCCAGTTTCAGCTGAAAGAACGCTTCGCCGTCTTTCAGCGATGCCAGCATTTCATTGAAAAACCGACGAATGTGACTTTCATGCATTTTTTCGCCCAGTGCCCGAAGGTGCAATTGCCTCTCCCAGGGAACCGCCCCTTCGTAAAAGAAAGGGTCTCCGCCCTGGGCCCCCAGCATGGTCATTTGTGGGTGCTTTTGTGCTGCCTCAACGATGATGAGTTCCTTCCCCTGGAAACTTCCCAGTGCATCTTTCACGCACTGGCAGTGAGCAATCAGACTTGGCATGGTGCCACCTTTCCCTTCCACATACCTGTCAACTTCATTGATCATTTCTCATGGACGCGTATCTCAGTGATTTGATTATCTAATGAATGACTCCAACTTACAAGCCCAGACAGAAAAAACCGCCGGTTAGAATCTCCGACGGTGTCAGCAGTCTCATCAGACCGCCCATTTTCTGTTTTCAGTGAAAGAAATGGTGAGCCATGGCTCGTAGGGGAGCTTGAAAATAGCTTTGCTGATTTCCTCCCGGATCCTGTCTGTATCTCTCACCGTATATACCAGGGTTTTCTTGCCTGTAACAAAATCAATTTCTGCATAGAGCGTCGTTCCCACTTTACTGATCCGGCAGTAGGCTTCTTCCAACTGGTATTTTTGACGTACCTGCTGTACAATTTCATCCACCTGAAGCTGCATCTCTTCATCGGGTGCCATTCGCAGCAACTCACGCATGCCGTTCCAAAGGGTGTGAGCAGGTGTTTTCACGAAAAGAGCGGTAATCATCAGCAGCAACACTGGGTCTACATAAGGAATAAGGCCTGCGACAGTGGTGCGTCTCAGAAACATGGCCACGGCAAACCCGGCCAGCGTTCCCAGTGATATCAACCCATCCATTTTCCATTCAATGGCTTCCAGCTTCAGCAGACCTGAACGGGATTTTTTTCCTTTTCGGTGGAGCAAACTATACACGGCCAGACAAAAAACGCTGGAAATCACGGCATAAATCAACGAGTTCTCCAGGTTCACCACGCGTCCGCCATGAAACAGGTCTTGCACTGCGAATATCATGGCAGTCACGACGATACCCAGCATCACCAGCGATTTAATGATCATGACAAGCGGCTCCACTACAGTTCGGCCAAACTGAAAAAGATCGTCTCGCGCCTCTCCCTCCCTGGCAATGAAATTCACTGCCCAAAGGGACAATAGTGACATGCCGGTGCTCACCAATGAATAGAGCCCATCAAACATGATGATGCGTGCATTGGCAGCTATTCCCCAAACAATTCCCATGGCGGCAAAAATCAGGGTGCCGGCAATGGACAACTTCAATAATTTGCGTACTATAAATCCTTCTTCCATAAGTCACCTCTACTATTATTCACATCTGTCACGATGTTCTTTTCTAAACGCTTTCAGCACAGTCTTATTGCTCATCAATCGGTTTCATCATGCATCTGTATATGAATGACTGTCAGTCATTCATAGTGCAAAAAACCGGGGCGGCTTTTTCAGGGCGTCAACGCACGCTTGACAAAGGCCATCAACTCCTGCTGGTAAATCAGGGCATTACTGCTGCTTTCTTCAAATAGATAGACTTGCTCTGCAACGCCTTCCATCATTTCCACCACAATTTTGGCAATCATATCAACCCGCATATCCCGTCTTATTTCTCCCTTTAACTGGGCAGCGGCGATCCGTTCTTCCAGCCAGTGGTAATAGGGCTTGTATATTTCCTCCCATTCCAGAAAAGCACCGGTTACTGCCATGCCGGAGTAGCAAAGGCCAAGCACTTCACGGTACAGGTGGGTGGTTTCAAAGGTTATGCCTACAATTTTTTCCATTTGATCAAAAAAGGTGTCCTGGGGCGGAATATGTGTTTTCATTTGGTTTAGCATGTATTGCAGCATGTTATCGGCAATGGCTGGAATCAACGCATTTTTGGACTGATAATACAGATAGAAGGTACCCTGAGCCACACCAGCCTCCTGCACCACGTCTGACACCTTGGTTTTTTCAAGTCCTTTTTCTGATAACACTTTTATGGCTGCTTTCAAAATCAGTTCTTTTTTGCTGTGTTGGCTGATGGGATCACCTTCTTTCTAAATCATATTTTTATGACTGACTATCAGTCATATTTTACCACCTCACTTTGTCTCTGTCAAGCTTCCTTTTGATTTGATCCTATCCTTCCCTTTATCAGCCTTTCTCACACCAGGATTCTTTCCCACTTCGTTTAGCTTGATACAGCGCTTCATCTGCAAGCTTCAACGCTTCTTCGTAGTCTTGATCCGGACCTTCCAGCCACATCAAGCCACCTGAAAGTGTCACTGGTTTATGACTGCCATCAGGAAGACCGATCGCTACATTTTGGAGACGATTAAAAAAGCTATTCACACATTCTCTGATCGCTTGGCGATTAGAAAAATGGTGGAGTAACAGCACAAACTCGTCACCTGATCGTCTTCCCAGCACCATCTGATGCTGTTTGGCAATGGTTTTCAACATCTCCACTGCATGAAGAATATACTGGTCCCCAAATTGATGACCATGGGCATCGTTCACCTTTTTTAGATTATCCAAATCAAACATGAGTAGTGCTGCTGTTCCTGCCTGCTTTTCTGACATCTGGTGTTTCAGCTCCTCCTGAAACGCTTTGCGGTTCAAAATGCCCGTTAAAGGATCGCGATCTCTGTCTGCTTTAATCTGTTTCTTCTCCAACATTTCCGCCGTCACATCCATCACAATTCCCAGAACATCTTTCTCCCATTGAGTTATTTTAATTTTAAGCCAACAAAGCTCTTCCTTTGAAAGCACATACACATTGGGCTCACCTTCTTCCGGACAGCGAAAGATTTGATCCAGCTTTTTCCGAAAGGCTGCTTTATCTTTTATCAGCAGATTTCTTTCCTCTATGTCGACATCTAGTAGGTGCCACAACTGATCAGTGACAAAAACGCCATCTGAGTTCTCGCGTATTTCAAAAGCACCTATGGGCACTTCCACCAGATCAATGATACGAGACATCCTCAAGGCAGTATCCAGCAGAGAATTGTTGGCCGCTTCCATAGCCATGGCCAGTTCATCCACTTCCAGAAGTCCTGTAGCGTTTAGTTGCAGGTTTTTTTCACCACTGCTCTCCCGCACCTGTTTTGCCAGCTTTACAATAGGGCGGGATACTCCATAACTGATGAAGATGCCACCCGCAATCCCAATCAAAATGGAAATCACCAGGGAGGCACTGAGGATCCGTTGGATTCGTTGCACAAAACTCAACAAACTCCCTTCTGTCATCATGCCCACTAAATACCACTCTTCTCCTTCAAAAGGAGTGTTTAAGTGATAAAGCCCAATCCGCTCCAAACAAGCGTAAATAGGTTCTGCACTGTCATGATTCTCAATGGTGAACATGTTTAACTCCGAATGAACCCTGGTCAACAGTAGTGGTTCTGTTTCCCGGATCATACGCTTTTGTAAAGCACCACTGGTGATCACAGGCTTCAGATGACTCTCTTCTGATTTGCTGTAAGCAATAAGATAACCCATGGAGTCACGTCGCTGAAGATCGGTACCCGAAAGATACTGATTCAGGTAATTCAGCGAAACTTCCACTCCAATGATTCCTCTTAATTCATAATCTGCATTAAACAGCGGCATGGTGTAGGTGACGATTGGCAGATCATTGGGGGACAATTGAAAAGGCAGGCTCCAGTAACCCAGTAGTCCTGCATTGAATGTAAGCGATGCGTTACGATAGGGCTGGTCAAAAAAAGCACGGTTATCATCAGTCAGTTTCAGGTAGTATCCCCAAGTCTGATCCAGTGGGATTTTTAAGCTTTTTGCAAGTTCAGAAGGTCCGTGAACCATATATAGGTCTTTGTTGCCAACGTCATTCAACATGGGATCATAATCCCGTATATACAGCACCGGATTACCCACTTCTGCTGCGTTCGGTTCATCCAGTATAATAAAGGCTCCAGTCGTTTGAGTGGTTCGCAGCATGGCGATCAGATCTTTAGCAACCGCATCGAAAAACTCCTTTTGCTCAGGGTAATCAGACAAAACACCTGCGATCTGTATCAGGTAGGGATCCACATTAGTCCACCGGTTTTTCATCTCACGTTCAATGGTTTCTTGACGGTTACTGACTTTTTCAGAAAAAGACTGATAGGCATTTTCTCTGGCCCTGCTCAAAACACCACCAATAAGCATGGCTCCAGTAAGCAGCAATGCCTGAAAAATAATAATGAGAATGACAAAGATCGTCAGTTTAAAATAAATGGACTGTCTGCTCCATCGAGTCTTTATCATGAAAATCGCTGCCTTCCTAATGATTCATAATCAGTGCTGCTTCCTGGATAAACTGGTGATACCATTGTTCAAATTGCTGGTCTGAAATAAGTGCTTCAACGACAGTTTCACGGTCTTGCCCTTCAGTCACTCTTTTTTCCAGCACTTCCAGATCCCTTTGTATTCGGTTAAACAGGTGAGATTCCATCAGCTCTCGCATTTCGAAGCTTCCATCAAAAGGCCTGTTGTTATAAAACCGATAATCATCAAACATGTGTGTGGTTGTGACGAGAGACGCACGAATTGCCGGATTAATCACCTCAGTCGTCTCCAATACTTCCATCAGTACCACTTCATCTATGGCTTTCGATTTTACTGGCAGGTAACCAGTGGAGACGGCGAAAAGAACATTTTGTTCAGGGTCAGTAAACCACTTCAAAAAGACTGCTGCTGCATATTCATGTGGCGTATCGCTTTTGGTAATACACATGCCAGCTCCCTGCTGAACTGCGTATCGCTCACCGTTTTCAAAATAAGGGTAGGGTAGTATTAATGGTTCAATGGTGCGGATATTCTGCTGACTAAAAGTTACCTCCATGGGAAAATAGGCAGCTCCTGCCGTCGATCCAACATAAGCCATTACTGCTCCGGTTTTGGCATCATCAGAGCTGAAACGACCTGTTTTCTCATAGTATCCTTTGATATAGGGCCGATAATGGTAATCCCAGATTTTTCGGGCAGTCTCTTCCGAAAACTGCAATTGTGCCTTGCCACCTTCGTAATGATACAGTTCCTGTCCCAGCTGCATTCCTGCCTGTAAAAAAAAATTGGCATTGGCATCGATCCCGAAAAAACCATTACCTGTAGTTTCGTAGTATCGTTTGGCTGTTTCATATACGCCTTCCCAAGTGGCCAGGTTTTCTTCTGTCAGTCCGTTATTATCGGCAAAAACTTCCCAGTCAGTTTTATTCACATATAAGTTTTCAGATGACTTGGCAATTGGTACGATGCGAAGTCGTTGATCACTGCCAATTCTTCCTTCTTCCAGAAACTCTTCGCGAAATAAGGCCAGTTCATCATCAGAAAAATAGTTTTCCAGCTCAACCAATTCAACAATTTGATGTACTCTGTGTGCATTATCTGAATAAGCCATGAAAATGTCAGGCATCCGCTGAGCTCCAATGGATTTGCTGGCCGCATCGAAAACCGCATTGGCCAGCTGCCCCACATCACCCAGGCTTTGGGCATCCACCACAATTCCCTGCTCCATTCCCACCGTCTCATTGAATGTTGCCACCAAGACATCAAAATTGTCTTTCAAATGACCACTGTAATAATGCCATAAGGTGACAGTCACAGGTTTGGATGGATCCAGCAACGATTTCTCCTGCGTCGTCATTTGACACCCTGATATAAGCAAAACGACCAATATCACTGACAATATACTACACCCGATCCAGCTCTTACTTTCCACTGATTTCCCTCCATCATCTTTTATGATAACCCTTTCACATTATGACAGTCTTTGATATAAACGAACTTCTGAGGGACCTTCCCGAAAAGCTGCCAACTGGGGCACAATGCGAACGAAATGCTCTGATGCATTATGACGGTCAATGGCTGCCTGATCCTGCCATTCTTCGATAAAGGTAAACACCTGAGGATCGTTTAGATCACGATACAAACCGTAGGAAAGACACCCCACTTCCTGCTGACTGGCTTCAATCAAGTCTTTTGTCATGGCAATGAAAGCTTCTTCCTGTCCTTTTTTAACAGTACTCTTGGCAACGATGGTGATCATTCTGTTCATCTCCTTTTAAAGGTTGTTTTCATTCTATCACGGATGGTCAATGGGATCATACACTTCTTTTCCCATGTGCTGCTGACCCACCTGCTAAATTAATCCTTCTATTTCGAGTCTATTGTCTTAATATTTGGGTAGAACTGAATTAGATGATAAACATACACTTTAACAGGATAAATGAAAAGGGAGGGATTTGATGAAACACAAATTCATCGCCAAAAAGTACTGGAAAGATCAAACCACCCCCATGGGCGAAGTGGACGATCTGGTGAAGCTCTACTCCAATGTGATCAACCTCAGCTTGGGCGACCCGGACCAAACCACTGACGAAGGGGTGATTCAGTTTGCCCTTCAGGAAGCATTGCAGGGCCACACCCACTACACTGATTTTCGGGGAGACCCGGAGCTTCGCCAGGAAATTCGAAACTTTTACCGGGATGATTTCAAAACCCTGGTGGACGACCCGGAGATCATGGTGACGGCCAGCGCCTGTCTGGCAGTATACCTTGCCCTGGAGGCCACCCTGGACCCGGGGGATGAAGTGATTCTTCCTGCACCCTATTTTACGCCTTACTATCAGCAGGTGGAACTGGCCGGAGGCATTCCTGTTGAGCTGCCCACCTATGAGGAAGAAAACTTTCAGGTTGATCTGAAGCGTCTGGAGGCAGCCATTACAGACCGCACCCGGGCCATTATTGTCAATTCGCCCACGAACCCCACCGGCGCCGTGTTCAGTGAAGAAACCCTGCAGCTCATTGGTGATATTGCCATCAAGCGGGATCTGCTGATCATCGCCGATGAGGTTTACCAAGCCTTTGTTTTCAATGGTGATTTTCAATCACTTATCACCATCGATGATATCCGGGATCGGCTGGTGGTGGTGAACACCTTCTCCAAGGACTATCAGATGACCGGCTGGCGGGTGGGCCACATGATTGCCCCCCGGGAAATCATTCGCATTTGTCAGCAGATCAATGAGAATGTGGTGTTTACGCCTTCTTCTGTTTCCCAGCGGGCAGCCCTCTATGCCCTGCGCAATCGTCATACCCTGCTGGCCCAATCCCATGAACTTTATCGGGAGCGGGTGAGCTACGCAGCCCGCCGTATTCAGCAGATTCCATGGATGAGCGTTTTGGAACCCCAGGGAACTTTCTACCTTTTTGTCAATATTAAAAAGACAGGATTATCTTCCCAGGAAGTCAGCAAAATGATCTTACATCAGGCCAAGGTTCTCACCATTCCCGGCAACTCCTTTGGAAACAGTGGAGAAGGCTACCTGCGCATTGCCTGCACTGTGAGTCAGGAAAAACTGGAGGAAGCCTTTGACCGCATTGAAAAGATACAACTGCCTGAGAGTTAGTCCTCTTTTCGATGATCCCGTCCATAATAATCCGCACGCAGGTATTTTAGGTACACATATCGGAGAATCCCAACCCGGTAACGAATCCGCCGGTCGATGTACCTGAGATATGCTTCGACGGATGAAATATCATCCCTGTTCACAGAAGTCTGGCTATACTGGGCCAGCACATACTGATGGGTGATGGACTCAAATACTTTGTCCATGTCATATAACTGTCTGCTGATTCGCCGGGCATACTCATAGGGTGTTTCTCCCGTTTCAAGGGGATAACCCAGGGTTTTCAATAACTGTAGCAATTGCCGATAGAAGCCGATGACCCGCTCATTGGCTTCTTTTGAGTTCAAATAACTGCGACGACGGCGGTGATTCATGACCTGCTGCCCCATCCTCAGCGCCGTGACCACTAAAGCAGCACCCATCAACAACAGCATTTTCAGGGGGATTCCTTGGGCATACCAAAGTCTCTCGTTCTCTGGCTTTTCCCTGTCCATCAAGATCCTTTCCGACGCTTCGTCTCCGTTGCCCGATTGCGACTGTTCCATTCGTTCCACCAGCATCAGAAACTCGTCGAAATCACCAGCATCAAACAGGTCACCAGACACTGTCATTTCCTGCTCTCCCGCCGTTACCGGCGGTTCATAGGCCGGTGTTGCTTCCAGCGTCACCCAGCCTTCGGGTTCAAAATAGGCTTCCACCCAGGCATGGGCATGATGTTGGCGAATAACATAAACATCTTCATCATTGTTCTGTGGCATCACATACCCTTCCACATACCTGGCGGGAATTCCTTCAAATCGCAACATCACTGCCAGTGCTGAGGCAAAATGGGTGCAGTAACCCTCTTGAAGGTCGAAAAGAAAGGTGTCCACAAAATCCCGGCCTGCTGGTGTATGGGGCACTTCCAGAGAATAGGTGTACTGGGTGCGCAGATACTCCTGCAGTGCCAGTGCTTTGCTCCGTGCATCAGAAACTCCTGATGTAATGTCAGTGGTCAGGGTCTTCACCCGTTTCGGCAGGGTCTCCGGCAGCTGCAGATATACCGGCGAAAGGTGGTTGACACCAGTGGAGGTCTGGCCCGGAATCATCACCTGCAGACTGTATGTCTCATCCTTAAACACCGCATCAGGAAAGGAAAGCTGATAGTTGGTATCCACCCGCAGAGTTCTGTAACGTTCACTGTTCACCACCAGGGGTTGATAGGGTGTGAAAATTGTCATGGATGAAAAATAGATGTTGGTAATCTCCAGGGTGATGATCTCTCCCCCCGTCACTTCGTGAGGAAGCAAAGTGCCTGTCTCGGAAATGATAGCTTCAACCGTATCGAAGCGCCACCGATTATCTTCATAGCGGGTCTTCACGTTTCCCCGGAGATAGTAAGCGGCCGGTGATGTCACCATCATCACCGCCTGGTCACCTGGCCGAACCGGGCCACCCAGAAGACCTTCTGACGATTGGAATCCGGTGACGCTGAAATCAAAATAGTTCCCACGTCCAAAGCTGCGGCTGTGTACCAAATCTCCCCGCAGATCTGTCAGCATAGGCAGCCGCCTGTTGATCTGGGCCTCCATCCAAGACCACTTCAGGGGTGCTCCCGCTTTGGGCAACAGAGCTGCCAACAAGACGATGACCAGCCCGTAAGTCAGCACTGTTCGCTTCCACGGCTGGTAAAGATCTTCCCGCATCTGGGCTTTCTCTACCATCCATCTTTTTTCGGCTCTGTCAAAATGTCTGAGCCCTGCCAACATCAAGTAGAGCATGACAAACAACACCAGCATGGGATAAGCCACGTCAATGTGTTGATACCAATAGACCGTCAATGGAATGCCGTAAATCACCAGCAACGGCCAGGTGGTTTTTCCCTTGAAAACAAAGCAGCCGGTCAGAACAGCCAGTAACAGCACCACCAATCCCCACAGATAGGGAGCGTTCTCCGGCAGTATAATCTCTCGACCCCGAAAATGATCCAACAGATTAAACATGAAATGACCCAGCGCTTCATAAGCCTGAACTCGCAAGGCCCTGAAAAAATAATTGAAGAAGATCATTCCCACTACCAATAAGCCCGCCAGCAAGTAGCGAGCCAAAGGCCACAACAGTAATGCCAGACTACCCATCGCCAGCAGGCTGGTTATCATTATGCGAGAAAACCACCCAATTTCAATGAGAAGGGCCGTTCCCAGGGTATTTGCCAGGGTAAAGACCATTAGCAGGTACAGTACCAGTGCCGATACTTTAGCTTCACGTCGCGTCTCTTCTTGCATAGGTTCCCTCCAGCACATCTCTCACATTTTGCTTTTTGTCAAACAGGTAGCATGAAAGACCTTCCAGCGTGAGTTTCTTAACAATTTCCCGGTTTTCCTCCCAGCCGGCAGGGTTGTTATCGCCATCACCAAAAACCAAAAACAGGGGATACCTGTTTTTCAGACGGTCTGCAATTCCCCTGGCCGCCAGTCCTTTGGTCAGGCGTGGCGTCAAAAGCAGCAGCGCAGTTCCCGGAGGAATCTGTTCTGTCCATGAGGCCGCCTGTTTTTCAAAAGAAACCGATTCGGCGGGGTGAAACAGTGCCAGTCCATCCAGAAAGTGCTTCAGATAAATGGGTGAGTTTCCCGTGTACCTGACCTGTCGTCCCCGGCTTGCATACTGGAGCGTGACTTTGATATTTCCCCTGAGGCAATAGTCAATCACTGAGGCGGCGGCCTCCACCAGCTGGTCTTCGACCCAGCCTTCAGGATCATGGGCATAATGCTCCTGGCTACTGTCCAACAGCAGTAACACTTCTGTATCTCCCCGCTCTTCATACTCCTTGACCACGAGGTTTTTTTTGCCGGCCGACACCTTCCAGTGAATCTGTTTAATGGGATCCCCTTCCCGGTACTGGCGCAACCGGGAAATCTGGGTATAGTCCTGAAATAGCGGGTCTTTTACCTTTAGATTGCCCATTTGCTGGCTGGCCACAATGGGAAAACTGCTGATGGGAACCACCCGGGGGTAAACTTTCAGCGATAGTGGACTGGTGATGGTTTTTTCAAAAGTGTTCATCTGAAAGATGTCATGAATCAACAACCTGATGTGACCCAGCTCATACAGCCCTCGTCTCCGGCATACCAGCTCTGACTGTCCTACCAGCTGCTCTTTTCCATTCAGGGAAAAAACCCGGCGGGGCTCTTTTATGCCAGTGAGCCGATACCCCACCTCATTCTCCAGCTCAATGCCGGGAAAAGCGATGGGCAGTGGGTTCTCCACCCGGTAGGCTACCGAGACAACTTCCCCCGCCACCAGCTCTGCCTCAGGTACCAGTATGGCACCTCTCAGAAAAAGCTTCCCAAGAAGGCCATGGGCCATGGGCAGTAACCACACCAACAGGTAGGCATACCACACAAAAAAAGGCAAACGTCCACCCACCAGCAGTGCCAGTAAGGTGACCGGCACCCCCAACAGCAGGTAAAGCTTACGCTTCATGAAAGTCCACCGCCGGTGTGTAGATTTTTTTCAACAGCTCCAACACCACCGTTTCAACCCCCTTACCTTCAATTCGTGCTTCCGCCGAAAGCATCAGACGGTGACACAGCACACTGGCAAGATTTTCTTTAATGTCATCGGGAATCACGTACTCTCTCCCACGGAGATAAGCAAGAGCCTTTCCACTTTTCAGCAGGTCTATGGATGCCCGGGGACTTGCCCCCAGATAGATGTCCGGATGGTTGCGGCTGGCATTCACCAGGCTGACAATGTACTGAATCACTTCCGGCGCCGCATACACCCGTTCCACTCCTGCCTGCATTGCCAGCAAATCAGCCTCTTCAGCCACTGATGTCAGGTGACTCATGGCATCATGACGGGGGTGCCGCACGATGGCCATTTCATGCTCTGCATCGGGATACCCCAATGAAACACGCATGAGAAACCGGTCTAACTGGGCTTCCGGCAATGGAAACGTACCCTGATATTCAACGGGATTTTGCGTGGCCAGCACCATAAACGGCTTTTTGAGAGGATAGGTGTGGCTGTCAATGGATACCTCCCCTTCCTCCATGGCCTGAAGCAGACTGGACTGGGTCTTGGGAGAAGTGCGGTTAATCTCATCCGCCAGAATGATCTGATGAAAAATGGGCCCTTTCCGAAAAGAGAAACTGTTGTCTTGCTGGTTATAGATAGTCATGCCCAGCAGATCAGCGGGCATCAGGTCCGGTGTAAACTGAATGCGGCCGAAGGAAAGATTCAGGCTTCTGGCCAGCGCCTTCACCATGGTGGTTTTTCCAACCCCCGGCACATCTTCAATCAGTACATGTCCCCGGGCCAGCAAACACACCAGCACCTTTTCCAGTACAGGTGTTTTACCGATGATCACTTTTTCCATGTTTTCCAGAATGATGTTCCCTCGTTCTTTGTTGGACATGATGTCACCCCACCCATGTTATTCGCCGCCCTGATGGGCTGCTACTCGATCAATCAAAAACCCTCCCGTTGTTGATAAGAATCATCAATCATCTGCAGAGGGTTGATGGAACACTGCTTAGAACTTCTTACCCCCACCCCCATGGGTTCTGCCGCTGCTGCTGCTGTGGGTGGTGCTGCGCCCGCCAGTTGAAGAACCGCCACTGGAGCTGCTGGAGGCAATTTTCACCCGATTGGTGGTTTCTCTGAGAAAGCGGTCCTGAACACTGGTGATGGTAAAGCCACTGGGAGGCTGGTAAGCTGATGCACTGGTTTTGGGCATCACGCGGTGTCCGGCAGAAATGGCAATGGTGGATACGGCGGATACAATGAGGGCCGCCACAAAGATTGGCCAGTAGAGTGCCATTTGCAGCAATTTCCCCCAAAAACTAACTGGTTCCGGCGGCGTTTCCGGTTCCCGGTATTGACCGGCAGGAACACCCTGACGGGCATACACATCCACCTGATTCAAAAATGTCTGGGCTGCAGCGTGGAACGCTCCGTCGGCCAGGTGCTCCACCACTGAATCGTTGATCGTGTCAATCCGCTGATCGGTAAAGATGTCGATGGCTTCCCCCGTGGTGGAAATCCACACCTCCCGCTCTGCCATGTTCACCAGCATCAACAGACCCGATGCCTCTGGGCCAATGCCATACCCGTTGTTGTCATAGTAATCGTCGGCAAAGTCCCGGGATGATTTTCCAGCCACCTGATCGGTGATCACAATCACCACATCCAGCCCATGGTCAGCTGCCAGGCTGTCAATCTGTTGCTGAAGCGCATCAATATCCGACTGGGACAATACATCATACTCGTCCACCACATGGGAGGAGGCCAGGCCTGCCGCCCAGCTGCTGCCAATGAGGAGCCACAGCAGGGTGATGGTTAGAAACGTCTGCATGAATGGAATCCGCTTATATACTCTATCTGCACCTGATCTTTTCCGGCAGGAAATCTTTTTATCACCTTTAACAGCTTTAAACAATGAGAGCACCTCCCAACACACCCAACAACCAGACAGCGGCAAACACGATGCCGGCAAAGGTCATGCGTTTGGCGTTACTGACGGGGGCTTCACCGCATATTTTTCCTGTCTGACCATTGATCATAAAGAGGTATTCTTTCCCACCGTACTGGTGAATCAGTACATACACCGGCAGCATGGAATAGGCATGGGCTTTTTCTTTCATGGTAAAGGCCTTGTCCCGGATTCGAAAGCTGGAGTAGGTTCCTGCTTCCCGGCGCAGCTGGCTTTCTGTCTGGCTTTCCACCCGCTGAGCCATGATTTTTTCTGCATCCTCCACCGGTTTATCATATTTTTCTGCAGTAAAGCCCGACATGTACTGCAGGGAAAAGTCGGTGAGAGCACTGTAATCAAAGGGTTCCACTGCCTGCATCAACTCATCGTCCAGTTTCATGGAAGCATCCACCGGCACACGTTCATACCGGTAGTCACCTTCCCGTACCACCTGGTAATACTTGGTATTGGTCACCCTATAATCCCCCATCACATAGCTGTTAGTGCGGGTACCCTCGCCATCAATGCGACCGGCCACCTGGCAGTCAAATAACCAGAAAGGGGCGTAAACGCCGGTGATTTTTTTGATTTCATCAGCGGTTTTAAATTCATCGGGAGCAAATCTTTTCTTGGAGATCCATTCCCGGTAGATCCCTTCTGCCTGCTCTTTTGTCAGGTAAAAGGGAATCAGACTCTCGGGCTTGAATTCTCCGGCAAACCGGGTTTTGATAATGGTGGGGCTCTGGCAATACAGACAGTGGGTGGCCGCCAGGGTGGCATCTGTCACCAGCTCGGCTCCGCAGTTCTGGCAGTGATACGAATCCAGCTCGGTGGCTTCATTTTCAGGAACCACTTCTGCCTCCTGACCTGCTTCATCCAACTGCTGTTTTTCAAACTCACTGAAACAATAATGGCATTTCCATTTCTGCGAAGGCGGATGAAATTCCAGACCCGCTCCGCAATTCAGGCACCGAAAGGCTTTTATACCGCTCATGGGCATACCTCCCCCTTCTTCATATTGTCATGTTAACGTGGCCTAAGGCTGCTTTGGAAAGGCCGTGCCGCATTCAGGACAAAAAGCGGGCGTCGATGCCCCTGGTTCCGCCTTCCAGCCGCAATTGGTGCAGGCAGCTGAAGCTGCCTTGTCATCAGGGCGCTTGGTTCCGCACTGGCTACAGAAAAGACCGGTATTGGTATGACCGCAGCTGCATTGCCAGGTATCCGCTTCCGGTTTCTTTTTCCCGCAGGAGGAACAAAAATGACCACCTGCATTTTGATGACCGCAGGCACATACCCAGCTGCCGGCACCGGCAGCCTGAGGCACCGGCTTCTGATTGCCGCATTTGGAGCAGAACCGGGCTTCTTCAGGCATCTGAGTGCCGCACTGACAGATCCAGTTTGAGGAAGTCGCTGTACCCGGCGTTGACGCTGGTGTGGGCTGGGGTGACTGGTGTGGTGTGGCAGGTGCCTGCTGTCCCGGCATCATTCCCATCCCTCCGGCGGCATTCATTCCCATGGCCATGCCGGCAAAGCCCATCATGGCACCGCCCTCATTGGAACCGGCAGCTTCCAAGCCAGTGGCCAGACCAGCAGTCATGCGGGCTGCACGGGCATTGGGATCCAACAGGATGGAATCGCTGGCGTAACGTTCCAGCAATTGATTGGTGGCATCGTCGAAGGAAATACCGGCAATCCCCACGCTTTGAATGATAAATCCCCGCTGGGAAAGCCATGATTCATCCAGCACCTTGGCCATGTACATGCCCAGCTCCATGGTTTTCATGGGAATGTCGGATACCAGCACCTGATCAGCTGACAAACTGGCCAATGCTGTTGTATAGGCCATGAGGAACTCATTGATATACTGCTCTGCCATATCACCGGAGGAAAGATTGCTCTTGTCTGTTTTCTGACAGACTTCGGCGTAAAACAGCAGCGGATCCATCACCCTGATGGAATAGGTGCCAAAAGAGGTCACCTTGCAGGGGACCACTCTTCCCGGCACCAGCACCCGGTCGGTATAGGACACGGGAGTTCTCGTTCCAAAACGAATGTTGGGAAATTCCTGCTTGTTGACATAAACCACCTGTTGCTTCAAAGGGGTGGTCCCGCCGAATTTCAGACGTTCCCAGGAATCTTTCAGGGAATGCTTCAACCCTCCGGGACGTTGAATGCTTCCCGTGCCGGTATTGCTGATGGCCTGGGTTTCAGCTCCTTCTTCTGAACGAAAAAAAATCGAGGGTGCTTCAGACTTGTCTACCCGGTAATAACCCGGGTCATCGGTTCCAGCGATGATTTTACCGCCGCTCACCAGCAACATGTACACATTTTCAGGCACATGAATGATGGACCCGTTGGAGATGACATCCTCTGTGCGCTTCTTGTTGACACTGCGCTTGTCATTTTTTCGAACCAGCACCCCATAACTGGCCAACACCGAGTTATTAATGGTATCCGGTTCCACCGTCTCCAGCCACTGGTCTGCCAGGCCGCCGCCTGCGGCACCGGCTATTGCTTTAATGATTCCCATGATGCTTCACCCTCCCATTTCTACCTGTGTCAGCGGTTTTGACGGCGTCCATTGCCGCGACTGACATCGGCTAACTGCTTCTATTATACCACGCAATGTATGGTGCCACACGCTCAAGAACACTTCCCAGGATGATTTTGACTGAGACTCCGTTCCTTACAACCCCTTGCCTTTTTCATTGAATCAGAGTAAGATAATGACATATGCGTTGTTGCATCTGCAACACAATGTTGGAGGAGGACTGGCAGTGCTGATTCAATCCATTAAACAAGGTACCCGCAAGGGCCTTGAAACCACTTTTTTGCTGGGAAAGATCATTGTTCCCGTCTATTTTTTTGTCACTTTTCTGAGCCATACCCCTGCCATCGATTGGATTGCCCGCCTTGCTGAGCCGTTGATGCGCCTTTTTAACCTGCCCGGTGAAGCCGCCATTATTCTGGTGATGGGCAACCTGTTAAATCTCTATGCGGCCATTGGTGCGATTCAGGCCATCTCTCTGACTTCTTCGGAGATTCTGGTCATCGCCCTGATGCTTTCTTTCTCCCATGCTCTTTTTGTGGAAACCGCCGTGGTGAAACAACTCCAGGTGAGCGGCCTGAAAGTGGTGGCCCTGCGCCTCAGTCTAATGATGCTGGCAGGCCTGGTGTACGGCACACTCATGAGAGGGGGCCTGGTATGATGGACATATCAGCTGTTTTTCAGGAAGCCTTTTTTGGCAGTCTGGCATCTGTCTGGAACATCGCCAAAGTGGTCATGCCTCTAATGATTGTGATTCAGGTGGCGAAAGACTACCGGCTGCTGGATTACCTGAGCCGTTTCATGAAGCCAGCCACCAATTTTCTGGGTATGTCCAGGGAATCCGGCTTCCCGCTGATGGTGGGCCTGGCCTTCGGCCTTTCCTTTGGGGCAGGGGTCATCGTACAGAGTGCCAAGGAGGGCAACCTGTCGAAAAAAGACCTGATTCTGCTTTCTGCTTTTCTTGCCAGCTGCCATGCCGTGGTGGAAGACACCCTTATCTTCGTGGCTGTGGGGGCCAATGGGTGGATCCTGCTCTCGGCCCGTCTGCTGACAGCCATCGTAGCCACCTTCCTGTTGTCAAAGCGACTCACGCACCTGACCCACGATGATACCATGCAAATTCAACGTGAAAATATGAAACAGCCGGTGAGCTAGCCGGCTGTTTTCTTTTATCTGTTATTCTTATTCAATACCCCGGTGAAGATGGCCTCTGGTAACCCCTTCTAATTTCAGTTGCTGCAGCAATGTTCTGTCAGCGCGGAGCATTTCTCCCTTCAAACCCCGGCGATGGAGATTCACCAGCGCTTTCACCTGTTCCGGTGTTTCTTTCATAAAGTTCAGTCTAAAAAATCCCACACCCGCTTCCGCCAGTGTTGGCAGATCTTCCAACAACAGCAACTTTTTGGAGTTCATGATTTCTGTCTGGCAATGAAGACGTCTGACAATGGGAAAAACTTCATTTTTACGGTCCATCAGGGCGTAATCAGCCTGGCGGCACATGTCGCAGTGTAGGGGTTTATCCATCACCGCCGCCATGACACAATGTTTCATGGCCATGACTGGCACCCCGCCGTAAACCAGCATTTCAGTATTTTCAGGCATCATCTTCATGGCCTTGATCTGAGAAAGGTTCAGCTCAGGGGACAGGCTCAGCCGCTGGAAGCCGCCATGCCTCAAAAATGCGTAGGTGTGGTCATTGAGTATATTAAGATTAAAATCGCCCACCCATTGAAAATCACCAAAGGGGATCAGCTGTCCCAAACTCTGGATCAGCACCGTTTCCAGCTGTAAATCCGAAATAGTATTTAAATATTTTTCAAGATCTTCATCCGGTGTCAGGCGAAAGATCTCTGGGATCAGCTGCCCCGGAAAGGAAGTCTCCTTTGCCAGTGCCACCGCCTGCGGTAAGGTTTCCGGGTCTTTGTAGTAAATGATATCTGCCTGAAGGCTCATCAAAGCTTCCAGCTGATCAAGTCTGCCGGTGGAAAAAGTGAGAGCAGGCAATGGCATGCCACCAATGGAAGAAACTCCAGAAAAATCAACATGGCGTAAAGACGTTGGAGCGGTTTCCCCTGCGGATCTGACAGCAGGCTGCAGCAAATGAAACCTTCGCTGAGGATACCGGTTCATCCGGTGGTGGTTTAACTGCTCCACCAGACTCCGCCGCAGCTCATTCAGCGCTTTCATAGGCACCGACAGATTTTCCTCCAGTTCCACTTTCACACTGACAGCCTGATAAGGTGTGCCCCCCATTTTACTCAACTGCTGCTTGACATCAGCCTCTGTCACGGCACGCTTAAGGGCTTTTTGGGGAGCCACTACCACGCTGGTTGTCACTTGATGCCTCCCATCGGAGAGAGAACCGGTAAGGGGCTGTCCCAGGCGAATGGTCGCTTCCAGAGAAACAGGAATGGTCAGTTGTTCTTTATGGTAGGTTTCCTGAAGCGTTTGCATCAGCTGCATGTCATAGGTTTTAAAAACCATTTCTCCCCGACGGCATTTGTGCTTGAAATTCACCTGACAGGTCTGATCTCCATGACAAGTTTTCACCACTTTACCTTTCAGCTCCATACGTTCCACCCGACCACCGACGGACTCGCTCCGGCGTCTGATCTGAATTTCATCGTGATGATGCAGATCATCTGAAAGTTGAAGGGTGACTTTCCCAAGAGTGGCATCATAGGATGTCACTTTTCCCACTGGGTACCCCTGATTTCCCGGATGGGCCATACTCATGAGAGCTGTTCCCGTCACCCCCATGAGATGACCGCCGCTGAAGCCCCGCTGAAAGACAGTAAGGGTTTTTGCCAGTGCTGGAATTGTCTTCGAAAGGTCATTTGACGTTGAAGCCGCTTCCTCCAACAGAGTTCGGTATGCCCTCACAGCTGCCGCCACGTATTCCGGCCGCTTCATCCGTCCTTCGATTTTCAGGGAGTGAGCGCCCGCCGCCACCACCTGCTGGATATGATCCAACGTATAGAGATCTTTGGGACTTAAAAGATAGTCTCCCTGAGATGACGGCATCTTATCGCCGGATTGCCGGTTAATGAGAGTGTATGGCTGGCGGCAGGGCTGGGCACAGCTGCCCCGGTTACCGCTGCGGCCGCCGATAAGACTGCTCATGAGGCACTGGCCGGAAACAGAAATACACAGGGCTCCGTGAATGAAAACCTCTAATTCCACGCCGGTTTCTGCCCTTGCCCTGCGAATATCCGCCAGAGTCATTTCACGTCCCAAAACCACCCGTCTGACACCCAATGACTCCAAAAACTGAATGTCGGCCACTGTCTGAACAGACATTTGCGTGGAGCAATGGATGGGCAGGTCCGGGTAGGTGTTTCTCACATAGTCCACCACACCCAGGTCCTGAAGGATCACTGCATCCACATCTGACTGGTAAAGAAAGTCAAGATATTCCCTCAGCAAGCCCCATTCATGATTCAACACCAGGGTATTCACCGTCACATACATCGAAACATCCCTGGCGTGGCAGTATGTAATGGCTGCCTGAAGTTCTTCATGCGAAAAATTGCCGGCAAATTTTCGAGCTCCAAAAGATTTGCCGGCCAGATAGACGGCATTGGCCCCATTTTGAACCGCCGCTTCCAGGGCTTCTCTTGTACCAGCAGGCGCTAAAATCTCATAGGCTTTTGAATGTTTTAGGTCACTTTTTCTTAGAGATTCGTTCATGCTCTTTTTCATAAAATCTGCGTCCGATTCTTCTGAAGTTGGTTGCTCCGATACCCTCTTCAGTTTTTTCTCATGTTCTGTTCTGGATTCCATCATGTTTATTCTCCCTTTCAAACACATTAACCTTCAGCGTTGCCAGCTTGCAAAGGAATCCTTTGCCGCTTATTTCTATTATCTGAGCATGATTTCTGAATAACCCGCATCATGTTTGCTTTCAGGTTATATTATAACCTGACCGCATGACACTGTCACCCAACGTCCTTTGTCTGTTGATAAAATTACAAAGACAACATGATCACTTCAGTGTCTGCTGTCATTTCTCAACTAACCGTTGCGAATCATCAGCTTCACACAAACAAAATGAAGTGATATCCCTTGACAAACTCAAAATCCATCACATTTGAGGGTCTGCTCATATCGAACTCTATCAAATTATTGTTTTAAAACGTCTTTTTTATTGACAATTCATTTGCAACATGACAAACTGATAAGAGCTCATGCTTTTGTCAGGAGGACTCCCATGAAACACTTTGAAATTGAAATTGCCGGTCTGAAACGCCGACTGCCCATTGTTCAGGTATCTGATGAAATCGCCCTGGCCAGTTTTGTCATACTGGGTGACCAGGAGCTGGTGGCTGCTGCTGCTCCCATGATTCTGGAAAAGCTGCCGCCGGTGGACTATCTCATGACTGCCGAGGCCAAGGGAATTCCTCTGGTGCATGAACTCTGCCGACTGTTGCATCACCCTTATTATGTGGTGGCCCGTAAAAGCCTGAAACCCTATATGGAAGAAGCTATCATGACTGAAGTGGTTTCCATTACCACCCAGCAAAAACAACATCTCTACCTGAATGGGTCTGATGCGTCACTCATTAAGGGCAAACGGGTGGCCCTGATTGATGATGTGATTTCCACAGGCGAATCATTAAATGCCCTGGAACGACTGGCTACAGAAGCCGGTGCCCAGGTGGTGGCTCGTGCAGCTATTCTGGCTGAAGGCTTTGCCGCTGACCGGGACGATATTCTTTTTCTTGAAGAACTGCCCTTTTTTCCTGTTGAATGCACTGAATGAGGTGCTAAATAGCTTTGTGATTCATCCCTTTTTTTATTAGCAAAGCAGCTTTGCACCTATAGCGGTGCTGATGTCATATCATCATTGACTCCATTTGACCAAACGGTTCTCTTCTTGCTAATCATCAACTCTCATTGTGATTTCGCCGTTTATCCCACTGAATTACCTCAGACAGTTAATGGCCGGTTATACAACCGGCATTCTTATGCTTTCATTTTCACCAAATAAGTTCAATGACCCTGGTTTGCTAATATTATTGCTTTCCAATTATTCTAGCATATTTATCATTTACACCCTCAACCATGAAATCGATTTTGCTGTGCAAAAATGGAAACACTTCGGTTACCTGTTTGCAACAAGCCATCACATACGTTTTCATATCTTGTTGCCAGCTCTTATAAACTCAGCTTGCTATACATCCCATTTTTCATATCGTTTGAAAGGAGGTCTTCTTTGTTGAAAGCATGGTTGTAGCATTAAGCAATTTGTTTATCATTCAACTGTCCCAGAAAATCGTCAATTGGAGGTTATTGTATGAAAAGCATTAAAACAAAGCTGATTATTTTCTTTTCGTTAATCATGATACTTATTTCCGCTTCTTTTGGGTTTATTGCCCTGCATACCGCCACCACCACCATTGTTGGTGAAGCTGAGAAAACCCTGGAAGGCCTGGCTCAAGAGGGTTCCCGCTTAATTGAAAGTCGTATCGTTGCAATGCTGCAGCAGGCAGAGTCAGTGGCCGCCATTCCTGACATTGCCTCCATGGATTTTGAACTCCAGCAGCCCATTTTGGAGCAGTTGGTGCAGGAGCTGGATGTACTCTCTTATGCTGTTGTTCATCCTGACGGCACCACCTACACCTATGATGGGTTAGTGATCAATCTGGGCGACCGGGATTATGTACAGCGGGCCTTCAATGGCGAATCTGCCATGTCAGACCTTACTGTGGCCCGATCCACCGACGAGCTTTCTCTTCTGTATGCTGTTCCTATTAAGCGCCAGGGAAGAATTGTCGGCGCGCTGGTTTCAAGGGGCAGTGGCGAATCCTTAAGTGAACTGGTTCAGGACATGGGTTTTGGCGAACAGGGCTACACCTATATGATCAACAGCGAAGGCGTTATTGTGGCCCATAGGGACAGGCAATTGGTCATGGATCAAATGAGCGCCATTGAGATGGCAAAGGAGGATCCCACCTTTGAATCTGCTGCTCAGCTAGTGCATCGTATCATGGCCGAGGGCACCGGCATCAGTACCTACAACTTTAGGGGCAATGACCTCTACGCCGCCTACACCCCGGTGGCCGGTACCGAGTGGACCATTGTCAACACCGCCTTTCAACAAGAAGTACTGGGCTCTTTACCCGCCTTTCGAAACAGCATTATCCTCACTGGTATTGTGATGCTTCTCATCGGCATTGTTGTCGTGTATATCATCGGCAGTTCCATTGCCAAACCGCTGGTTCGTTCAGTGGAGTTTGCCAATCGCATTGCCGCACTGGACATTACCGATGATATACCCGAAAACTATCTTCATCGCCAGGATGAAATTGGCACCCTGGCGCAAACATTTCAGGTGGTGGCAGAAAATCTGCGGGAATTTGTCAAACAAATCACTTTTACATCGCAACAGGTGGCTGCTTCTTCTGAGGAGCTGACCGCCACCAGCCAACAGTCCAGTACCGCAGCTGATGAAGTGGCCCGTACCATTGAATCCATTGCAAAAAGTGCCGGCGAACAAGCGCAGAACACCGAGGCCGGTGTTTCGAAGACCAGTGAAATCAGTGATCTCATAGAAGCTGCCTTACAGTCGATGGGCGATATTAATGCGGCCCTTGAAAAGCTTACTTTGCTGAAAAACGATGGCGCCGAGATGATTAAGGCGCTGAATGTGAAAACCAAGGACAGCCACGAAGCCATTCAGACCATCTTTAACAGCACTCGTGAAACCAACCAAAGTGCGGAAAAAATTGGCGAAGCCAGTCGTCTCATTCAAAGTATTGCCGAGCAAACAAACCTGCTGGCCCTCAACGCTGCCATCGAAGCTGCAAGAGCCGGAGAAGCCGGCAGAGGATTTTCTGTGGTTGCCGAAGAAATTCGGAAGCTGGCTGAGCAGTCCACCGCGTCTGTTCATGAAATTAACGCCATGCTGGAAAAGCTGCAGGAAAACTCCCGCGGCGCTGTGGATGTCATGCAGGGCGTCACCGGTATTATTCAGGAACAGGTGGAAAGTGCCGATGTGACAGAAGAAAAATTCGAAGGCATTGCCGAACAGGTGGAAACCGTCAAAGCCATTGTGGAAACTTCGACAAAAGCCGTGAGTCAAATGAACCAGAAAAAAGCAGAGCTGGAAGAAATCGTGCGTTCACTGGCAACCATTGCCGATGAAAATGCTGCCGGTACAGAAGAAGCTTCTGCTTCTGTGGAAGAACAGACTGCCTCCATGGCAGAAATTGCCAACTCCAGTGAGATGCTGGCCCAACTGGCCGTAGAAATGCAGGAGAGCATCAGCAAGTTTAAATACTAATCGTCAGCAACTACTAAAGCCGGGATCAGCAAACTGCTGATCCCGGCTTTAGTCAGTTCAAAGCATATATCATCATAAATCGTATTGCTCACATAAGATTTTGTGTTCGCTAACTCCGTCAAAACTGTTCCAGTCTCCACTCATAAATGGGTATCAATGGCAGCTATAAGCTGGTGAAAATCAATGGGTTTTTCAAGAAATGCATCCATGCCCGCGTCCATGCATTGTCGTCGATCTTCTTCTGTAACGTGAGCCGTCACGGCCACAATTTTAGGTGATTTTTTGTTCCTAAGAGATCGAATCTGACGTGTCGCCTCCAGTCCGTTCATTCCTGGCATTTGAACATCCATTAAAATAAGGGAATAGTCTGCTTCACGAAACATGGCCACAGCCTCATTGCCGTCATTTGCCATTTCAAAAGAATATCCTCTTTTCTTCAACATCAATTCCAGCATTTTTCGGTTTGTTTCCTGGTCTTCCACCACTAAAATATGCGGCAGCCTTTCTTCCTTAATACCATTTTCTTCTTCGATATGAATGTGATCCTCATCAGTATTGATTTGATTAGATATAGATTCAGCCAAAGAAAATGGAATCTTAACTGTCATAGTTGTTCCAATATCTGATTTGCTTTCCGCTTCAATCGTTCCCTCCATCAATGCCACCAGCTCTTTTGTTATTGACAGGCCCAGGCCTGTTCCTCCATGCTGGTGAACAACACCATTGTCTGCCTGGTAAAAGGGTTTGAACACTTCATTAAGCGTTTCCTGCGTCATGCCTATGCCTGTATCTTCAACAATAAAACTGATAACAGCCTTTCCCGATTCAGACACTTTTGTTTCGTCTTCTCTGTTGACAGTCAGTCGCACCGATCCTTTTCTTGTAAACTTCACCGCATTAGCTGTCAGGTTCATGATAATCTGTTGTACTCTCACCGCATCACCCACCACACCGACTGGCAGCCGGGATGACATACTCACTGAAAGTTCAATGTTTTTGGCATCAGCCTGAACTTTCACTGGTGCTGTGCCTGCTTCAACGATCTCTTTCAGATTAAATGCCTGCTTTCTCAGTGTGATGTTCCCTGACTCGATTTTTGACAAATCCAAAATATCTTCCACAATTACCAGCAACATTTCTGATGCTTGAAGGATCAAATCTGCATATTCACGATGGTCACCATCTGATGCAGTTTGATGCAATAATTTTGCAAATCCCATGATGCCGTTTAGGGGTGTTCGAATTTCATGGCTGATATGGGTCAGAAATCGGCTTTTGGCTTCATTGGCAGCCACCGCCGTTTTTTCAGCTGTTTTCCGCGGGGTGATATCCACGTGTGTTCCGCTGAGACGAAGGGGTTTGCCATCATCACTCCAGGCGTTCACCTTGCCTTTGCTTTGGACCCATACATAATGACCTTTTTTGTGTTTCATCCGAAAATCGACTCGGTAGTATTCTTGATGGTGATTGAAAACTCCTTCCAGTGTTTTCTCAACAACCGGGTGATCTTCCCAGTGAATCAGTTGTTTCCATGCTTCGATCTGCGGTGCGATTTCTTTCACCTCATAGCCGATGATTTCGGCCCAGCGCTGGTCCACCCGATTTTCACCGGTTTGCACATTCCATTCCCAGATGCCTGCCTGGGTTCCTTCAATCACCATGCTCAGGCGTGCCCGTTCAGCTTTCAGAACTTCTTCTGCTTCAATGCGACGTAACGAGGCTGCAGCGAATGAAGCGTAAAAATCAAGAACTTCCCACTTTGGATTCGGTTGTTCCCCTGTCAATGCAATGACTGAAGAACCATACAACCTGTCGAGCAAATAATGCTGTATGAGGATAAACCGATCAATACCCGTCATCAAGTGAAAGGTTTTAGAAACCGCCGGCGGAATATGACCCATGGTTGCTTCTGTCAGACTCGAAAACAAGATCACCAATTGGTTTCTTTTACTTGCCACCTCTGCCTTTGAGACACGTGTTTCCAAATGCAGCACTCTTTTACCAAGGATTTGGACCACCTTTTGAAGAAATGCACTGGATGCTTCGATGTGCTGAATTGTCATGACTTCACGATGATGATCATACAGGGAGAATACGACAGCCACAGCCTGGGTCATCTCCTTTAACTGACTGGTCATCACCTTTTGAAGTGCTTCGAGATTCTCTGCCAATGCCTGCTCTGTGGTCATTCGACTCAACTCTTTCCAGATACTGTTAAACTCAGTCATTGGTTGCGCCCGATTCTCTTTTCTCATCTGCCTCACCTTCCAACTTATGACTTGCCCATTTATTTCTGGAGAAGTGTCATGGTGCGCTGAACCTCACCCAGTGCAGCTTTGTATTAAAGATACTCAGCCTTATCCTCGTACTGTCAGATTGCGAATTAAACGATTCTATAATGGTATTATATCCAAAAATAAACTGCGTAAATCTTCAGAAATCTCAACAGATGTATGTTTGGTAAATAGTGACATTCATCCTTCATAAAAAGACGGAGGGTGTTTTCCCTCCGCCGTCAATAGGTTGTATTTCTATTCTTTGATCGTATTATCGTCCCATTAAAATCTCGTTGATGGGCTTGCGAGTTGCCGGATTCTCTTTTTTCTGCAGTTCGGGATTCAAGTCTTCTTTTCTGCCGTAATACCCCATGGCCACCGCTGCGATCACCGACGTATCTTCGCCTATTTCAAAGATTTCCCGGGCGCGGGATACACTGAACCCTCCCATGGCGTGGGTGTGGAGACCTCTACGCTGCGCCTCCAGGCTGAGATAGCCCCAGGATGTGCCGGCATCAAAAAGATGCCAGCGATTCTCCTTGTCATTGCGGGAAAAAAGCTTGCGGGACAGAATCAACATCAAAACGGGTGCCTTGGAGGCCCATTCCCGGTTGGTCTCTGCCAGCACTTCCAACATTTTTTCGTAATCAGCTTCTCCCTTTATGGTCACCAAAAAATGCCAGGGTTGCTCGTTGAAGCATGATGGCGCATATCGCGCCGACTCCATAACTCCCATCAGATCTGCTTCTGAGACGGGACGGTTTGGGTCGAAGGCTCTTGGTGACCAACGTTTCTTCACTTCATCAAGTATTTCATGATCAAAGGTTCTGGTTGTCATTTTTTTACCTCCCCATTGGCGTTCTTATCTTTTTCCATTTCATCTTCTTGCACCCTTACTCTTGGTGAAGCATTCAAATCATTTATACCATTCATACCCAATGACAATCAAAAAATGAGCCTACAGGCATTATTTCAATTTCACCACAGATCACAGGCATTCATGGCGAGTAACTGCTGGTTCAGAGCAATGATCCGAAGCCTTGCTTTCCATCACCGTTTCAATATGTTTCGCCGTTACTTATGGCGTCGTGATTACCAGTCCCACTTGAATGGGTATAATAACAATCACATCATCATTGTCATTCCGATCAGTGCAACTGGGTGAGTAGAGCTTCATAACCCCTGCAGATGATACCTCCACCACAAACAGAAAGAGAAGGTGAAATGAATGGTAAAGCTGACAGTTTTTTATGATTTTATCTGACCCTACTGTTATCTTGGCAAGGGTCTTGTCAACGAAATGGAACAACACTATCCCCTGGATGTAACCTGGGTACCTTTTGAACTGCATCCAGCAACACCTGAGGAAGGAATTCTTTTAACTGATCGTTTTGGTGCCGAAGATTTCAACATGAGGCTGGAAGAACTGAAGTCACGGGGAGCCCGCTGGAACCTGACTTATCATGGTCTTGAGCGAATGGCCAATTCTCGTATGGCCTTGCTGGCTGAACTCTACGCCACCCACCAACAATGCGGAGAAGCTTTCCGAACTGCTGTCAGTCACGCTTATTTTGAAGAAGGTCTCAATATCGGCCAGCAGGAAGTTCTGCTTCGCATTGGGGAAAATGCAGGTTTAGACCGGCAACAGCTGGAAACCTACCTTCAGCGGGCGGGGAATGACCTGCTGTTACCGGCACAACAGCTGGCAACGCAATGGTCAGTGAGTGCAGTGCCCACCTTTGTGGTAGCCAATGAACATAAAATCGTCGGGTCCGACCAGGATCAGGCGCTGCGAAATGCCATAGAAAAAGCCATGAAGGCCAGTGATAACTGAACAATATCTGTTCATCAACAAAAGCACCCCAAGTATGACAGGGTGCTTTTCCCATGACCGGAAACAACTCAGGTTTATCCTCAGCCAAATTGACCCTTGACAAGATCACATCATCGACATATACTTCTATTGAATGAAATTTCAACCAATAATCAGGAGGTGCTCTTTTGCCCCGTAACAAATCTCAAAACCAACAAATCCGAGATGAACGAAGAGAGCAAATTCTGTCACAGGCATTGATGCTTTTCGCTAAAAGAGGCTTGGCTGCCACTAAAATCACTGATATCGCCGATGCTTCTGCTATCTCCCAGGGACTGATGTATCACTATTTTTCTTCCAAGGAAGCCATCTTTGTGGAACTCATCAGCAGAGCTTTTGACAGATTAAGCCAAGCCTGCCGATGGCTGGAGGAACAACCAATGCCTCCATTGGAGAAGATCACCTTTGCCCTCACCGAACTCCTGAAACTGCTGGATCAGGATGAAGACGCTGCCCGTTATCATTTACTCATCGCACAGGCAACGGCTTCTGATGCGATTCCCGATGAAGCTAAAGCCATCATCCTCCGAGAAAATACTTTTCCCTACGAGTCCATTTCCCGCATCATGGCAGCAGGGCAGCAAGAAGGCACCATTAAGCAATATGATGCCGATCAGCTTGCCTTGATTTTTTGGACTTCCATCAACGGATTAGCCATTTACAAGGCTGTTCATGGCACTAAATATCTGGCTCCCAATGTGGAAATCCTTGTTGGCATGTTTCAGTCAAATCATCTTTAAATGCACACACGTTGGCGCTTAACACGGTTCAGGAACCACCCACAGTACCGGAAATTTCCATGCGAAGGAGAAATAACATGCCCAGTGTCCGAGGACGCCTCATTAAAACCTTGTTGCAACACCGATACCTGTTCCGATATCCATTTAAGAAAGCTCGCATTGACTGGACCCGTTATGACTCCATCCTTCAATTTCGGGAAGAGGTTGAAGCTGGAGCAGGCAAGTTTGGCAAAATGCCCCAAGACCTACAGGTGAAGCCTGTTCAAATCGGTGATCTCTACGCTGAATGGATTGAGCCATCCCAGGCGGCTTCCGACAAAGTGATTTTATACTTTCACGGGGGTGGCTATGTCACAGGCACCTGTCAGTCTCACCGGGCCCTCACCGCCAAATTTGTCAAAAGCAGCGGCACTGGCGCTCTGTTATTTGAATATCGACTGGCTCCAGAAAACCCCTACCCGGCTGCATTGAAGGATTCGCTGGCTGCTTATCAATGGCTGCTCCAGCAGGGAACCGCCCCCTCTGACATTGTTTTTGTGGGTGATTCTGCAGGCGGCGGGCTATGTCTGGCAGCTCTGCTGGCCATCCGTGACCAGGGCATTCCACTTCCCTCCAGCGCGGTTGCCTATTCTCCCATTACCGATTTCACCTGTAGCGGCAAATCCCACGAAACAAATCTCAACATATGTCTATCGCCCGAAGGAATGGCCCCTGCTCTCTCCCGCCACTACGCCGGAGGGACAGACCCTGCCCTTCCCTATATCTCGCCTCTCTTTGGAAATTTGGAAGGACTTCCGCCTCTGTTGATTTATGCCGGAGAAGATGAAACCTTGCGGGATGATGCCATTCGCTTTGGCCATAAGGCCAGGGAAGCAGGCGTTAATGTCACTTTGAGGATTGGCGAGGGAATGTTCCACTGCTATCCTGCCATCGCCCCCCTTTTTCCTGAAGCAACAGAGGCTTTCAACGAAATATGTGCGTTTATCAATACCGGCACCTTATTTCATTGAAAGATCGTTGCGCGATCCATCCAGGCACCATTTATCGTTGTATAACAAAATCAGTCTCCACCCACGGCAGAGACTGATTATCAGCTTTTTGTCACAATCATTTCATCCCCTAACAGGGTGTATGAAAGATCGTGCAACCTAATTTTTCTTTTGTGCCTGAACTGCTACTACAGGCTTCCCATGTACTTCAACGTACGCACCAGCTGAGCCACGTAACTCATTTCGTTATCATACCAGGCGACCACCTGTACCTGGAACACACCGGTTCCACTTCTGGCCACCAGTGTCTGTGTGGCGTCGAAGAGTGAACCATAATCCATACCAATAATATCACTGGAAACCAGTTTTTCTTCTGTGTAACCAAAGGTTTCATTTGAGGCCGCTTTCATGGCTTCATGAAGACCTTCCTTGGTAACTGTTTCAGATTCGTCTTTTAGCACTGCATTTAAGATCGTGCAGGAGCCGGATGCCACCGGAACACGTTGTGCGTTCCCCATCAATTTGCCGTCCAGCTCAGGAATTACCAATCCAATAGCTTTGGCAGCCCCGGTGCTGTTGGGAACGATGTTCATCGCTCCCGCCCGTGCACGGCGAAAGTCGTTTTTCTTGTGTGGGCCATCCAACAGCATTTGATCACCCGTGTAAGCATGAATGGTGGTCATGAACCCAGTTCGCAGTTCCCGATAATCATTCAGTGCCTTTGCTACGGGCGCCAGGCAGTTGGTGGTGCAGGAAGCAGCCGAAACAATGGTGTCATCTTTGGTCAGAATGTCATGGTTGACACCATAAACAATGGTGGGAAGATCGTTGCCTGCAGGTGCAGAAATCAACACCCTTTTAGCCCCAGCATCGATATGTGCCTGAGACTTTGCTTTTGTACAGAAAAACCCGGTACATTCCAGCACCATATCCACATCCAGTTTTTTCCATGGAAGCTTGGATGGATCCGGCTCTTTGAATATTTCAATCTCTGTGCCGTCCACAATGATGGAATGATCTGTGTTCTCCACGGTATGACCCGCATAGGCCTTCTGAACGCTGTCATACTTCAGCAGGTATGCCAGCATATCTGGCTGACTCAAGTCATTGATGGCCACCACTTCAATGTCCTCATTCCCAAAAATCTGCCGAAATGTCAAGCGTCCAATACGTCCAAATCCATTAATCGCAACTTTCATTTTCATCGTCTCTTCCTCCTTCATCTGCTTTCATCAGTGATCATTCATTTACATTCACTCAGATTCTGTTTCGATGACTTCGGTACGGCACTTATACTCTTCATTTCCCAGTTTGTCTGTAATGATCCAGGCACTTTCAATATCCAGAAAAGTGACAGGCGCTACCGTCTCAAACTTTCTGCTGTCTGCCAATACGTATACAATGGATGATCTCTTTGCTGCGTGTGTTTTCACTGTGGCTTCGTCCAGATTTGGAGTGGTAAAACCATGTTCCAAATCAACGGCATTGGTCCCCAGAAAGCACTTGGTGAAATTATACTTGGTCAGCGCCGCAAGAGCTTCTGTTCCGGTAACAGCTTCAGTACTTGCATTCACTTTGCCGCCCAACAGGTATACCCGGTGCCCGCTGCGTGTTAAAGCCAGTGCGTGGCTCAACCCATTAGTGACATAGGTAGCAGCTTTGTCAGGTAGAAAATCAATCAGCTTTGCTGTCGTGGTGCCGGCATCAATAAACACAAAATCATTGGCTTCGATGAGACTTGCAGCATGTTTTGCGATGGAGTCTTTTTCTATGACACTGAACACAGCCCTTGTTTTCACATCTGTTTCTTTCGAGGTTAGGTATGTGTCACAAGAGACCGCTCCGCCAAAAACTTTTTTCAGCTTTCCCATATGGTCCAGTTCGATGATATCTCTTCGAATAGTTGATTCACTGATGGTAAGCTCTTTTGCAAGTCTGGTCACCTTAACGGCACCCTTTGACTGCACTTGAAAAAGAATTTTTTCGTAGCGTTCCTGTTGCAGCATGATTCACCTCCCTCAAAAATATCATACCATACAGATGAGCAAAGTCAATCATTTTCAATCAAATGCACTCATTTTCTGCCAAAATCATTCGAGCGATCTGTTAAAGTCCTCCATCAGCTCATATCTGATCATCCCCTGCGCATGGCAAGGTCTGGTCAGCATTGGTTGGATGCTATCATATTTGTCACATAAACAAGTTTCATATAGTCCAATTATCCAAAAACAACGGGGTCAGACAGTCTGTCAAACGATAAAACCCACTGCCAGCACAAAAAGCACAATCAACGGTGCCGGCACTTTTTTCGACAGCAAGAGGACCGTCGTCAACGCTGTGACCGCCACATTATCCAGCACGAGCCCGCTTCTCTGCATGAGAATTACCGCTGCAACGGTGATCAGACCACCTGCCACAGCAGTCACTCCTTTTAGAGAAACTTTGATGCCACGAATGTTCTTGAGGTTTTCCCAGATGGGAATGATGAAATAGATCAATAGCAACCCTGGCAGAAAAATGGCAACGCCGCTGACCACAGCCCCCAAAGCCTGAAAGAAAACACTTTCGCCACGAGCTGCCATGCCGCCGGCATAAGCACTGAAGCTGAACATGGGACCCGGCAGTCCCTGCACCAATCCAAACCCGGTTAAAAATTCCTGGCTGGACATGTATTGGTAAACCTCCACCAGTTCACTGTACATGAGGGGTATGACCACCTGTCCCCCGCCAATGACCAGATACCCATACCGATAGAATTTCTCAAAAAGATCAAGGGTTCTGTAATCCACCAGAAAACTGAGGATCAGGCTTCCCAAGGCAAAAAAGCCAAAGACAGCCAAGTATATCCAGGGCGGATTCAGTTTTACCCTGTTCCACAGGTTTTTCTCACCCGAAGTCATGACACTAACAACTCCACCAACAATGAGCACCAGGGGGAAAATCCAAGGATCCCGAATCAGATAGGTGGTAACGGCTCCAAAAATCAAAAGACTTGCTGTGATGCGATCCTTCACCACTTTCCTGCCAATCCGCCAGGCCGCCACAATAATGAAGCCCACCGCCATGGGCCCAATGTATCGAAGACCATCCTGAGAAATATTCATCTCTTCCAAAAACTGGCTCAGAAAAGACAGCAGCGTCATGGCCGTCAACACAGGCAGTGCCCACACCAGCATGGTGAAGAATGCCAACAGCGGGCCTCCCATCTTATAACCAATGGCCACAATGGTCTGTGTGCTGCTGGGCCCCGGCAGAATCCCTGTTAAGGCAATCAGTTCCACCAGTTCTTCTTCTGTGATGTACTTTTTCTTCATGATCAACTGATCTGTAAAGACGCCGTAGTGAGCTTCCGGGCCTCCATAGGCTCCCAGCGAGCAAATGAAGACGTCCTGCAGGAAGATCTTCCACCGAACTGGTTGACTGGCTACTGCTCTAATTTCTGTTTGCATTCCAGAACCTCCGTTTCGTCGGTGTCTTTTGTTTTTGTTCCATTATCAATAGGTGTTCGCAGATTTAATGGGAGGAAGCTTTTGGCAGCCTCCATTCTTTGCTTAATGGCTATCCAACCTTCATCTTGCCTCATGCCTGATATTTTTTGATCCCATTCATCTATTGACTTCCTATTGATACCCTCACCTTCTACAATTAATATGGAATTCATAAACTGATTTTTGTGCGGTAAAAAGAGATAGGGGAAAAATCCCTATCTCACAGACTGCAGACAAAATATGATGAAGACAAGGGATTTGGTAAAGGGCAGCCTTGGAAATCTTGTCAGTGTTTTTTCGAAAAGATGAGAAAACCGCCAGCGCCTGCTGTTTGAGCGCAGCGAGTTCAGGCGCTGTTTTCGAGACTTTCGACTAAAAACACACACGATTGGAATCAGATGCCCTGGCCAAACCCCTTTGTCTTCAACCTCAGAGATAGGGGAATAATCCCTATCTCACAAGCATTGTGTCACTATACCGTACGACAATCCATCGAAAGAAGCCGCTTAACGCTATTGCAATTCCCGGTAATACTGGGGAAATTTTTCTGATCGATTGTTTAAGCATATTTCTGTTGACTGTTCTTTATCCAGGGGTAAATTACCCTCTGCTTTTCGGTAGACTTCTCTGTTGATTCTTTGAGCGAAGCAGCCAATTTTAGGAATTCCCATGACTGCATTCATTTCCTGCCATAAGACCTTGATGCTGTTCTCAGTGACGTTGCCAAAGCTCATGGGAACAAAATCGCAGGGATATAGATCCCCATTGGCACTGATATAGGCGTGCTGGGTTCCCGCACCACACCCAAACTTCGCTTCACTTTCAGTGTAGGCAAAGGTGCTGATTTTCGGCAATGCTTTCACTTGATTTGCTTTATGCTGGATGTCGATGAGTTTTTTTCTGTCGGCGGTACCGTAAAGGATTTGATCCAACTTCTCTTCATTCAGCAGTTTTCCGCTGAGAATGGGTTCCAGCAGTTTGACTTCATGGGCCCCATGATCCCCGGCCAGTTTAAAGAGCTTAAACAGCTGATCTTTTTCCAGATTTGCCTTTAACGCAACGGTTTGTGCCATGACGTAGAGTCCTGCTTGTCTTGCATTTTGAAGGGCCGTCAGCGCCATATCAAAGGCCTGTTCATCTCTTCTGTTCTGATTATGCACCTCCCGGTCATGGGAATCCAGGCTAATGCCGATGCTGAACAACCCATTCTTTTTTAATTCCCGGGCCCTTTCTGGTGTCAGGTTAAAGCCGCTGGTAAAGAGCATTGCGGTACTTCTTGGGTCGACGGCTTTAACGATTTCAAAGATATCTTCCCTCACCAGCGGTTCGCCGCCGGTGAGGCCAATGATGCTGGTTTTCATGTCCTGCAGGTCTTTAATCACCCGAATCCACTGTTCTGTCGTCAGTTCTCTTTCTGCCTGTCCCGTTTTCGCACTGCAGTAGATGCAGTTGTTGGGGCACTTATGGGTGATACTCAGATAACTGGAGATGGGCGCCGATCTTTTCCCATAGATCTGCTGGGTGAAGATACCCCTGGGCTCTTTAACCGCCCGCATATTTGTGTAAAATGGCTCCGATGGGAAGGGGGGCATAAACGTGCTGATGATGTACTTGCCCTCATGCTTCATGATTTTTTCGCCTTTTTGCATGCTTGCCAGCATCTTGACATACTTCATCATGTTAAATGCCTGATCTTCCTTGAGGATCCCATAGGTTTTATACATCCCTTTGATGGCTTCCCGATCCACTGCCATTCTCATCAGCATGGTTGCTTTATGTATGTTCACCATTGACACCGCCATTTCGAAAGATTCCATAGACAAAATTATGATTTATCTCATACTGGTGATCCCTGCATTTTTCTTTTTCGATTTCCCGAAGGATGTCACCCTTCACCTTTTCATAGTTGTTAAATATCTGCATGGTTCCTGCCAGAGCTCCTGTTTCATTGAGCCACGCCAACAGTTTTTCCGGGGTATCAAAAGAAAAGATCGCCTCGCCTTCGTCGATTTCGACGGCCACAAATCCATGATGCCGAAACCAGTTCTCCAGCCCTTCTCTTCCCTTTGGCAGTTGAAGGGAGATATCCATGGGTTTCCTCACATTTTCCGGATTTTTCGCCATCACCCGAAGGAAGATTTCCTCCATTTTATGCAGGGTCCCCGTACGATTGGCAATGACGCCCACTATGCCGCCATCTGCCAGTCTTTCCCTGAACTTCTTTAGCAGCACTTTGTGTGGAAAGTAGGGTAATGCCCATCCACACAGGATGACATCAAATGTCTCCTCTGTCTCATTGAGAAAGGTGATACCATCCATGTGAACCAGTTTGACCCCCTGGTCCGACAGATCAGCGCAGTGTTCCAGCATTTTTTCTGAAATATCCACAGCGGTTATTTCACAGGGCACACCCATCCCGACGATTTTCCGGCTGATATAACCTGTGCCGCAGGCAAAGTCCAGCACCCTGATGGGTTTTTGGCCGGCGGTTTCATTGGACAATATCGCAGGCATGATCATCTGGTCTGTAAATTTCCCCATCTGTTCGATCCAATCTTGATAGGTATTGGCAACCTCATTATAAGAGGCTTTGTAGTCCTCCTGATTAACCACTTCTTTTTTCAGCATTTTAAAAATCATCTTGGTGTAGAACCTGGATTTGTGAATCATTTTTCTTCCTCCACAATGATGAAGTGATGGTCTTAAACAGCTCTACGCGTTTTGAAAGCAAACGTCTGATGGGAACTGCTGTCTAATCAGGTCTTGTATCTGGTCAGCTCTGGAATCTGCTGATTGACATATCCTGATGAATCGCATCCTTATTCTTGAACAGTCGTCTCAAGGAATGCGTTGATTTGATGACGGATTTCCTTCAGCTCCGATGCCATCCCATGACCACCACTGTCAAAAGAGACCATCTGTGAATTGGCCAGATGCGTATGATAAAACTCGGCGTGTTCGTAGCCCACCAGAGAATCATCTCTGGCATGCAGAATGATGGCCGGGACCTGGATTCCTTCCATTGCCGCTCCTGATAAGGGCTGAATCTTCCCCTCGTGAATGTTCCCCGGTCGCCGGGGGCTCATGGGATGCATGAATGCCAGCATTTGATCTGCAAACTGTTTTTCGTCAGTGCTGAGAGCCTGATAAGTCTCCGGTGGAATGCCAATGAACCCTAAGAACTGGGTGCGGAAAGTTTTGAGCACCAGCCAATAAGCAAAATCTGATTTCTGAATGGTGTTGACCACTTTTGTGCTTAAGGGAATCTCATCGCCCATATATTGGGAGACGGCCGAAGCCAGAATCAGTGCACTGCTTTGTTCAGGGTAGTCATGGGCAAATTGTATGGCAGAAGGGCCTCCGGCAGAAACACCGAAGATGATCGCCTGCTCAATGTTCAAATGACTCAGTAAATCGGCATAGAGCATTGCCTGCTGTTCAACAGTGGCATTTTCTTCCGGCAGGGGAGAGCCTAAATAGCCGAATCGAGAAACAGCGACTAACTGATAGCCGCTCCCTAAAAACGCCTGTCCCATAAGAAGCCCTTGGTCATAACCCCCTCCAGCTCCATGAATCAATAAGACAGGAGTTCCTTCGCCCTCTGTGCCAAACTCGATTTCACCATTTTCAGTAATGAGCATATGGCTGCCATCCGCTACCCGTTGGTACGCATGGTCGATTTCTCTCGTGTACTGCATCGAGAAAGACAACGCCAACCCCAGCAGCACCAACACCACCAGCCCTACTCCCATTAGCATCATTCTTTTCATCCGAACATCCCTTTCTCCCGAAAAACAAATTATCAGCATTCATTTCAGATAGCCGTTCTGAATGCCTTTAAAATCACCTACACCTTAGCTTATGGCTGCAACAGGTTATCCACCAGGGTCTCAATATAGTGATTCCGTTGCCGCTCATTATATAGATCAATCCCCGAGTACAATAAAAATTCTGCTGGATTAATGCTTGCCACCTGTATGGGAAGCAGCATTTGCAGGGCAATGATCCGTAATTGAATAGAATCCCGTCGATCCCCAAAGATTTCTTTTAGAAGCGGAACGATAAAAAGAGGGGTTTGCATTTCACCATCAAGCAGATTTTGGGTAATGGTGAATTTGATCAGTTTTTCATGCTGCTCAGCAAAACTGTACAGTTTTGTTAACATGGTTTTCAGCTTTTCAACCGGATCTGAACCGGAATATTCACCCGGAGTCGCAAAACCAGCGGCCATTGTTGCCATATAGTTTGCCACAGCAATGCCCAACAGGGCATTTTTTGAACTGAAGTGATAATTGATGAGACCCATGCCCACATTGGCACGTTCAGCCACCTGACGAACGGTGATTTTTTCCACATCCTCCCCCTCAGCCAGCATCGCCACAACCGTCTTGATGATGTTGCTTCTTGCATCTGTGCCGCTCATGTTTTCGCCTCTTTTCCATCTAAATGAAACGTTTGCTGATAATTGTTGAATGCCGCTCGAATGTTGAACGCATTTTGAACATGTTCAGTTTATGCCATCATCAAGCCCTTGTCAACTGTTTTTTCTCTCAATTCAACAGTGGCACGGTGTATGGCGACGTTTCGCACATCCCGATGTCCTTAATACCACCAGTTCGTGGAAAACCAGAGCGTCAGGTGGAGAATGTGACTGAAAAGAAGCCACGGAGAATTGCTTCGCGGCTTCTTTTTGGGGTTAAATGCGTTCTCTTGGCACGTAATAAGTGTGAAGCAACTCATGGGCCTTTTTACCATTGGGTTCTCCCAAAAACGCTTTGTAGAGGCGCATGACCTCCTGATTTTCATGGGATTTACGCTTCTTCTTGCCCTTGTCCTCCCGATAAAGTGCCTCCTGGCGTTTTTTGATCACTTCCATATCACCGTGATGATACGGTTGTCCGCCACCCCCGATACAGCCGCCGGGGCAGGCCATGATTTCAATGGCGTGGTAATGGGACTTGCCGGCCCGTATGTCTTCCAGCAGTTTCCGGGCGTTACCCAGTTCATGGGCGATGCCGATTTTCAGCTCCATGTCCCCCATGGACACCGCGGCTTCCCGGATACCTTCCAAGCCCCTTAAATTGGTAAATTCAACGTTTTCAAGTGTTTCCCCCGTCATCCATTCGTAAGCGGTGCGAACAGCGGCTTCAATGACACCGCCTGTGGTGCCGAAGATGGCGGAGGCTCCTGTACTTTCCCCCATCAGGGAATCAAAATCATCGTCCTTCAGACCGGCAAAGTCGATGCCCGCTTCCTTCATCATCTGGGCAAACTCCCGGGTGGTAATGACAATGTCTACATAGGACTCAGTTCCCTTGGTCAGTTCCTCTCGCTTGGCCTCGGCTTTCTTGGCCAGACAGGGCATGATGGACACCACCGTGATGTCATTGGGGTCAATGTTCTTCTTCTGCGCATAGTAGGTTTTAGCGATCACGCCGAACATCGTCTGTGGTGATGTGCAGGTAGATGGGATATCCAACAGATCAGGAAACTGATGCTCGAAAAACTTCACCCAGGCAGGGCAGCAACTGGTGAGCATCGGTAGAGTTCCCCCATTTTGAATCCGGTGCATCAGTTCTGCGGCTTCTTCCATAATAGTGAGGTCCGCTGCAAAATTGGTGTCGAAAACGCCCTTGAAACCCATTTTTTTCAGAGCAGCGACAATCTTTCCCGTTGAAACTTCACCCGGGGCCATGCCAAAAAGTTCACCGATGGACACCCGAATGGCAGGAGCCACCTGCACCACCACATGACGATTCGGGTTGCTCAGAGCGCTCCACACCAAACCGGAGTTGTTCACTTCTGTCAGCGCGGCAGTGGGGCAGACGGCCACGCACTGACCACAGAAGGTGCAGGAGGTTTCGGACATGGGCAGGTTAAAGGCAGGCCCAACAATAGCATCAAAGCCCCGGTTGACGGCGGAGAGAATGCCGCAGGTCTGCACATCGTTGCAGACGGTTTCGCAGCAGCGGCACATGACACATTTGTTGGGGTCTTTCACCAACGAATGACTGGACTGGTCTTTGGCATAGTTCATTCTGGCGCCCTTCCACTTTATATCTCTGACACCCAGCTCCTGAGCCAACCGCTGGAGCCTGCAATCCATGTTTTTGGCACAAGTGAGGCAATCTTGGGGATGGTTGGACAGCAGCAGCTCAACAGACATGCGCCGGGCAGAAATTGCCCTTAGGGAATCCGTGGTCACCACCATGCCTTCAGTGACTTTTTCTGCACAGGAAGGTACCAGCGTATGACGTCCTGCCACTTCCACCATGCACACCCGACAAGAGGCGGCCTGGTTAACAATACCCAAGTCCTTTAAATTCAGGTGACATAATGTGGGGATCTTCACACCGCATTTTCCAGCGGCATCCAAAATAGTGGTTCCCTGGGGAACCTGCAAATGGGATCCATTGATTTGTACATTAACCAATTCCATTACTGGCACCTCTTTCTATGGTTTGATCACTGCATCAAACTTGCATTTGTCGAAGCAAGCGCCGCAGGAGATACAGGCCTCTTCATCGATGACGTGCACCTGTTTGACGGCACCCGTGATGCAGTTCACCGGACAGACACGGACACAGACAGTACAGCCAATGCACTTCTCCGGGTCAATTCGAAACTTGGCCAATGCCTTACATTCCCCGGCAGTGCAATGTTTGTGAACTACATGGTCTTCATATTCATTGCGGAAGTACTTGAGGGTGGACAGCACCGGGTTGGGGGCTGTCTGCCCCAGCCCGCAGAGAGAAGCATCCTTGATCATGATGGCCAGTTCTTCCAGATGAACCAGGTCCTCGTCAGTTCCTTCCCCCTGAGTGATTTTTTCCAGAATTTCATGCATTCGTTTGGTACCCACACGACAGGGAGTGCATTTACCGCAGGACTCCTCCTGGGTGAAGTCAAGGTAAAACTTGGCAATGTTCACCATACAGGTGGTGTCATCCATAACGATCATACCGCCAGACCCCATCATGGAACCAATGCTTTGGAGAGATTCGAAATCAATGGGTGTGTCCAGGTCGGCCTGGGTAATTACCCCACCTGAGGGCCCCCCTGTCTGCACTGCCTTGAATCCTCTGTTGTCCAGAATACCGCCGCCAATTTCAAAAATCATCTCCCGGAGGGTGGTGCCCATGGGCACTTCCACCAAGCCCACGTTGTTCACATTACCGGCCAGAGCAAACACCTTGGTGCCATTTGAAGTTTCAGTGCCAATGCTGCTGAACCACTGGGGCCCGTTGAGAAGAATCGGAGGGATATTGGCAAAGGTTTCCACGTTGTTGACGGTGGTGGGCTTTCCCAGGTAACCAGCTTCTGAGGGGAAAGGAGGCTTTTTCGTGGGTTCGCCCCTGGCGCCTTCCACAGATTTGATCAGAGCTGTTTCCTCCCCACACACAAAGGCACCAGCCCCCAATTTTATCTCCATGTCAAAGTCAAAGCCAGCGCTGAAAATGTCTTTTCCCAGCAGGCCCAGTTCCCTGGCCTGGTCAATGGCAGTTTGAAGCCGCTTGATGGCCAGTGGGTATTCAGCGCGGATGTAGACGAAGCCTTTGTTGGCTCCCGTGGCATAACCTCCGATGGCCATGGCCTCGATCACTGAGTGGGGGTCTCCTTCAAGGATGGAGCGGTCCATGAAGGCCCCCGGGTCGCCCTCATCCGCATTGCAGATGATGTACTTTTCTGTACCTGGGGCCCGGAGGGTGTACTCCCATTTCAACCCAGTGGGAAAACCGCCCCCGCCCCTGCCTCTTAAACCGGATTCCTTAATGATCTGGGCAACTTCCACAGGTGTCTGTTCCTTCAACACCCGGGCCAGCGCCTCGTACCCCCTGAAGGCAATATACTCACGAATGTCATCCGGGTTGATGAGCCCACAGTTCCGCAGGGCAATGCGGTGCTGTTTCTTGTAAAAACCCATCTGATCATGCTTGTCCAGCCTTTTACTGTCTTCCGGGTCCACGTACAGGAGCCGGGAGACAACACGTCCTTTCACCATGTGTTCCCGAACAATTTCCCCAGCGTCTTCAGGCTTCACCTGCACATAAAACACATTGTCAGGATGGATTTTAATGATGGGCCCCTGACCGCAGAAGCCAAAGCAGCCGGTGCGAATGACCTTTACTTCCCTGGCATACTCAACGATTTCCAGTTCTGCCTTTAAAGTGTCGATGATTTCCTCTGCGGCACATGAAATACAGCCCGTTCCTCCGCAGACCATGATGTGACTTCTCACCCGATCCATTGTTTCTCCTCCTCATCGATCCATGCAGCCGACACGTGACAGGTGCTTATCCTTTTTGGAAGGTGTTAATCAATATGGCGTTATCCAGAAACTCTCCGCCCAGAAGGTGTTTTTGAATGATCTCCCTTGCTCGCTGGCGGTCCACATTGCCGTACAGAACCGGCTCCTCACCAGGCACATTCACCTGCACAATGGGCTCAGAATGGCAATAACCCAGGCATCCCACCTGAATGACCCGGACCTTCTCCATGGCCTGTGCTTCAATTTCCTGGAGGAGGGCGTTCAGCGTGTCTCTGGCACCGGCTGCAATGCCGCAGGTGGCCATACCTACCATCAACTCTGTGATTCCTTCCGGGCTCACACCGTTTTCTCTTAGCATCACTTGCCGATGCGCTTTTTCTCGGATTTTGGTCAGTTCTTCCAGTGATTTAATGGTCATCTCGATGGTCCTTTCTGTACTTTTTCACAAGTTTCCGGGCATCTTCCACTGTCACGTGGCCGTAGATCTGGTCGTTGATCAACACCAGGGGCGCCAGGCCGCAGGCACCCACACAGCGAACATCTTTCAGGGTGAAAAGGCCGTCTTCGGTGGTTTCGCCCGTGCCAATGGAAAGTTCTTCTTTCAGAACATCCAGCACTTTATCAGCATTTCTCACAAAACAGGCTGTGCCCATGCACACACTGATTTTGTATTTTCCCACAGGCTCGGTGGTAAAATAAGAATAAAAGCTGACAACACCGAAGACCTTTGCGCCGGGTATATCCAACTTTCTGGCAATATGCAACTGAACTTCTTTTGGCAGATACCCAAAGATCTCCTGTGCCTGATGAAGAACACGGATGAGGGAACCTTTTCTGTCCGGCAAGTTGTCGATATAAGCATCGAGGGCATCATAGTGTTCTTGGGGAAATCTTGGCATGTTCTTCGCTTCACCAAATTGCTCTTCGTTGTCAACAGGCTGCAAAACTGTCTGAGACATGGATCAACCACCCTTTCTTTAAAATACATGTCAACGCCAATCCCGTTTTTCATCATCACCCCGTTCTTTATGGTCAAAATCAGTTCTTAAACAGCAACGAACATTTCGTCATGAATGACTTCGCTGGCATAATTGTTAATTATTTAACAATTATGCCGAAAAAATAGAGACATTATCAATCATTCATTTTATTAATGGGTAAGTAACGGAGTATCAGCAAAGCCATGAGTCCACCCAGCAGCGCAGTGTATAGTTGGGGCAAAGAAAAGGCATGAATCAGCCGCTGCGGTATGTTCGGCATGAAGAAATGAGCTATGAAACGGATCATTGTCGCCATCACCAGGAATTTTGCTGTGGCAGCGACCAGAAGAGACAAGAATGAAAAGCTCCTTGTCAAACCTTTGCACATCAACGTGTATACAAGAATGAGAGCGGTATTTCCCAGTATGACCACAGGAACCAGCACGGGCAGGGGCATTATTCCCAGAAGAAAGGCCATGAATGGGGTTATGCAGCCAATCAACACCGCTAAAGCAGGACCAACCACAACAGCGGCAATCACCAGGGTCATGTTCACCAAAGGGCCCACAGCGGGCTGTGCCAGTGGCATCAACCCGATCTGAAAACTAAGTGCCAGCGCCATCAGAATGCCCGCTCTGGCCAGCTTTCGATTCACCACTGTTTCAACGTTCTCAATCTGGCGGATCATGTTCGTTCACCAACCCTTTCTCTTTTAGGTTTCCAAAGCTTACTCCAATTGAGCAAAAAACTGCTCGTCAGTATTAGTATACACGGATGCTCTATTACTTTTCAAATTCACGTTTATCAACCTGATTATGTAAAATGATTATATCAGACAGTATTTTATTTTGTCAATTATTTAACAATTAAAGCAGATTATTTTTCTATTTCACGGTTCCATCTCACGAACACTTTTTACGGCAGCTGCAAAATGATTCACCCCCCGCTCGTCTGAACTGCAGGGGGTGCTTTAACATATTCACCTGTTGCTATTTGCGATGATCAACTGCGTCCGAAAAATATCCTGTATAGATCTTTTTTTCAACTGTTTGGGGAATCACCAGCTGTTTAAACCCAATGGTGTCTTGACTTGCCATCATGCGCCCGCTGGCCAGTTTTTCATCTTCCTTTGATCGCCAATGCAGCATGAGGATCCAGGCGCTCTCATCTGCCTGAGCCGCGCTCATACCTCCATATCCCTCCTGGGATCGGTAGAAAACATCCAGTATTTGAAACCCTTCCAGTGCTTTCTTCTTTTCAGTCCCCTGCAGTAAATCAAACCTGACAACTTCCACGCAACCTTCTTTCATCACATTTCCTCCTTTGGCTTTTCTTAGTTCAAGCATAAAGGAATCAGAACGATGAAAATTGTATAAAAGCGACAGGCTTTCACACATCACATTTTAATCATATGGTTCTTTCACTTATAACAGATTAAGCATATCCGTTGGATCATTGGAGCACTGCATGCCTGGCATGTAATCAGCGTATTTTTTAAGCTGCCTGATATAATAGAGCACTTCAGATTGTCTATGCAGGTTCCATGAGCGTCATTCGACAGACATGAATACACTGCTGCAGGTTGCCACTATGGTTGCCGTTTTCCCAACACTCTCCATGATCTTATCATCATCCACATACGCATGGCACCTGTTCGAATGCCCGTGATCAGGCTCCCATCCATGACACAGATAAGGGCCCCGTTGGTGCCGTCATAGAGTAAAATGGTGCCGATCATGGTGACTTCTGACAAAGAAGACAGCGGATCATCCCTGTCTGAAAAGAATGTCTCCAGTTCCAGTACACTTGCCGGTAAAAGACACCTGGTCAGAGAGATCCTGGAAAAGAACCATTCCATCATCCCGAAAAGTGGTATACTGTTTTCAACAATGAATGGAAGATGATGCTGCCCATTAACGGCAACATCATCTTCTGGAGTGCAATCATTATAGACATCGACAATCTTTCACAGAGGAGACGATCCCATGACCATTCCTGTAAAACTACTTACCTTGCTAAAAAATGAAAAACTCTGTTTTCTATCCACCAGCCACCAGGACCACCCTCATGTAAGCCTCATGAATTTCACGTACCTGCCTGAAAAAAATGTGATCATTCTCACCACCCGTGTCGACACCACTAAAATGTCATACATGAACCATAACCCTCATGTGGCATTGCTCTTTACCCATTTATCGGATACCAACCGTCCACCGGTCAGTTGCACCGTATACGGAAAAGCCCATGTGGCGGATCCAACTCAGGATAATTTTTACCGACAAGCCCATCTCCAACGGCACCCGGGCATGGAACCCTTTATCATGGGGGAACACATTTCGGTGGTAACTGTCCACATTCAACACGGCAGTATCGCCAATATCCAAGACCAAGTCTCCAACTGGTCATTGTAAACTCCGCCACCATCACTTAATCTTCACCATGTGGTTCCTTCACTTTAACAGCTTAAACTTAACCGTTGGATCATTGGTGCGCAGCATGCCTGGTGTGTAGTCAGTGTATTTTTTATACTGCCTGATAAAGTGAGACTGGTCATAGAACCCACTGGCAAAACCAATTTCAGTCAGATCCATTTGACCGCTCCCATAGATCATTTCTCTTGTCGAGTCTTCAAACCGCAGAATCTGCAAAAAAGCTTTTGGACTGACACCGACACAGCGAAGAAATAACCGTTCCAAATGACGCGTGGATATTCCCGCATCTTTGCTAAAATACCTGATATTATCTGGTTTATTCTCAGCAAAAGAACGGAGAATGGGAATGAATTGCATAGATGCTTCTGATCCTAACGCAAATGATTGTATCAGGTAATCCAGCTTGTTAGCCACCTGTTGATCCAGCTGGCTGCCGCCCCCATGAATTTCAGCAATCTCTCTGCTGAGATCAGGGGAGAACTGTTGGAGTGAATGAATGCCATCAGACAGCCTGTTCATTTCCACATTGAAAAGAAGATGAAATCCCCAGGGATGAAAGCTGACGCCCCACACCTGAGCTTCCTTAAGAACTTTGACCTGCACGCTGCGAAGACGCATTCCATGAACATGCGGATCCCCGGGCACGATGACCCGATTATCCAAGTGATATTCAAAGGTGCCGGGTGGCGCCACAATCAGGTCCACATGGTCCATGGGCATGAGAATCCCTTCCCCATGACCAACGCTGGTGGTTACCGACCAGTAGTGCCGCACAATATTCCCTAATAGTCTTTCATCAGCTGTAAGCTTAGTGAATCGACTCATTCGGTGCCTCCCTGACCTTTCCCATTATCCCCTGTGCCGCATACACTTTTGCTGTTCATCAGTACCGCACCACCCATTCGATCAAGCTCACCCATCAACCATGGACAGCTTCTTCACCATCACATAATCTTCCCGGTTTTCTGATACAATGGCAAAACCCATTGAATGTACAGCCACATAAAACATGATTCTTAAAAACGCCTGATCTGCTGATGTGGCATCACGTATCTGAACCGATAGCGACATTGTCAGATTACCTCCTTCGGGTTTTCTTCCCAGCGTTCTTCAATTCAAAAGCATTTACCCCGTTTGGTCATCCTTCAAGCCCCTATCCACGCCGATGGTAGAAGCATCAGTATTTCCCAACTGTTTATATGCTGACAGTCACCGTACACACTACACCTTGTTTCTGTTATTGGCCAATTCATCTTCCAGTTTTTTCTTCTCATTCTCCAAGTCACCATATGCTTTCGCAGCGGCATGTTCGCGTTCTTTCTGCTGCTTGTTCAGCTCAGCCTCCAACTTTTCCTTCTCACTCTCCAGAAGTTTGATGCGTCGCTCCAGCTCTTTTTTGTACCCGCGATCTCCCTGCGAATTGACATAGTTATGGATGCTGCGAAAGATGCCCAGAAAGCCCATTAATACTGCCCCTGCAGCGGCAGAAACCAGGATCAGCATAAACAGCGTGAGACTGACAGTCCCCAAAAGGTAGTTCACCGTAACAACTTCCTGATTGATGATCGCAATGACCGCTATTAATATGCCAATCAACAGCGCCAAAAACAAGAACATTTTACGCATTGCCTTTTCTCCTTCCATTCTCCAATCACCATTGCCTTTAACATTGCTCTTGAAATCTTTATAATGAAAATTACTGTCCCATTAGCTCCATAAACTCTTCCCCTGTAATGGTTTCTTTTTCCAGCAGGTGCTTGGTTAATGCTTCCAGTTTCTCCCGGTTGTCTGCCAGAATCTGGTTGGCTTTTTGGTGACAGGTTTTGATGATCCGCAGCACTTCTGCGTCTATTTTTGCAGCCGTTTCATCGGACACTGTGAGCGTGCTGTCTCCCCCCAGATACACGTTGGTGGTAGTTTCAAGACCCATCATGTCAAACACGTCGCTCATGCCATATTTGGTCACCATGGCCCGGGCAATTTTGGTTGCCTGAGCAATATCGTTGGAGGCACCGGAGGTGATGGAGTTAAAAATCAGCTCTTCCGCTGCACGGCCTCCCATGAAAGTCGTGATCTTATCCAGTGCCTGGTCTTTGGACAGCAGCAGCTGTTCTGTAGCGTCCACCTGCATGGTATATCCTAAAGTGCCGGAGGTGCGGGGCACAATGGTGATTTTGTGAACAGGGGCTGAATGGCCCAATTTGGCTGTCACCAAAGCATGACCGATTTCATGGTATGCGATGATACACTTGTCTTTGGGTTGGATGACGGCATTTTTCCGCTGGTAACCAGCAATGACCACTTCCACAGATTCTTCCAGGTCGCTCTGGAGGATGGTTTTGCGCCCCATTTTCACAGCACGCAGGGCAGCCTCGTTAATCATATTGGCCAGATCTGCTCCAGAGGCACCGGAGGTGGCCCGGGCGATGGTGTTGAAGTCCACATCAGTTCCCAGTTTCACCTTTTGAGCATGGACGACTAAAATCGCTTCCCGGCCAGCCAGATCCGGCAGCTCCACAGGAATGCGCCGGTCAAAGCGGCCTGGCCGCAGCAAGGCTTTATCCAGGGTTTCCGGCCGGTTGGTGGCAGCCAGAATGATGACTCCCTTATCTGCATCAAAACCATCCATTTCACTGAGGAGCTGGTTCAATGTCTGTTCCCGTTCATCATTTCCACCGGGTCCTCCAACTGAACGACTCTTGCCAATAGTGTCAATTTCATCAATAAACACAATGCAGGGGGCCTTTTCCTGGGCTTGCTTGAATAAATCTCTGACACGGGCGGCGCCCATACCCACAAACATTTCCACAAATTCCGACCCAGAAATGGAAAAAAAGGGCACTTTGGCTTCCCCGGCAACGGCTTTTGCCAGCAGGGTTTTTCCCGTTCCCGGAGGGCCTACCAGCAGGGCACCCTTGGGCACCACAGCCCCCACCTCTGTGTACTTTTGAGTGTTATGAAGGTAATCAACGATTTCCTGAAGAGCTTCCTTGGCTTCATCCTGCCCTGCCACATCTTCAAAAGACTTCCCCGTCTGGGCCTCCACATACACTTTCGCGTTGCTTTTTCCGAAACTCATGGCATTTCCAATCCCGGTTTTGGATTGCATCCGCCTGATGAGAAACTGCCCCAGAGCGATGAAAATCACCAGGGGGATCACCCAGGAAAACAGCATCGTCATCAAAGGGGACGTTTCTTTGGGAATCACTTCCTCAAACCGTTTAATATCAGCCTGGTACAAACGTTCCGCCAGCTGGGGATCTTCCATGCGGCCGGTGATAAAGAGGGTTTCATTCCCCTCAGTATCCACGGTAACGAATCCGATCTCCTTCTCCTTCACTTCAACGCTAATCACTGCGCCGCTGTCCACCTCCCTCAGGAAGGTGCCGTAGTCCACCTCAGTGATTTCTTCCTTCGAGAGATTCGGGTAGATAAACATGTTAAATAGCAGCAATAACACCATGACGATCATATAGTAGTATAAAAAAGGCTTGCGGTGGTGTTTATCAAAGTTCATAGCTGTTCTCCTTCCACGCAGCAGTCTTCTCTGTTGAGCAATGAGGTGTTGGTCCGCTGGTCCAGCATGTTGTCAACGTCCCCGCGTCTTTACAGCTTTGCCTTATGCGCCAGTACGTCTTTAATCACCTGGGCAATGTTATCTGCCTGCAGTACCACCAGGTCTCCTGGCTTTGCCATCTCCAATGATACTTTGGTGGCCTCCTTTTCATCAGTGACCAGGGTGACCATCTCCGGTGTGAAGCCGCCTTCTAATAGCCCCTCATTCACAATTTGGGCCGTTTCGCCGACGGTTCTTCCCCTTGGGTCTGAATCGCAAAGCACAATATGATCGTAGTACATTGCAAGGGCACGCCCAAATGCCAGAATGTCTTCCTGTCTTCGGTTTCCAACGCCAGAAGCCATGCGAATTTTTCTACCCGGCATCAAGCCTTTGATAAAGTCACCGGTGGCGTTAATGGCTCCAATATTATGACCATAATCCACCACCACTTTGAACTCACCCATATCAATGACATTCATTCTTCCAGGTGACTGGCCAATGGAAGGGCTGAAACTCACCAATCCTGCCCTGATCTGAACTTCATTCAACCCCAAGGCTGCTGTGGCGGCTATGGCTGCCATCACATTCTCAATGTTAAACCCGGCGTTTCCGTCAAAGGTGATGGGAATTTCAACGACACTGGCCACGGTTGACATCCATCCTTTTTTCTGGATGATAAAGTTTCCTTCTTTAACAGTCACATTCAGGTTTCCTCCATCATAGTTCGTCTTAAGAGCCGGATGTTCCGGATCTCTTGAAAACAAAATGGGATGTCCTTTTGTTTTCTCCAGACAGGAAAGCACCCGCGGATCATCGGCATTGAAAACTGCATGGCCCGTTGGTTTCACGGCTTCTGTCACTGTTGATTTTAACCTGGTCAGATCTTCCAGGGTGTCAATGCCGCCTTCACCCAAATGGTCGGAAGAAATGTTGAGCAGAACGCCCACGTCACTTTCAGTATAACCAAGCCCACGGCGAAGAATGCCGCCTCTGGCCACTTCAAGCACGGCAAGATCAATGGTGGCGTCCATCATCACTTTTCGGGCACCCTCCGGACCACTGTAATCGCCTGTCAAAATGGGAATGTTATCAATGATCACCGCATCTGTGGAGGTCATGCCCACGGTACTGCCGTTGAGGCCCAAAATGTGGGAAATCAGCCGGGTAGTGGTAGTTTTACCGTTTGTTCCTGTAACGGCAACAATGGGAACTGCATGGGGTGTTCCCGGAGGAAACAGCATGTCCACAATGTGGGCGGAAATATCTCGCGGTGTTCCTCTGGTGGGGTTCAAGTGCATTCTGAACCCGGGTGCCGCATTGACTTCAACAACACCGGAGGAATCGTTGTGAAGGGGTTTTTCCAGTGAATCGGCAATGATGTCTATGCCAATGACATTCAATCCGATGATCTGTGAGATCCGCTGGGCCATCAACTGATTCAGGGGATGCACATGATCCGTGACATCAAGGGCCGTACCGCCGGCGCTGAGATTTGCCGTTGACTTCACATATCTTTTTTCACCCTCTGCCAGAATGCTCTCCAGGGTAAGCTGCTTAACAGCCAGTAATCGCTCCGTCATGGAATCGGCCGTAATGCGGGTCAGGTTTCTTTCGTGACCAATCCCCCGATTAGGATCTTTATTCACTTCATCAATCAGCTGCCGAATGGTGTTTTTTCCGTTTCCGATCACATAGGCCGGCTCCCGAAGGGCTGCTGCCACAAATTTTCCATCAATGACAAGAATCCGAAAATCAAACCCCTCCAGGTATTTTTCCACCAGAACCGTTTCACAGACTTCGCCTGCGATGCCATAAGCAACCAACAATTCTGCTGCATTGGTCACATTCACGGTAATGCCCCGCCCGTGATTTCCGATTAATGGTTTGACCACCACCGGGAACCCTATGTCTTCTACTGCCTTCATTGCTTCATCGGCCGTCTGAACAGAGCGCCCTTTGGGTACAGGAATACCCATGGATGACAAAAGTTGCTTCGTGCTCTCTTTATCATCAGCAATTTCAACTCCCAAAGCGGAGGTGTTATCCATCATGGTAGCCTGAATTCTTCTTTGATACACACCCTGGCCTAACTGCACATAGTTATCTTCATTGAGGCGGAAATGAGATATGCCTCGTCTGGTGGCTTCGTTGACAATTGACTGTGTTGAAGGCCCCAAAAGACTGGAAGCTGCGATTTGCTTTAACTCAATGATCAGGGGTTGTACATCTGTGGTGACTCCCCGAAAGAGTTTTTCCACCAGTTCAACGGCCATTTCGCCTGCCCTGAGGCCGGTCTTGTAATCCAGATATCGATAAACCAGGTTGTAAATGCCGGTTTCATTCGTGTCAAAGGTTTTTCCAAACGCCACTTCATGCCCGGCAAGGCATTGCAGTTCCAAGGCCACATGCTCCACAACATGACCGGCCCAGGTGCCCCTCACCAGTCGCTCATAAAACCCCCCGACCTTTCCGGGAGAGCATTTATGCTCCTGAAGACTGGGCATCATCCGGGCTATATTATCCTTGAACCCAGGAATCATGTCTGTTGGTTTTGTTTCAAGCCCCTCAATGTCCAGTTGCATCAAAATAACAGGATGCCTGCTATAATAATTGGGGCCTCGTATCGCTCTCATTTCCAGTATTTTCATGGGTGTTTTCCTCACTCTCCACCGGATTCAACCATTTAAGATCCTCAGGTTTTAAATACTTTTTCTCACACAAGTCATACCCGTAGCCATTCACAATGGTGTGTATGACTAAGTTTTCAATGGCGATGGCTTCGTCAGCGATTATTTCAGCAATATTTGTATGTTTTCGATATTGGCCATCCAGAATCACCGTGACGCCGCTTCCAATGGCTCTAAGAATACAGCCGCTTTCTATGATAATAGCCGCATCTTCTCCGAGACCAATCCCCGTGTTGCCCGAGTTCGTACTGACAACCTGCATTAAGCGGCTGAACCGACCGCGCTCCACAAAATGAGTGTCAATGATGGCGTTGTCGATGAGTCCCAGCCCAGTGGTCACATTGATGGTGCCTTTGCGCAGTGCCACCCGCTCCTCGCCGCCGTAAATCATGGTTTTTGACATGGCACTGGCTCCTGCACTGGTTCCGGCAATGATGCAACATTCCTGTTCATACCTGCGAAGCAACTCTTTTTCAATGGGTGACCCACCCAGAACACTGGTGATGCGCAACTGATACCCTCCGGTGAAAAAAATAATATCAGCAGCGGTGATGCGTTTCACTAAACTAATGTCAGCAGCCTGTTCACGTGAGGTTATATGCATTGACCCGACGATGTGATCGCTGTCTCTGGCAAAAGCCTTGAAGTAGGCCTCACCGGCTTCTTCTGAATAACGGCTGGCCGTGGTAATGATTTCAATGTGTTTCTTTTGTTTTTTGACCAGCGACAGGATCGTAGAAAGAATCTGCTGATCGTTTATTTTGTCTTCATTTCCGCCGATGGCCACCAACAGCCCTTTGGGAATCACCCGAGGCTTTCCATTGGCCGAGATATAGTTTTCCATGTTATTCCTCATTTCTAAGATAATACCAGTTTTCAAGCAGCATAGTTCAATTATACCCTCTTTAGCGCTTTACCGGACAAGGACCATCAGGTGTAAATGGTATTATAGCAATAATAATAACGGGTATCATGCCCAATCAGGCATTTTACCCGTTATCATTTTTGCAACAGTATCAGCAATATGTTAAGCCTTTGCCATCATTTGTTCTTTTCTCTATTCCATTTCTTTTTCGAACCCAGCAACCACTTAACGTAACCAGCTTCGATCGGCAACGAGATTATTGTTCTGGCTGAAGCTTGTGTTCACATCATCACGCCAGTTTTCCCTGTTTTCAACAAGTACGAGTACTTTTCCCTGTTCAATCTGATGTTCATACTCCTTGGCGTCTTCTTCCCTGACTCCCAGTTGAACCAATCCGCCTACCAGTCCACCGGCCACACCGCCTGCAACGACACCTCCCAGTATGCCCGCAATCGGACCCATAGCCAGAAAGGGACCGATTCCTGGTATTGCCAACAGACCCAGTGCCGGCAAAGCTGCAGCTATGCCACCCACTGTTCCTCCTACGACAGCACCTGTGCCTGCTTTTTCAGCACCGCCCTGCGTTTTTGTCTTCGTATCAGTTGTATTGTCAAGGTGCTCCATCTGTTCCTTGTCTTTCGCTATTACCGTAATTTCATTTTCCTTGTATCCCATCTCCGTCAACTGCTTGACAACGTTAATGACTTCATTTTCTGTTTCGAATATGCCGACCATCACTTTATCGTTATCACTTTTATCGCGGTTTATGTTCATATCTTTTCCATACTGATCTTTCATTTATAATCCTCCCTGGTCAATCATAAAAAACTCACATGCAGACATCGATACTTCTGCAGTGCTGCAACTGCCGGTTTCAGCAGGCTACTGTTGCTCTCTCTCAAATTCTCTAACTTCCTCTTCTGCTTCTTCCTTGCTTTTACCGTATTTTTCCTGAATGATACCTGCAAGCTTTTGAGCATCTCCTTCGATCATATCAAGATCATCGTCAGTAATCTCACCCCAGCGTTTTTTAATGCTTCCCATCATTTGATTCCACTTTCCTTTTAAGATTGATTCATTCATTTTAATCCTCCTCTTGTTCAACTACCAGTTATATCATAAGTTAATGACTCACATGCCGTCCGGCTACGAGTCCTGCTTTTAATGTAATCATCAAGAGATTCAAGGAAATACAAACAGAACTTTTGCTGTTTCAATAACCGCACTTTTGATTCCAATAAGCCCAATAATCGCGGTAATGTGCACTATAATCAACACACGTCTACCACTTCAGCACACAGCACCTCCTTTCATTCTCTTAAAAGCAAGCGCCCATTATGCTGATTTTTAAACTGTTTGGTCTGTTCCTATTCATGCCCGTAATCCCGATTGCTAAACAATTTCGATTAGCTTCGATAGGAGTACCTATCCGTTTATTAAAAATCATTGTGTTTTCAATTGTCTTGATTCACTCCACCGCCCCACCTTCTCAACTATGTATGAGGCATCTGACCTATAACTAAATGCTGTTGTAACGTCAAGAGGTGTTTGATCAGTTTTATGATAATAAAAAAGCTTCCGGTTGCCGCAAATCAGCCGCGACACCGAAAGCTTTGTTCAATCTATCAATGCTTCTCTTCTATAATATTCTCGTAATAAGCATTACAAGAATAATGACGACAACGATAATTCCAATCGCACGAAACATAATGATCCCTCCACTTGCAATCTCAATGGCCGTAAGCCCATTCAACAAAGTGTCCCAACGACCTTTCATTGAGAGTATACCCTTAAAGCATGCGGATCAAACGACACCCTGTACACTTAACCTTCCCAGATAAGTTCAGAAGGACTGCCGCCTCTGATTGAGAAACCGGCATTCGATGAAGCGCTACACCATCAGGTCGACACTATTTATAGTTGGGATCCAGTAATGCAATAACCCCCAAAATCACCATACCAATGAGAATGACAATCCCCCCATACGCCATGGAAATACCCATATCAAAATCATGCAAGGCATTGACCATGGCAATGGACACCGGTCGATTGTGCACTCCGTATAACAGGGCTGAAATGGTATATTCACCCAGTGAGCGCATCAACACCAGGGAAAAAGCGCTGATGATGCCGGCTGATACCATGGGCATGAAGACATGGAGAAATGTCTGTGCCCTGGTGGCACCTAAATTGCGAGAAGCCTGCTCGTATTCCCGGTTAAAGTTTTCGAAGGCGGAATAAATGCTTTTCGAAGCAATGGTGATCCCCGCCAACACATAAGCAATGGGAAGAATCCAGTAAGTGCCAATCAGTGACTGATTGAACAAAAACCACTGACGTCTGTTGAAAGCCAGGATCATGTTAACGCCTAAGGTACTGGCAGGAATGGCCATGGGCAACAGCACAAAAAAATGCAGCCACCGTGAAACAATCCCCTTGCTTCTAAGAATAAGGAACGCGCTGACAGCGCCAATGGCAGTAGCCATGAAACCGGCCTGCAAAGACATTTTCAGCGAATTAAGAATGGGATCAAGGACCCGCGGCTGGGCAAAAATTCGCCGATAGTTTTGCAAACCAAACTCAGAAGGAATGATCTCAGTCATCCAACGGCTGGAGTCTGCAAAAGAGAGTATCAACACACCCACAATGGGTAACAGGATCAACACCAGGATGATCCCCGCCGCCAAGTGCATGAATCCTCTTGTCAGAGGATGCTGAACCCACACCCGACGGAATGTTTTTGTTTTTGTTGTGCGGGACTGAAAGCTTTGGCGATTGTAGTAACTGTATAAGCCCATGGTCATAAACACTAACACCATGAGCAGGGTCACCTGAGCCGCTGCCATGCTCATCTGATTATTCATTTTTGAATGAAGAATCTGGGTGCTCATCATCCGGTAACCACGACCAATCAGGTAAGGAGCAGAAAATGAACTGACCCCAGTGGCAAAGGTCATGAGAGCTGATGTCACCAGGGCTGGGGCCAGGTGGGGCAAGAGCACATCCTTCAAAACCTGCCAACGGGAGGCCCCCAGGTTTCGGGCCGACTCCACCAGAGAGTAATCGAGAAAGGCAATGGCAATCTTGGTGTTGATATAAAAATAAATGTACTGGGTGAAGCTGTGAACAAATAAAATGCCCCAAAACCCAGAAAACCGCAGGGGTGGGTTTGCAAGATGAAAAGCGGTCTGCAACAGGTGGTTGATGATCCCTATTTCAGCATATAGCTGTATAAAGGCAATGACAATCATCACACCGGGCAACATCACTGCACTGAGCATCACCATGTGCATCAGACGCTGAAAAGGCGTTTTAAAATAACCGGTATAGAATGCCATAAACACACCCACCACCAGGCAAGCTGCCACCGTGGAAACACCCACTGTAATCGTGTTGCGCAGGGCCATCTGATTGGTAGGGGTTGAAAAAAAGTGGGCATACCAGTGGAGAGAACCCCCCCCACCTTCATATTGCAGCGAACGCCAAATAGTATTACCAATGGGAAATACCACGAAAACAGCAGCCAGGTAAAATAGCAGTCCATAGACCAGGCTTTTTATCACTTTATCCCTGTTCATGTGTTCACCTTCAGCCCGTGCACAGCACCGTCCTTCACTGAAAGCCAGACCTCTTCGCCGGTTTCTCTGGGCTGCATTCCCTGAATATGTTCAACAGATACTTTAAGTGTTTCTTCCCTGCTCACACAGTCATACATCACCGTACTGCCAGTGAATTCCACAGTCTTCACCCATGCTTGCACCTGACCACGTTCCCCCATGCGAAGGGCATTGGGACGTATACAGGCCTTCTCTTCTTCCAGCCCTGAAAACCATTCAGGAAACACTTGGCGGCTTACCAGGTTCGACTCTCCAATAAAGCGTGCCACAAACTCATTGATGGGTTCATTGTAAATGGTCATAGGGTGGCCTACCTGCACCAGGTGGCCCTGATGAAAAACAGCGATGCGGTCAGACATGGTCATGGCCTCTTGCTGATCATGCGTCACAAAAATAGTGGTGATGCCCACTTCTTTTTGCAAATCCCTTATCTCCCGCCGCATACGGTCTCGCATGTTCGCATCCAGATTCGAGAGAGGTTCATCCAATAGCAGCACTTTGGGACTCACAGCCAGGGCCCGCACCAGGGCTATGCGCTGCTGCTCTCCACCTGAGAGTTGACTGATGTCTCTTTTTTCAAACCCTGTCATGCCCACCAAGCTGAGTAACGTCTTGGTTCTTTCCACGATCACATCCCTGGAAGTACGGCGCACCTTCAATCCATAAGCCACATTTTTTTCCACATTCATGTTGGGAAACAGGGCATAGTGCTGAAACACCATGGAAATCCCTCTTTTTTCCGGAGGAAGCCAGGTGATGTCCTGTTCATCCACCCACACCCGACCCTTGTCTGGTGATTCAAGACCGGCTAAAATGCGCAGCAATGTCGTTTTGCCACACCCCGAGGGACCCAGAAACGTAAAAAGCTCTCCCTGATCAATGGTCAGGTCAATGTCTTTCAACACCGGTTTGTTCTCAAAGGATTTTGCAATGTGGTCAAATCTAATCATGGAGTGTTGCTTCCTTTCTTCCATACTAATCTTCCATACTAAACGCCCTACCGGGGACACGAAGCACTGGTACCGGCAGGGCGTAAGAGAGTTATGTTTTATAAGTCTTTTCCAGCGTCACGAATTTCTGTGTCCCACAAGTTCAGCCATTCCAGTTCATGCTGAGCCACATTGCCCCAATCCACATCCATGGCCTTAAAGGGCTCCTTCATCCAATCCGGACCGGCTTCGATGGCCTCTGTCAGGGTGGGCATTCTGTCATATTCATTGGCGAGCAACACCTGCACTTCCAGACTGCCTGCATACTCAACAAAAGCAGCAGCCGCATGGGGATGGGGGGCATTGTTGATGGCTGCTATGGCGTCGGTGATGACGATAGCCCCTTCTTCAGCGTCCACAATGGCCAAAGGCATGTCATTGTTGTTCCGGTTGTCCATCACTGCACTCAGCACTCCATAGCTGATGGGCGATTCGTTTCTTCCCACAGACTGAAAATGAAGGCTGCCGCTGCCATAGTAATTTTTCGTGTTACGATCCAGGGCTTTTAAATAATCAACGCCCTCTTCCAGGGTGGCTGTGCGCTGATAGTAGTCCAGCAACGCCACAATGACAGCCCGTTGTGAAGATGACACATTATCACGGGATACAATCATGCCTTCATATTGAGGGTCTGTCAGGGCCGCCCAGCTCTGCGGCACCTGATCAGCCTCCAGGGCTTCTTCGTTGTAAAAAAGAAGCACAGGTGTCTGCATGGTGCCAAACCATCGGCCATCAGCGTCTCTGAAAATGGGATCAATGGAAGATGCCCAGGTTGGTTCAAGACTCTCAAAAATACCTTCCTCCGCCATGGTTATGTAGAGGGATGAAGGACCTCCAAACATGATATCTGCCTGGGGATTTTCTTTTTCTGCCCGCACCCGGTCTGCCAGTTCACCTTTCAGGTTGATAAAGTCCACTGCCACGCCGGTTTTTTCTGTGAACCCATCGGCAATCAATGCCAGCATTTCTTCCCCGTGGGTGGAATAAATGACCAGACTGTCCTCCAGCGTCACTGCTGATTCCTGTTCAGCAGCCTCTTCAGCAGGCCCCTCCTGAATCTCTGCGGGCTGCTGTTCTTCCGGTGCTTCAGAAGCGCCACCACACCCCGTCAAAACTGTTACTGTCAAAAACAGGACCAATACATAAAATAACCACTGTTGCTTTCTAATCACATTATCTCTCCTTTTAGTGTTAATATAGCCTACACAGCCATTTCCCGATGAAAATAATCATCATATGATCGGTAAGTACCACCGGTGTAATGCACTGGGGAAACCCTGCCTGCTTTAATGCCTTCTGTTAAGTCTTTCATGTCCCGCACCCTTCCTTCAAACCGGGTGGCGTACATGCCCACTCTTTCCAGGTGATGGGCATCACTGCTGCCCAAAAGTGGTATATCCATGGCAAGGGCCGTTTCCCGGGCCTGAGCGTTCAAGTGAAAGGGAGTGCTGCCATTAAGTCCTTCTATCCCTGCCAAGCCTTTTAGAGAAAACAGACCGTCTCCAATGCCCCGCCCGTTTTTTCGATAAGGGTGGGCGCTGATGGCCACACCTCCGCGCTGGTTGGTCCAGTCGATGAGCTGCTGGGCCTGCATCATCTCACCCGGTATGTGATCCACACCAAAGACCAGTATATCGCCCTGATAAGTTAACACTTCTGCCCCAACAAATATAGGAAAGTTCATCTCACGGCTAACATGGGCCGCTTTATCCACCAGACCCATGCTGTCATGGTCTGTGATGCAGATCCCATCCAATCCCATGGATCGTGCTTGACGAATAATCTCCTGCAACTCTATAAAACTGTCATCTGAGTAGGTTTTTTCATGAATATGCATGTCAATCAGCATTTCTCAGACATCTCCTTTATCGTGCCATGCCCGTCACAAAAACGTTTCGTTTTTTCAGGGCTTCGTCTTATAAACTGTGACATCTCACATTATACTCCGATTAGAGATACGATGAAAGCCGATTTCAATTGAATATTTCTATCGGATTCTGTAAACGGATACGATTTATCAATGAGTTCCCGAAAGCATACCGAAACAGAGATATTACTTTTGATAATCAATGATCTCCTCGTCACTTCCCACCATCACTCGCGTGCGCACTGGCTCAGTGGATGCCACTACCCGTCCAAGACTAATCACTTTTGTGGCAGTGGTCATTCGCCTAATTGCATCCATTTCGTTACGGGCATCCAGCAACACCAAATTTGCAGGTTTCCCGACTTCAAGGCCATACACATCTTCAATTTGCAAAGTCTTTGCACCGTTTAAGGTGATCATATCAAAAACGTGCTTCATCTCAAGACTCCCCGTCATCTGACACACATGAGCGCACATATTAGCTACCTGAAGCATGCTGGCCATTCCCAATCCATAGAAAGGGTCCATGATGTTGTCATGGCCCAGGCTGATGTTCAGATCTTTTTCTAGTATTTCCCTAACCCGCGTTATGCCCCGACGCTTGGGATAACTATCAAATCGACCCATGAGGGAAGTGTTGGACAAGGGATTAGCCACAAAGTTCAGGTTGGCACGTTGGGCCAAGTTCAGTACTTTGTCGGCATAAGCATGGTTGTAAGAATGCATGGCAGTGGTGTGACCTGCCGTGGTTCGGGGACCGTAGCCACGTCGATAGGCCTGCAAGGCCACATGCTCCAAGAAGCGGGATTGGTCGTCGTCCGTCTCATCGCAGTGAATGTCCACAAAACAGTCATACTTCTCTGCCAGGTCAAAGACTCGATTAATCGATTCGATCCCTTCCTCTCTGGTGAACTCCAGGTGAGGCGTGCCACCAACCCCATCAACACCCATTTTCAAAGCCTCTTCCATCAGCTCCAAGGCCTGGGGATAATCCATGATGCCTTCCTGGGGAAAAGCCACCAACTGCAACTGCACCTGCGGGGCCACCTGTTCCTTCACTTCCAGCAGGGCTTTCACCGCTGTCAGATCCTGATCGCAAATGTCCACATGAGAACGAATGAACAAAGCACCCTGACCAACATGCCACCGAATTGATTTTAAAGCACGGGCCGCCACATCTTCTCTGGTAATCTGTTGCTGCCGGCAGCTCCAAATGTGAATGGCTTCGTATAAAGTGCCGCTGACGTTCTCCCGAGGCTCACCTGCTGTCAGGGCACTGTCCAGATGAACATGCGGCTGCACAAAGGCAGGCACCACCAAAGCCCCTCGTGCATCGACAATTTCATGGGCTTCAATGGGCTCATGGGCGTCCGTCTCATCATAGGTACTGATTTGACATATCAATCCCTGGTCAACGGCAATATGAACCAGCTGGTCCCGGTCTCGCAGCTTAGCATTTTTAATGATGAGTTGATTTCTCATGGGTACCTCCTTCATGCATGTCAGGTTCCTGGTTTTTTTATCCGACACAATATCTATTGAAAACTCTCATTTGAAACATCACAAGAACATTTTCTGCTCATTTTTTCAATCATTATCATGTATTCCAGCGAAAATAATGGAACGGGTGATAAGCGTCCCCTTGTCTCACTTATTAGTCTTTGTGAAAAGGGGTATGACCATACTAATAAGATAAAACTTACCGAGGAGTGTGTCAAATGATCAAAGCAACGGACTATTTTCAGCGCCAAGAATTAATCGACCTCACCAAAGACCTGCTTCGCATTCCCAGCCATACAGGGGTGGCGACCCAAGAAAAAGAAATAGCCGCGTATATGCTGGAATTCTTCAACAGACACGGCATACAAGCTTATCTTCAACATGTGGAAAAAGAGCGGAGCAATGTGATTGCCTTCATCAAGGGAAGAAAATCTCCGGAAGGAAAGAGCCTGATGCTCAACGGGCACATTGACACCGAAAAGCCGGATGACATGAATGAAGACCTGTTTGGTGCCGAAATGAGTTCCTCGAACATGTTTGAAGGAGAAGTCAGGCAAGGATACATCTGGGGCAGGGGTGCCGTGGATATGAAGGGACCCGTAGCTGCCATGATGATGACTCTGGTTGTCTTAAAGCGGGCAGCGCAGAAGCTGGACGGCGACATTGTTTTTTCCGGAGTGGTGGGTGAGGAAACCCGCAGCAAAGGTATGGAAAGCCTTGTGGCCTGTGAAAAATGTCTGAGCCAACATGATATTTCACTGGATGGCGCCGTGGTGGGTGAGCCCACCGACTTTCAATATGTGGCCAGTCACCGTGGCCTGGTATGGCTGGATATCAAGTTTATAGGTAAGGGAGCCCACAGCGGCAAGCCTCATCATGGCGTCAACGCCATCGAAAAAGCCGTGGCGTTTTTGAATATTGTCAAAGAGGAACTATATCCCAAGTTGAGGGAGCGCAGGCATGATTTTATGGGCACCTCTGTGATGAACATCGGTACCATCAAGGGAGGCACCGGCCAGTCAACGGTGGCAGAAGAAGCACTGGTGAGGCTGGATCGCCGCTACGTGGAAGGTGAAACCCTGGAGTCTGTCATTCAGGAATACCAAGACATTGCCAATAAAATGACTAAAGAAGATCCCAGTTTCAGCATTGAAATCAGCCGCACACCAGAAAGCGTTTCAGTACTGCCCCATCCACCCCTGCATACAGAGATGGATGAATCCATTGTTTTGGCCGTTAAGAGGGCTCTCCAGCAGGTACTGGGTCACGATCCGGAAGTACACACAGAATATGGCTGGACAGACGGTGCTCTGATCTCCAAATACATGAAAATACCCACCGTGGTCTTTGGCCCTGGCGACATTGCCCTGGCCCATACATCAGAGGAAAAAATTGATATCGACGACCTGGTGAAAAGCGTGGAAGTGTACACCCATATCGCCGATGAATTTTGTGTGTTTTAACGCAGAATGAGGCATGCCACCATCTAAATATCTTTCATCCAATTGTATTGAACATTATACAGCTATATTGCAATGTCTTTTGAACTTCAAATGTATCTAACGCAATTACCCACAACAAAACCGGCGGGAACAGTAACAGGAAAAGCGTTCCCGCCTCCTTATCACTTCTCATTGCTGTGTTGTGCTATGAATCGACAGATTGATTGGGACAGTAAAAACGTTCCGCTGTCCCTACCGTTGTCACTACCACTTTCCTTATTTTGTCAGCTGCTTGTAATGGTCAATCATCTCTGCGAGAGTCTCCCGGCTCAACTGGCCCGACAGTGAGACTGTTTCGAAAAAACGGTCAGCAAAACGCAGGTTGTCCACAGAAAATCCCAACTGATGACGAACGTTGTTTTTCAGTGCATAAATCTCCTCACCCAGTGCCTCCAACGCTTCCTCTGTGGTCTGAATCCCTATGGACGCCAGGGCTTCCAGGACTGTCTCCGTATCATAAATACTGCGGGCAAACAGGCAGATGCAAAGTGATGTGAGGACATTTCGCTGCTGTTCTTCTTTTACAAGGGCTTCCACCATGGTTTTAGGGTCCTGCTCCCGATGCTTCTGATCCACCGAGTACCCGGCGTTATCAAGATGTGAATGGCGCGATCCCACAGCCATGCCCACCAGATTGGCGTGGCCGGTATGATACCCTGCCATTTCATGTTTCCCCATGGTCATGGCAAATTCAAGGCCGCCATAGGCTTCTGCCGCTGCTTCCACACCCTTGGCCAGCGTGCGGTAGAACTCGTTGGGCTGGCTCACCATGTAGCCCAGCGCTTTCTTGCAGCTTTCAGGATCGTCAAAAGCCACCGATGTCAAAACATCATCTTTCGTAATCAGGCCCTTCTCCAGCGCTTCGATCACCCAGCCCAGTGCCACACCGGCAGTGATGGCGTCCAACCCCAGTTGTTCCACAGCATCTATGAGTTGATACACTTTTTGCGTATTGCTCATTCCCAGGTAAGACCCCAGGGCAAAGATGAGTTCGTGATCATAAGAAATGCTCTGGAACTTATATTCATGGCTGTGGCCAAATTCTTCCCTGAAAAGACCCAGGTGAATGCACCCAATGGGGCATCCGGAACAGGCCACTTGCCGCAGCAAGGTCTTTTTCGCGAAGGTTTCTCCGCTGATGGCCTCTGCAGCTTCAAAGCTGGACTGCTGCATATTCCGTGTGGGAAGGGCATTTAGCTCATTCAGGGGAATCACGTTGATGGAGGTTCCCAGGTCATGGTATTTTTCCATCAGGTCAGTTTTCACCACTTTTTGGTACACTTTTTCGTAGGCAGCGCGGTAGGCTTTCAGGTCCTGGATTTCTTCCTCCCGGTCTCCGTAAATCACTGCTGCTTTCAGGTTTTTGGCTCCCAATACTGCTCCCATACCCAGCCGGCCAAAGTGTCGGTAGGTGTCCACGTTGACACCGGCAAAAGCCACCCCTTTTTCTCCGGCAGGACCAATGCGAATACAGCTACGGTATCCTCTTCCAGGAGCGATTCGCCGTAGAATCGTACCGGTCTCTCCACAGCCCAGGCCCCACATGGCCGAAGCATTTTTAAACTGAACCCCCTGGGGTCCAATTACCAGGTAGGTTGGTTGATGCGCTTTCCCCCGCAAGATCAGGGCGTCCACGCCGGCGCCCCGCATGGCGAGTCCCAGGCGCATGCCCGCATGACTTTCGCCGTACTCTCCGGTAAGGGGAGAACGGAACACTGCCACCACTTTGGTCACCACGGGAAAAATAGTGTTTAATGGTCCGTTGGCCAGGATCACCGGCTGGTCGGGATGAAGGGCATCCAGCTCGGGGTCCATGTTTTCAGAGAACAGTTTTGCTGCCAGGCCGGTGCCTCCCAGGTACCGGGCCAAGTCTTCACGGTGGCTCACTTCCACCTTCTGTGTGGTCATGTTAATCTCCATAACGCAAATACGCCGCTTATTCATTGGTGCTCACCTCCATCGCCAAAACCTCATGGGGGCAGAACCTGACACAGGTACCGCACTGGATACAGGGCATGGATTTTTTCTTATCCTCGTCAAGGTGCAGCACATCAATGATACAGGCCTCCACACATTCACCGCAGCCTACACATTTATCTTCCTTGAACTTAACGCCGCCGCCTTCCCGAACCAACAGCGCCCCATATTTACACGCCAGTGCACAGGGAGCATTGTCGCACCCCCGGCAGATTTCCGCCACAAACCGGGACTGGAATCCGCCAGCTGTTCGAATCTGCAGAGAAGCACGACTGGGGGAAAAGCTTTTTCGGATGGTGCGGGCACAGGCCAGCATGCAGGAATAACAACCGATGCACCTGTCAATGTCCGCCACCTTCAGTATCTTTGCCATGGATCAACCGCCTTTCTGATCATCACCACTATAGTGTTTCCCTGAATTCCACCTCAATGTCACCATTCCTTTTCTCGTATGGTATACAAAGAGTCCAGGTCGTTACTTCTATATTCTAACATTCTTTTCACTTCGGAGTATTTTTTGCTGTCGAAAGAAACCGCCCAAACTCCTCATCAATGGATGGAAGCTTTGGGCGGTTATTCTTCAATCATTCGTTTAGATTGGCGATTATCACGTTGTTTTCCCTTAGCACTTCATTCACTTTTTTGGCCACTTCCACGGCGTTGGGTGCATCGCCGTGTAAACAGACGGTGACGCCGTTGGCCTCAATCACTTTTCCGCTGATGGTGTTGATTTTTTTCTCTTTGGCCACCATCAAGGCCCGTTCAGCCACTTCTTCCGGTGTTCTTGCTTTTTTTGTCCGTTCAATGACCCAGTTACCTTCATCGTCATAGCTCAGGTCAATGAGGATTTCCGGTGCCAGCTTCATTCCCAGTTCTTTACCCCTTTCGAAAGCGGGGGCACTGGGAGGCAGCATGATCCAGAGATCTGGGTTGTATTCACGAATCGCCTGATAAAAGGGATCGATGTACTCCTCATACTCGGTCACCATGCGGTACAGGATACCATGAGCTTTAACATGCTGCATTTCCATATTGTGGATTTTCAAGAAGGCTTCCATGGCGCCTATTTGGTATAGGGTATCTGTGCGCAGTTCATCCGGGGTGATTTTCATTTCTCGTCTGCCGAAGCCTTGCCGGTCAGGCAGCCCCAGGTGGGCTCCCACGGCCACGTTGTATTGTTTGGCCCATTTAATGGTTTTTTCCAACACGAGGGGGTCTCCGGCATGAAAGCCGCAGGCAATGTTTGCAGACGATATGTACTGCATGACTGCTTCGTCATTGCCAAGGGTGTACCTGCCGAAGCTTTCTCCCATATCCACGTTGATATCAATCTTCATCCTAGATTCTCCCTTCCGAAGTTACCGTTCCACCACATCTTCTGTGAACAGTTCTCGCTGGGCTTTTCTGGCTTCAACGGCTTCTTCCATGGTCACCTGTTTAAACTTGACATAGTCTCTGCCTGGAGCGCATTGGCCAACTTTCCACAAGTCGGCGTTGATGATGTTCAGAGCGCACATATACCCACCGAGGGTGGGGCCGTCTGCAATTAGAATCACCGGGGTGTTGCCTGTGATGTTAAGGGCCCCCCGCATGTTGTAAGCGTGGTCTACGATGTTGGAAGGGTGGCTTCCCCCCACGCCGCCGCTGTCTCTGGCAAAGAAATAATCCGGCAGGGGATCCAGCCGGCAGGCAGACCGGTTGGATTTTTCAGACACCTGGAAGGGGGTGCTGAACAAGTATTCCATGCCTTCCAGAGTGGCAAAGTCAGGGTATGCGTTCATGCCCACCACAGAGCGCACTTCAAACTCATTGGTGTATTCCGGAATCACACTTTTCTTGAGTTTTCGCCCCGCCAGTTGATCCAGATCTTTTTGGGATGTTCCGATCTTCAGTTCATCTCCTTCTTTCAGCTGCCGTCCTTCATAACCTCCATAGCTGCCAAAAATACAGGTGGATTTACTGCCCAAATACACGGGCACGTCGATTCCCCCTGCAACGGCCAGGTATGATCTGAATCCGGTTTTCCCATAAATACCGCACTTAAGCACATCGCCTTTGTTTACTCTAACGGATTCCCACAGGGGCATTGGCTGGTTGTTCAACCTGGGTTTCATGTCGGTACCGGTGATGGCTATCACCACATCCTTTTCAAAGCTTACCCTGAACTGTCCCACAGCAATTTCCAGGCCAGCTTCTCCCACATCATTGCCTACCAGCAAATTGGCATATTCCAAAGCCACATTGTCCATGGCGCCTGACGGGGCCATGCCCTTCCCCAGGTACCCCAGCCGACCGGGCCAGTCTTCCACAAGTGTTTGGAATCCTCCCTTGATTACTTTAAGCATTTGATAACCTCCCTGCTTTTCGTCTCTGGGTATCGCAGCCCCTCTACAGTTTGGGAGCTGTGGCAGCACCTTCTGCCTGTTTTTTCAGGTAAGCTTCTGTTTCACTCTTGATGTCCTCCCGGTTCAGCCATTCAATATAGTCTTTCACCACAATACTGCCTTCTTCAATGTCGTACCGGTAATCGGTTTTATCGTGAACATGTTCGAAAATGCCCAGAACTTCCTGCTCTGTGGCTTCGTAAAACCGAATGCGGTCAGCGTTTCGATAGAGGAATGGCCCCTCCTTAAACTGGGGGTGCTTCATGGCAAACTGGAAGGTGGGAATGGTGCGTCCAAACAGCTGGTACCCGCCGCCGGTGGCCGTGGTGTATGTGAAAACACAGGGGCCGCCGATGCCCACAGAACCTTCCGGTGTCCATGTACGGGGCGGGTTGTATTTGGGAACCACCAGGGCGCACCGGGGGTCCAGGGGCCAGAAAAAACCGCCTCCCGGCCAAAAGCCACAGCCGCTGTTAAACCATTCTGTTCCCAACAGCATCTTCTTCACTTCTTCTTTGGTCACCCCATTGCACAGAGCAATGTATTCCAGGTTATACCCGTCAATGATGTTGGGGGCGTCAGGTCGAATGCTCTGGGCATACTTTTCCACGGCTTTTTTCGTCTCGCTGTCTTCAAAGGCGATGGGCAGGTTGATCAACCGGGATTCAACCACCACATCGTCAATGCCTTTAAAGGATTCTTCCGTTTCTTTGATCACTTCAATCAGTTCCTGTGCGGTGATTTCTAAAGGGTCAAAATGAAACATATTGGTGCGCAGGCCCGGTACCGTCTCAATGAGACCTTTGACATGTTTTTCTTTAATGGCGCTGTCAACCGCCAGCATGCGGAAGGAGTCAGGTACATACAATACTTGCTCATGGCCGTATTCCACCTGCAAAAAACCATCTCCCGCCTGACGGAACAAAACTTCTTTCCTGTCATTGTCCTGGGGCAGGGTATCTATCATCGTTTCATAGCCTTGGGGTTTCATGAACAACCTCCTGTTCTGTCCATCCATTCGCCACTATTCCAGCACAACCAACACATCGCCGGCCTGAACAGCGTCTCCCTTTTTCACCCGAATCTCTTTCACCGTTCCATCCACTTCAGCCATGATTTCATTCTCCATTTTCATGGCTTCCAAAATCAATACCGTGTCACCTTCCTTCACCTGTGCTCCCACTTCCACTTCCACTTTCCAGATGGTTCCAGGCAGTGGTGCTTCAATTTGTCTCAAATCCATGGGCCATTCTCCTTTCTTTTAAGGCTGCCAGGGAGTTATTTCCACTGGCAGCCATTGGTCATCCCCAGGTTATCCGCCAGCCACCGGCGGCATGATGTGCACCACCTGGTCTTCTGCCAGCACTGTGTCCATGTAATGCATCAACTTTGAATTACGGCCGTTGATCAGAATCTTATAATAAGGTGCCAGGTCTGTGCCCGCTTCGTTCATCACCTGGGCTTTCATGGTGTCACCATAGATGCTGAAAACCTGTTGCAGCATCTCCCTGACCGTGGTGCCTGGTTTCACGTCCAGAGTAAAGGTGGCACTGCCCACAATGTTAATCAGGGGTCCCAGCACTTTAACGGTGATGGTCATCCCACTACCGCTGCTCTTTCACAAAAGCCAGGCCCAATGTGTCATAGCGCTCATCAGTGGGGTATCCCTTGGTGTCCCACCCTGATTTTTCATAGTAATCCTGCAGCATGAAGGGCAGTTCACACACCTTGCCTTTTGCCGGACCGTCAGGAGCCGGGTCTTTGGTAAACCGGTCGGGCAGGGTGTCCAGGCTGGGGTCCATTCCGTAGCGGTACAGGTTCAGGGCCCGTTGCAGGGTCAGGGCACGGTCCACAGTTTCTTCCAACCGGGCCACATCCATAGGCAGGCCGGTAACGGTTTCGGTCAACCGGGCCAACTGGGCGGGTGACAAGGTATTGCACAACACCGTGAACTTGCACATGCCATTGAGGTCAGTGAAGATGGCGGCTTTTTCCATGGCTTTAACCACCCGAGCTTTGTCTTCCGGTACGATGGGATCTGGGGTGCCGCTTAAATCGATTTCTGCCTGGCCAAATCCAAAGAGGGTGAAAGCAGGTGACCAGGGACGCAGATGGTCGCCGCCCCGGTTGGCAATGGCGTGGCCCAAACCAGAGTCTTGGGCGGCCCGCAGTTCTGTGGCGGTGAGTTCAAGGCCTTTCACATGCATGGCATACTTTTCAGCACCTTTGCCAATTTTCTTCGCTGCTGCCCGCACGCCTTCTGCCAGGGTGTCTCCCAGGCCTTTTCGATGGGCCAGGTCCTGCAACAGGGTGTTCATGGCCTGGTGGTTGCCAAATGTCAGGTCCAGCCCATTGCATTCTTCCTTGGTCAAAATGCCTTCTTCAAACAATTCCATGGCAAAGGCGATCATGGTGCCGGCAGAAATGGTATCCAACCCTAATCGATTGGCATTCATGTTGGCCATGGCAATGGCCTCCAGGTTGTCGACTCCACATCTTGATCCAAAAGCGTTGACGGTTTCGTACTCAGGCCCTTCACTCTCCACCCCGGCATATTCGCCTTTGTCCACCTTGGTGTACCGGGTGCATTTAATGTTACAAGCAAAACAGCTGCGGGTTTTCACCAGAATGCTTTCTGCCATGGCTTCCCCGCTGATTTTTTCCGCTCCTTCAAAGGTGCCGCTGCGGTGGTTGCGGGTGGGCAGTGCCCCGAAAGCGTTCATGCCGTTCACCAAAGAGGCTGTGCCGTAGTTGGGCAGCAGCTGGGCTGTGGCAGGATGTTCGTAAATCACCTTATTCACTTCTTCCAGTATTTCCTTAAAGCCTTCAGGGTCTGCCACCTGCACTCCTTTACTTCCGTATACTGCAATGGCCTTTAAGTTCTTGGCTCCCATGACAGCTCCTGCACCGCCACGGCCGCCGGCCCGGTACAAATCACTCATGATGATGGCACTTTTTACCAGATTCTCGCCCGCCGGGCCTATTCCCATGACCTTGGCCCCTGGATGGGCTTCTTCCAGGGCATAAGTGGTGTCGAAGAAATCCTTGCCCCACAGGTGGGCAGCATCCTCCAGGCTCACCTGATCGTTATGAATGTTCAGGTATACCGGTTTTTCCGCTTTGCCGCGAATGATCATGTAATCATATCCTGCATATTTTAGTTCCGGGCCCCAATAACCGCCGCCACGACCTTCACCATAAATGCCGGTGGTGGGTGCTTTAAAACCAACGTACCAACAGTTGCCGGTGGGAGCCAATGTACCGGTGAGGGGGCCTGTCATAATGATCAACGGGCTTTCCGGGCCCAGAGGGTCTGTGGATTGACTGGTCTCGTCCCAAAGTATGCGGGCACTGAAACCACCGCCACCCACATACTCCTGAATCATTTTTTCGTCCACTTCTTTTTTTTCAATCTGACCTGTGGTCAGGTTAATGTCCAGATATTTTCCTGTGTAACCGCCTCGCATGAAACGCCACTCCTTTCAAATTATACTGGTCATGTTTGACTCATTTTTGCTGCGAACCAGGTTTATCCGATGATGGATAACCCATTCAAACCATCTGATGGCGTTAACACTTTACCAGAAGCTCAGAATCCTGTTTATGCCTGGTGAACAATGGCCTCACTGGGACAAATAGTTTTGCAATACTGGCCTTCACACACTTCACATTTCAGGGCATAAGCCCCTTCCGGCTCCATGAACATGGCGCCGTAGGGACAGGCATCCACACAAAGGCCGCAAGCGGTACAGGTGTCTCTGTCAATGTGCCAGATGCCCGTTACTTCATCCATGGTGATGGCTTCCACAGGACATGCCGCCGCACAGGGAGCGTCGTCACACTGGAAGCAAATATGGGGCAAATCCAAGGCATTTCCTCCCCGCTCCACCTGAACCCTGGATAGTTTAGGATTGAAAACTGTCTCCAGGTTCAAGGAACAGGCCAACTCACACATCCTACATCCCACACATTTTTCCTTCAGACCTACCATTTTCTCTGCCATACGCTTTCCCGGCGGATTTTTCAATCCTGCCGGGCCCACCTCCTTCCATTCTTCTGGGTTTCCACGGGCCAGGTCATCCCTGTTAAAGCAAGGGATAAAAAAAATTCACCCATACACACCCAAAAATGAAGTGTGATGAATGAATTCCTTTGCACCATGGCAGGCAGCAAAATCACTTTTGCGACCCTATCGTTTCGAACCACTACAGGAGCCGTTCGAAATCGGAATTCCTGATCACCGTGATTAACGATATACTTTTCTCTATATTCAGATTATAAAGTCTATGGTAACCATAGAGTCAAGGGGTTTTTACCTTAATTTGCAATTTAATAAACATATTCCGCTCCTCCTGACGAAACAACGGCAGTTCCGTCACCACTTCACACAGGTAATGGCCATCAATGGCATATCCCTGCTCTTTTACCGCCTGAAAAAGCCGCTGGGCACAATCCCATTCTTCTTCGAAGGCATAGCAATAGGCACACAGGTAATGACCACCTGCCACGGTTTCCAGCAACTCACCGGGAATCAGTCCATCGTCCATGAACAGGAAGGTTTCTGTTGAAACAAAACGGTCTGCCATCAGGTCTTCGTACCGAACAACGGTACCCACATTACAAAAGTAGACCATGGGCACATGCTGCAGGATCGCCTGTTGCTTCAGCTGCCGAATCATTATTTCATAGGTATCCAGTGTGTTGGAGTACAGGTCAATACCGCTGTCATGGCAGAAAATTTTTCGATCGGGAATGTGCTGCAAGTTGATGGCACCCTTTTGGGACGCTCTCAGATAACGGTCAAGATTATGGACACATCTTTCCGCCGCTCTGTGCTTCAGCTGATAATCCTGTATTTGCTCTTCCAGCCAGGACTGATGCTCTCGCAGGGTTTCCCGAATGACCATGGCATCTTTCTTGTCAAATTTCTCTTTGATTTTATCCAGTGACATGCCCATGCTCTTGAAATACTGAATCAAATCCAGTTTGGCACTCTGGCGAATATCATAGTACCGGTACCCTGTTTCTTCATCCACATGGGCAGGTTCCAGCAGGCCAATCTGGTCATAATGCCGCAGGGTTTGAACCGTGACACAGTTCATTTTTGCCATTTCACCAATGCGCAGCCGGTTCAATGCGTCCAACCTCCCTTCACCCACACCCGAGAGCAAGCTGCATTACCTGTCCTGCCCTTATACACCATGGCAAATGACCTTCCATCATCCCTGTTCTGATTATATCAATTATTTATCACCTTGAGTGAAGTGTACATAAATCTGTTGTTATTGATGATGGTCACTATCGTTTCCATGCGTGTTATTTCTCCGAATTCTATTCAATGCTGCAGGTTGCCACAATGGCTGCCAGCCTCCCCACACTCACCATCATCTTATCTTCATCCACATATGCATAAGAGAGTCTAAGTGTGTTGCTTCTTTTAAAATCATAAATACTGCCGGGATTCAGCAGGATTTTTTCTTGTAAAGCCTGTCGAAACAACTTATCAACACTAATATGATTTCGCAAAGTCAACCAAATATAAAATCCACCTTTGGGTGTCTCCCAATCAGCCAGCTCTCTGAAGTACGTTTCCAGTGCCGTCAGCATGGTGTCTCGACGCTTTTTCAAAGCGCTTCGAGTGGTGTTCATGTATCGATCGTACACATCGCTTGACAAAATCTCTTTCAAGATCCATTGGGAGACTGAACTGGCACCATAATCCATTTGCATTTTCACATCCCCTAACCGGTCCACCACAGATTCAGAGCCAACCATCCATCCAACCCTCAGCCCCGGAAACAGGCTTTTGGAAATGGTGCCCACATAAAGGATCATGCCATTTTTGTCCATGCTTTTCAGTGGCAGGGGAGGCGCTTCATCAATCCAGAGATCTCCATAAGCGTCATCTTCGATGATGGGAAGGCGGGTGTCTGTACAGAAGTTGAACAGTTCTTTTCTTCTTCTGGGCGACATCACATATCCGGTGGGATTGTGAAAAGTGGGGATGGTGTACAACAGGGCTTCTTCCCTGCCTGTTCGTTCCGAAGCAATCTTCCAGTACTGAATCCCCTCCCTGTCCATGGGTACTCCCAAGAGCCGCATTCCTGCTGATTGAAATACCTGAAGCGATTTGATGTAGGAAGGTGCTTCTGTAAAGATGGAAGATCCCTGGTGCAGCATGGATACTGAGATGAGCTGCAGTGCCTGTAGAGACCCTGAAGTAATCAGCACGTTGGTTGGCTTGCAGTGAATCCCCTTTTGCTTCAGCTTTTCACAGATCACTTCTCGCAACTCCAATAACCCCAACGGCTCCACATAGTTGAGCGAGGAAATGGCGTGGGGAAGCCTGCTGAACACTTTTTCCATCATTTGATCCGGGTAAAGTCGGGGAGACAGTTCTCCCGTTCCCAGACGGAGGATGCCTTCTTCAAACTCCATCTTGTTAATCATGCGAATGGTGGGTATGTTTTCCTTGAAAAGCCCTGATCGTAAGTACTGGCTCCAGTCTGGCGTGGAAGCCGACATCAGCAACGACCAGGTGTTACTGATCACTTGTGTTCCTTTGCCCACTTCACCCTTTATAATCCCAAATGACTCCAGTTCCTGCAGTGCCATGACCACCGTACTGCGATTAACGCCAAAGATGCGAGCCATTGCCCGCTGTGACGGCAAGACACTGCCAATGGTCCAGTCACCCTTGGAGATCTTGGTGCTCATATAATCAATGATTTGCCTGTAAGCCGGAATTTTGCTTTCCTTGTCCGGCTTCCAGCTCAGTTCAACCACTCTTGTTGATGTTGAATAGCCCGCCATGATCTCTCTCCCATATCACACGCATCACATAAACTGAAAAACGCTCCCAAGCCCTTTTTGGAGCGCTCTTTCATAGACCATCACTGCCGTTACATTATCCTGGATGCCCATTCCAGTGGTATCAAAAATGGTTATTTCATTTTCACATTCCCGCAATGCCTTCTCGCCTGCCAAAAGCTGGCCAATTTCCCCGTGTATGTCTGATTCCGTCATCACTCCAGCCATCAGCGCATTTCTGGTTTCACCTCGGGACACACACTGGGCAATACTGTCATTGACAATTTTAGCCCCTCTAAAGATGGCCGGGTCCAACTCATTCTTGCCTGCCATATCGGCTCCCACGGCCACAATATGCATGCCTGGTTTGACAAGGGATTGATGGATATACGGCGTCTTTGCCGGTGTGGTGGTAATGACAATATCCGATCCCGCCATGGTTTCTTCAGGATTGTTGCAGACAACCACTCTGGCAGCTGTTTGTTGCTCCATCTCTTTTTGGTAGCCCGTCAGTTCATCCCGGTTTTCACTGAAAACCCGGACTTCCCGCAGGTTCATCACGTGGCATAACCCCTCCACCTGCATTCTGGCCTGCCCCCCGGCACCAAAAACAGCAACGGTGGCAGCATCCTTGCGTGCCAGAAGTTTGGATGAAATAGCACCTGCCGCACCTGTTCGAATACCTGTGATCAGGCTCCCGTCCATGACACAGAGAAGGGCCCCGTTGGTGCCGTCATAGAGTAAAATGGTGCCCATCATGGTGGGCAAGTTGTTATTTTTCCCATTATTATAGAACCCTGAGGCCACCTTCACCGAAATGCGTTCATTCAGCTCATTATAACATGATTTAATATCTGTCTCCCCGTTGTTTTCCGGCATTTCAATGGAAACAATTTCCGGCTGTCTCACCTTTCCCCTGTGGAAAGCCAGATAACCTTCTTCGACGACATCTATCACTTCTTTCATGGATAATGCTTTCTGAACGTCTTCCATACTCAGCAATAAGGTTTTCAAGCAACCGCCTCCTCAAATATTGATGCGGCAAATAAAGTCACCCTCTGACCTTATTTGCCGCAGTCTTCAATGCTTATACCAATTTTTCCTCAATGAGGAACTCTTCAAACTTTGCCAAGCTTTCCGGCACATTTTTGCGGCCATACCCCATTCGAAAATACTGGTCTTCCATATCGTAAATCTCTGAAGGCAGCAGGAGCACACCCTTCCTGTCAACGGCCATCTGGCAAAACGTCTTCACCGGCATGTCCAAAAGAAGCTTATGATAGGCAACGGGCCCGCAGGTAATGGGTTTTTTCTCAAAGAGTTGGGGATATCTGTGGAAGAAGGCATCCACCACTTTCATATTATCCCTGATGATCTGTCGGTTCCGCTCCAGCAATACTTCGCCGTGCTTCAGTGCCACTTTTGCCAGAAACTCTGAAGGGGCAGAATTGCAAATGCTCATGTAGTGCTTAAACTTCACCACTTTTTCCAGCGTCTCGTGATCCTTTGACACCAACCATCCCACCCGAAGACCAGCAAGGCCGTAAGCCTTGGACATGACTCCCAAGGAGACGCATTTGGCATAATGATCTGCCATCCAGTCCCGCTTTTCCCCCTCCAGCTCCAGCCCTTTGTATACTTCGTCAGCGAACAGGTAAATGTCGTGCTTTTCACAGATAGCACACAGCCGCTTGATTTCATCGTTGGTAAAGGTATAGCCTGTCGGGTTATTGGGAGAAGTGACCGCAATAAGCTTTGTGTTGGGCTTGATCAAGGCTTCCAGCTCATCAAAATCCATCACCCACCCGGTGCCATTATCTCGAATATACCATTTGGAGCACTCGCAGTTTGGAATAGAATTGGCCACCTCGTAGGCAGACTGGTAATTGGGAAACATGGCGATCATGTGATCCCCTTCCTCCAGCATCACGTTCATGTACCCGAAAATGGCTTCTTGGGCGCCATGGAATGCCAGCACATCCGCTGCCGTCATATTCTGATAAAGGGCAGCAATCAGGTTTCGCAGCTCAGGATCTCCCCAGGTTTCCGTGTACCCCAGCCACTGGTTTAAAAAGGCTTCCTCTGCACCAGGCTCCAATGCCAGCAGTGCCTTTGTTGACATGGATTCACAGTCTGACTGGGTCAGCAGATAAGGTGCGGTAAACTCATATTTTCCAAAATAGCATTCCAGTTTAAAATCGTTGATATTCATTGGATGACTCCCCCTTTTTCATGGCAAGACCTGTCTTTTGGCATCTATTGCATAACCTCTCTGTTTCTTTTTATCATATTAGCGCACCGGTGTCTCCAACCATTTCTTTTCTTAAGATCCAACCAATATGATCCAGCCAATGGTGAGCTTCTGTCAAAAAAGACAGCAGCTGAAATCCTCCATGACAAGAAATCCATCTTTCCTTTGCTCCCTCTCTCAGGGATGTTTGCCTATTCCATATCATGAAGCTGCTTAAGGACAAAATACATATGGGTTTGCTCTTCTTTAACCAAGTCTTCAAATTGCCTTCTTCCGACAGATCCCAGTTCAAACAGTTTGGCAATTGCCTGATAAAGTGCAATGCTGTCTTTTTCCATTTTCAGTGCATGCCGAAATAACTGCTTCCGTGAGGCAGCAGCTGCTTCGATTTTTGAGTCACTTTCTTTCAGGTAGATCATCAGCCGCTGGCCTACTTCATCACTCACCTGCTGATTCAGATCACCCCTATGTTCAATCAAAGACTTGATGCGCTGAGCATGCTGCCTTTCTTGTTCAGCAAAAACCAAGGAGGTGCTTGCCACGTCACCCTCGTTCCGGCTTGCAATGATCTCATAAACTGCTCCAGCATCATATTCTGACGTCACCAGTGCATCAAGTACCGTTTGTAAAGTCATCTCCACATCCTCCTTTTCAGCTTCATGCAGGACCATTTATGTCTTTTCATTAAACCTTCTGCGTTCTATGTTCCCCCACTGTTTGCTTCCTTTCCGATAGTTGAAAAAAGAACTGACTCGCCACACTACCGTCAGCTGTCGGTAGACAATTTGCTCCAGCAGGCTAATTCCAAATAAAGTAACCACACTGCTGACCCACTTATACCTCCGGTACGCCACCTCTTCAAAAAATATGCCGGAAAAAGAGAAGAAAAGCCCAAATAAATACGCCATGACAAATATGTATACCATCACCATGGAATAAGTCCCCTGATAGAGTGCCAGGGCCAGCACTAAGTAACCGATGAATTCTATCACAGGACCAAGCAGCTCCACAAAGAAAAAGTAAGGCATTGCCAGCATACCCACAGTTCCATACTTGGGGTTGAACAGCATCACCCGATGTTTGATCAGTGCATCCGCCAACCCTCTATGCCACCTCACCCGCTGAATTCTCAAGCTTTTCAGGTTGTCTGGCGCCTGTGTCCAGCACACTGCATCTGATGCAAAATCAACTCGATACGATTTTTTCTCTCTGCGATAGCGCTCATGCATCCGAACAGTCAGTTCCATGTCTTCACCAATGGTTTTTTCATACCCGCCCACATCTACAACGGCTGATTTACTGAAAAGTCCAAAAGCACCGGAAATAATCAGAAGGGCGTTCATTTCCTGCCAGCCGACGCGACTTGTGAGAAAAGCACGATAATACTCCACTGTTTGAAACTTTTCAATCAGCTTTCGGGGAATCGCCGCTTGTTTAACAACGCCATTTTCAATGCGGCACCCATTTGCTATGCGGACAATCCCCCCCACAGCAACCGTTTCTGGATATTTTAAAAATGGTTTCACCAAACGAAAAAGGGCATCTTTTTCAATGACACTGTCTGCGTCAATCGCACAAAAAAGAGGGTAGCGGGATACATTGATCCCAGCATTCAGCGCATCCGATTTTCCACCATTCACCTTATCCACCAGCACCAGCTCCGGCAGTTCAAAAGAAGAATACACCCCCCGAATTTCATTGCAGGGAACAGCCATGTTAATCTCTACGTCAATTCTTCTCAGCTTATAATGCTGGATCACTTGCTTCAGCGTATCATCACTGGAACCGTCATTCACCACTAAGACTTCATATTGGGGGTAGTCCAGGTTTAGTAGAGATTGAATGTTGTCAATGATAGTGGCTTCTTCATTATAGGCAGGCACCAGCAATGAAATGGGCTTCGTATACCCGCTGACCAGCGTCATATCCGATTGAATGATTTTGACAAAAGTGCGAAGCCTTTGCCACGAGTACCCTATGAGGCTGATATACAAACCGTTCACCAATAGAAAATAGCCAAAGAGGAGCATGCTGTAAATGACAATGGTTTTGCTGATCACGTCACTCAACTTCCTCCACCTCCGTCTTCTGAATGGTTTGGTATACCGACTGGTTGGCATCAAGAATGTAATATGCTAAATCGGCTGCATGTTGATCTTGGTTATTGAGAGAAATATCCACCAGAGCATCAATGCCCACAAGACCCTTCCGGGCCAGCACCTCTGCTGCATTAAAGCGTACCCACCAGCTGGAATCATAGAGCATTTGTTTCAGCAGTCCAATCAGTTTGTTTGACTCATCAACTGAAAAATGGTGCATCGCCTTTGCAATAGCCGCCCGCACCTCCCAGGCTTCTTCTTTCAAATATCGTTCCAATAAACGGGGCAACACATAAGAAGCTTTCGAGGATCCAATGGCCACTACTGAGGCTATGCGCACTTCCTTAGAACACGCCTCATCTTCCATCGCGGCCAAGATGCGATGGATAATTTCATCATCCGCCGCATCCAGTCTGTTTTCAAGGACCCTCATAAATATCACTCTTTCCAGTTCGGTTTCTGCTTTTTCAAGAAATCGCCAGTAAACTGAAGTTTCCAAGGACAGGTTGTTTAGCATTTCGATCGTCCGATCCCTCATTATATCTGCAGCCAACAGTTTTTCCACATAACCCTTCACTTGGGTATCTTCCAGTGGCAGCAGTGAAATGGCATAGCAAGACTGATACATCATTTCAAAGTCTTCACTTTGTATCTGGCTCATCAACACTTCAAAAGCCTTTGGTGATCGCATTACCCCCAACTGTTTTACATGCTTCATCTCCAAGGCATGGTCCTTCGTTTTTCTCAGTACACCCTCCACATATCCCAGTGCCTCACAGACCTGCCTCATCTGTATTGGGTCAAGCTTCACTGATCCCTGGAGCAACTCCAACATTACCTGGGTTTTCATCTCATCACCATCATACATAATGGTTTTTGTATCCTGCACCTGATTATTCACATATGCCTGCAGTTGGGGCAGCATTCTCTGATACATTTGTTGATATTTTTTATACCTTCGCCGGTCACTGAGTTTCAGCTCAACTGTCGTGAGCACCAACAATCCATTGACCAGCACTAAAAGATAGATCACAATCAAAGTTACCCACATGACATATCGGTCCACTTTCATGACCCCTTTCAACAAGGAACATCTCAACGCTCCAAGTATTCCTGCAAAATCTCATAACTTGCCTTAAACCGTTTTTGGTACCGAGGCTCTTTCCATGAATCCCAGCGAAAAGGTTCTATAGGCATCCTAAAAGAGTTTGGTAAGTGGTCTATCACCAAACCATCTTTTTCAACCAGCAAGACCGTCACCCTGAATCCCTCTGTTTCAACTGTTTGAAACTCGTCTCTGGCTGCATAGTCATAAAAAGTCCTAGAATCGTGGATCACTTGGTACGTGGTTGGGTCTGTTACAAGAAGGCGCCCCCAGGGAACACGCAGGTAAATGGCATTTTCTTCCCGATACCAGTGATTGGGTTTTCCCTCCCAAGGGCCTTGATTCAACAGACTGGCCTCTTCACGTATTTCTTCAATCAACCTGCCATCTTTAGTCATCCGCCAGCTGTTGATAATGGGGTTGATGGTTTCAAAGGGCCCTTCACTATCCATTACTGAAGCAAACTGATACCGATCAATGTTATAGGATGGAATCACCATCAGCTTTCCCTGAAGTTGATCCAGCTGAATCATGAACTCCATGCCCGAGGGAGCCTGCAGGGAAATATCTTCCCGGTAACGTCTGGTCCCTTTTTCAGCATCATAAGTATCCAATCCGATCAGCAACTGTTGGTCCTTCAAATCCACTTTTCTATCAAAAAAAATACTTAGGTAAAAAAACGCCTCATTTCCTGCCATTTCCATCCGCTGTATCATTCCATTGCCAACGACAACCTGTTGAGGATCACTGGGATGTATGGGCTCCATGGCAACAATGCCATAGTTTTGCTCCGGATCAATGGCATTGTGCCAGAATACATTGTGTTCATATGGAATCATAAAAGGTTCTGTTGTCCATGTCTTTTTTGCCCACTCATCCATCCAGGCAAAAATAACCCCTCCGGCATACCCTTCACGCCTAATGGTTTCAAACATTCGAATAATGCCTTCACCCTGCTCAACTTCTGTCATTGCCCCGTGGTGGTATCCATCTGGGCTTTCATGAGCATTGCCCATGCCCGTAGCCAAGCCGAACTCTGCCACCAGAGCAGGATAGGCCTGGTGATGTTCCATGAAATGCTTTAAATACCCACCATAGCGAAAAACGCCCTCGTCATCAGTATACGCTGCATACTCCAGTGTATTGTTCATAAAGTCAGGGTAATTGGGATAGATGTGATACGCACCGAATAATCCAGCTTTCATCCGATCACCCGAGAGAAAATGGCGGATATCGATGGACACCCAGTCATTATATTCCAACCGCTTGTCTCCTTCTTCGTTCCACTCTGCGTCATGTTCCATCACATCCAGCGTCGGCCAGCTGACAATGGCAACTGGATGCTGCCATCCATAGATGGATTCCTGGTAAGCCATGACGTGTTCACAGCTTTTGGCCAGCCAGACTTCTGTCGGGCTACCCTGTTCAATACGTAAATAGTCTCCACTGAAACGAGTGATATCATTGTTTTTATCCGTTGCCGCCACCTCTTCTGGTTCCAGTTCCCTGCCGACCAAATATCCCAGTATATACGATGACACATCAGCATCATAATCGCCGTAAGCCCTCCCCCGCCTCTCAGGAATTTGAACATTGCCGTGCACTGCATCCACCACATATTCTATTTCCTTATAGAACGCCTCTATATACGCTTCTCTCAGGTAATCATTTTCTTGCGGGTGTTCTTCCGGCCAAATTTCCTGTAACAACCAGAGGGGATTTTCCGGATGTTGCACATTATAACGCAGCAGCGCCCGGTAGAAAGAGGGATGCATCAAAGTATATACACGAACACTGTTGGCATTCATGGCCCCAATGTCTTCAAACCATTCCATATACACAGATTCCTGTGTAGGAAAATCCGTAAACCAACGTCCGGGAAAAGCAATGCCCAAGTTAACGCCTTCCACGAAAAAATCTTCCCATTGGCCATCTCCATAGATCTGCAGATACCTACCCTTCGTGCGTGAAACCATTTTGGTTCCATCCTCGTGGTACACCGGCCGGTCCTGCACCAACTGAACACCTTCCGGAAGTTGGCGCTCATGGGGCTGCAACTTGACTTCAGCAAGTATTTGCTTCATCAGTGGTACATAACCACGCCAAAAAAAACGATTATCCAATCCCAGTGAAAACCGTTCCATTAACCCAGTCCATCCAGCAACTTTGTAAAAAGGCGGCATACCGGGGTAGTCTGCAAAGTCACCTGCAAAGTAGTAGGTGGTGTACAAGCCAGTACCATTGCGGATCACTGCCGGAAATGTCAAGGGAATGCCTTCTGTCTCCAGTTTGCTCCTACCAGATTCAGAAAGCCGCAACCCATATTCTGCCAACACCGAGTCAGCTTTATCAGGCACAATGATATCAAACCAGTAGTTGTACGCCAGAGTCTCCTCTGTTCCCACAAAGGCTTGTCCTTCTTTTGTCCATTGAAAAGAAACGCCGCCGACTTCCACATCCGCTTCTTCCAGAACAATCACCCGATCCCGGTCATCCACGAAAACAAATCCACTCCCCTGATAAGACCAGTTCTGTTGTTGCTGTTGCTGATAATTGGCCACAGCCCAGTCGGGCACTTCTACCCCTGGGGATAAATCGTCAAAATAGCGGCTGATCCAGCCTGTCCAACGAAGTCCCAGAAGATCATACAAAGCCTCCCTGGCTTCATAACCTGTAGGGCTTCCGAATGTGTTGAACTCTGCCACCACCACAGCACCTTCGTAGGCTGCTTTGCGGATTACCTCAACCTCTTCTTTAGTAATTCCACCATATACCAGCTCAGAACGGTCGCCAGAAACATTCTCCCCATCAAGATCTGCCTGGTAAACCCCATATGTATCCGCAATATAAATAAGGTCAGCACTCTTCTCAAGGGTTTTCAATGATCTAACCCTGTTTTCCCACTCTCTTTCAGGGAAATAACCATAGTAGTCTACCCGTTTATCATACATGCCTCCAGTATCCGGCTTCACAATCTTCTGATTGCGGAGTAACCATACCAGAGACTCATGCTCCCGGTAGCTGGCATCAGGCACCGTCTTGTCTATTATGACAATATCCAATACATTTGCTTCACCCGCATACCACACTATCACGGGAAGAAAAAACAACAACAACAAACAAAAAAACGTTGCCGCAATTCGTTTTCGTTGCATACGCTACCTCCCTCATTGTCACTTCCCTTTTCCTGTTAGAAACCGTCGAAAAAGTGGTAAGTGAATACCACCACCTATTTTCTTCAAAGGGGGATTCCCATGTTCAACTTTACAAAGACCAGTTCAATTTCTACCCTTTTGCAGGTAGTCATCCTGCTCTGGTTCATATGCATTCTTGTGATATCTATGACAGAGGTGAGTTCCGGGTTGAACGCTCCCAGCATTCAGGTTAACCTCCAGCCTGTTCTGATGCCACCATATGAGCCGGCTCCATTCATCAGCACATCAGGCCGCACCATGGTGCCTCTTCGAGCAGTAACAGAAGCAATGAATGCTTCCGTTGACTGGCATGCGCCTACCCAGACAATCACCATTCGCCATGCCGACACTCATATCACTCTTGTACCAGGTGAACCCTGGGCCTCTATAAACGGTATTCAACTCCCACTGGATACGCCTGCAACCATTGTTAACGGTCGTACCTTCGTTCCTCTCCGCTTTGTAGCCGAATCAACGGGTGCTGACATTCAGTGGGACCCGGTTTATCGATTAATCGCCATCACCACCGGCCCGGTGATTGAAGCGGTGGTCTATGAAGAAGCTGTTTATATACTACCCACGCTTCCCTCAGCCCATATTACCATAACCAACCCACTGAATGAAGAGGCTGTCGTCTGGCTTGGCCACAGCCTGCTGAACCCGCTTCATCAGTGGATTGACATACCGGCCGTCAACGTATCTTTAGCTGCACAAGAGACCCAAACCATTTTAAGAGAAATAGACTATGAACACATCTCCCCTAATGAACTGTTGTCTGGACCTTATACTTCCGTCTTTGCAATCTGGGATAAAGATCCTTCCAGCCCAAATGCCCAGAGACTCTACCACTGGCAGCAGCCAGAGGCATTCCGACTCTACCGCCAGCAGGAAAATTTCGATGCCTTGGATCCAAAAATCTGGTTCAGCCGCAGCGGCCAGCTTGGCCGGTCTTCACTAAATCCTCAGAATGTGACGGTACAGAATGGTATGCTCCAAATTCGCCTACCCCGCAGTTCATTGCAGGGTGGAGAGTTGCAAACACAAGAAAAGCTCCATTATGGTTCTTTTGAAGCTAGTATGAAGCTACCCAATGCACCTTCATCCATCACTGGGTTCTTTCTCTATCAAGCACCTGATTTTGACCATGAAATCGATATTGAAGTCTACAATCGCAAAGATTCAGAAGTGATGTTCACCACATATGCTGATGGTGCAGTCAGAAGAGAAGTCGTTTTCCCCTTAGCTTTTGACCCCACCGAATCTTTCCATCAATATCGTTTCGACTACACACCCCAAGCAGTGACCTTCTATATCAATAACCAACTGATGCAGACATGGACCGATGGTTACTCCCACGAGCCTATGTACCTCATGATTAATGCCTGGCACCCCCGCTGGCTTGATGGAACTCCTCCCGATCGTGACCAGTACCTTTGGGTGGAATGGTTACGCTACTGACGCCGACTTGTCATTATTATCCAATTAAATATCAGTTGCTGTTGGAATCACAAAAAGACACCCTTGAGGCAGCTGGCTATCTCTTTTTTAAAAAAGACCCTGTAGCTTTGCGTCCTTACCTTGCGGTAAGTTTGCCACTATCATCTGAATGTCTTATCTACCTTTGAATATTTTTTTCACTTGTTTCCATTTGAATGCGTGATAGTTTCATGCGGATTTCATGGCAAACTCTTAAAAACCAGCGCTTGAGATTACTCACTATGGTACTTTCTTTTCCGAAAAAAGAGTCGCCAATCCGCCGCCAGCCCGTTTTGATTCATACATCACAGAGTCTGCTCTATTCAAAATATCACTCACAGAATCATCCTTTGCATTTATTTCTACAATCCCCAGGCTGAAAGAAGGATTCCACCATGAAGGCCTTTCGTGGTTCTTTAAATTCTTAATGATCTCAAGCAGCTTTTCTGCCATTAAAAGGACTTCATCCCCTTTGCAATGAGGGGCAATAATCACAAACTCATCGCCACCAATCCTGCAGAAAATGTCATTAACTCTAATGTGTTTTCGAATAAATGAAGAGACCCATTTCAATACCTGATCGCCAAATTCGTGACCGTAATCATCATTCACCGCTTTAAACTTATCCAAGTCAATAAAGATGACAGAAAAAGGGGCTCCATATCTTTTCCAATGATTCATTAACTGCTGAATCTCCTGCATGACAAACCTTCGGTTGGGTAATCCAGTAAGCTCGTCTACCATAGACAGATTTTCCAGCCGTTGGTTTGCTTCTTCTAAAGCCCTTGTTCTTTCTCTCACTTTCTCTTCCAGTCCTTCGTTAATGACTTCCAGCTCTTTATTCTTTTGGGATACAAGAAAAAACAACGCTTTCAGCGCTTTTAACAAGGGCTCTGTATTTGCATCATCATCGCTTACTTCCTTTTTAAAAGCTTCCTCAGGAGAAAAGCCTTCTTCCTGAATCCGATCAATTTGCCTCACTAGTCCCTTATCTGTACTCAGAATATGATACGCCAGCCATCGGATCAGAAATTCATTGATTTCACTCAGGCAGCTCTTGTTTTTCAAGTTTTCGGGGATCTCAAAGAATTGATTCACATTGTCTATAAACTCTTTGTGAGCTTTCTCATGATTCTCTTTATGCTGAGAAACTATTGAAAAGGATACCATCAATGCTTCTTCCGTATTGAAATGCTCAAGAGTATAGTCCGTTAGTTTTTTTTGAAGGCTGCTGATGCTTTGGTCATCAATTGCTTCACTTTGTAAAGAGAGTTGCATTAATTCATTAATGGTCATGATGAGACTGCGGTGTTGGTCATCAATGATCTTGTTGCCAGTAACAAAGTCTGAGTCCCATTGAAAAAAGCTGTTCTCCATGGTTCTCCCCCCTTTCTAAAAGCGATAACTCGTGAAAGCTAAGACTCTACTCAAGTTTATTGTTCTTGATTTCCAACAAGTTTGCTAGTTTTCCTATTGCTAAACTACCCTTCAGAACTTCAGCTAATCAAAAACAGTTGGGGCATGGGTCGTTTTGCCCCTCTCTACTGGGTGAAAAATGCTTCAGTTATCCATTCACTTGAAAAGCTGGGACGGATCCCTGCTCTGTTTCACTTGCATACTTATCTTGGCACGTTGTCTTACTGCCATCATCACTTAATCTTCACCGCCACCTATTCTTTCCGATTTTCTGATGCGATGGCACAGCCTGCCCGCAACAACTGGTCATTGGTCACCTCTAAAACCGACTGAGACACACAGGTACTGCCCCGGCATCCAAAAGCACAGCCAGTACCGGAAGGTACTTGTGGTTAGATAAAGTCACTTTTCCCGAAAACAACAGTGACCCAAGCTTCACGCTGCCCATCACCAGAGCAGAAAAGTCGGCAATGTCAATGGTCATTGTCACCTCCGGCACCCGGGATTGACGGGAAAAAGCAAGCTGGTTACCTTCCTTGTAAAGATAGTAAGCACCTTCCTGGTTTGGCAACAGGCGGTCTTTCACATCGATGCACAGGTTGGGAAAGGCTTCAGGGATGCCTTTTTCTGTCAGAACACCCAGCACATGCTCCATGTTGATCACCCGGTACATCATGCCCACTCCCAAGCGGCAGATCTCCTGGTGCCGTGTCTGAAAGGTGCTGAAGTCATCAGAAGAAGGATCATCAAAATACTCACTGAAGTGGGGATCCTGTGTTTCCAGCAGGACCTCTCTCACCTGGTCGGCCTGACTGTGGAGAAAGGTGGAAAAAGCCTGAAAAGCGGCTGTCGTCAATGTCACCATTTCATCTACCATCAGGTCGATTCCATAAACAGTATCTTCTCCCACACGTTTAAACGTGAAGATTAACAAACCCTCCAGCTGTGATTTTTTTCGAAAACCCACCATGATGTGGTCTCCCTGCAGCAGGTCTTCGATTTCTCCTGCCGACTGCTTCATCATGCCGTGATGGGTTTCATAATACCGGTCATACAACTCCTTGATTTCCCCAATGTCGCTGGGACTGAGTTCCACCAAGCCTTCTTTGCTGCTATAGTTGAAAAACCGGGACGGTTTGAGGCGATATTGTCTGACTTGCGCCCCCAGTCCAAAACCCATGTTTCTGTAAAAACCAATATTGAAGGGGTCCAGTACCGCCATGGCAGCACCCTTCTCCACAGCATGTTCCACCGCATCCTTGATCAGTTTGAAGGCTATTTTCTCTTTCTTATGAAACAGATCCGCCGCCAGAGTGGCAATTCCCAGCGCTGTCAGTTGGTTTCCCCTAAAGTTTAAGGGTTGGGTCAACACACGTACTGTCCCAGTTAGCGAACCGTCGTCTTCAAAAAAGCCCTTAAAACAGTCTTCTTCTCCCCGCTGCAAGATCTTGAGAAACATTTTTTCCCGCTTCTCATAAGCGTCTATTCCCAATCCTTTTCCTGCATAGGCATACACTGTCAAACGCTTAAATGCCTCTTTGTCTTCCTGGGTCAGCTTTCGAATATCACTCATGATGATCTCCTTTCGTTGAAACTCTCATCAACAGCAATGAGGGTTCCCATCTTTAATAGTATCTTAAACCACCCGGACAGTTCAATCATTCTTTCATTTGTTACATTCTCCCTGCCCACAGATGTATGGCCATCAGTCTTAAGATGCTCCTCCAACTCTATCATAAGCCGGTGCCAGTTCAGAAAGGGTGCATGGCCTTACCGTTTTTGTCTAATTAAGTATAACTTATCCATCTTCGTTTGTAGATATATCATCAGGATATATGCCACTCGTTTTTTAGGATATACGTCATCTTGTTTCTATCGTTTAACCCTAACACCTGGTACTTTGGAAACGTTTTCAGGAAAATGTGGTAGAATCAAATTGCATTTTTATTGATAAGTACTTGTCAATGAATGATACCCGGCCTTAATGGTTAATCATTTGATGCCAGGAGAATCCATTCAGCGCTAAAGTAACTTGCCGTAATAACTATCTTTAGAAAGGAATTGAGTACATGGACAAAAAACAGATAGTGTCAGCAGTGGTTCTGGTGGTCCTGACTGTAGGTCTACTCTTCAGCTTTAATGCTATGGGTACCAATGTTTCAAATGTTTCAGCAGATACTGCAAACTATGAAGTGACCGCCGAAGGTTATGGCGGTCCTATTCGGCTTATGGTCTACGTTAAAGGCACAGAGATTGTCAACATTGAACTTCTGGAACAAAATGAAACCCAGAATATCGGAGACAAAGCCATTGATGAGATGATCACAAAAATCCTTGAGAATCAATCTGCAGATGTTGACGTACATGCCGGAGCAACTGTATCTTCCAATGCAGTCATCGCTGCAGTGAGTAATGCCCTTGGTGAAGCAGGTGTAACAATGGGAGGATCTGACGCAGCTCACAAGGATCCAACCGACGAGAATTCCACTGCCTATGAAGCTGAAGGAACGCTCGCTGTTGGTTCAGGGTACGGCGGAGACATTGTCCTTGATGTTGTTATGGATGGGGATAAAATTGCAGATATTAAGTTGTTGGATCAAAACGAAACAGAAAATCTCGGAGATGTGGCAGTTGATGCCATGATCAAGAAAATTCTTCAGTCCCAGAGCACGGATGTGGACGTTGAATCCGGAGCCACGGTTTCGTCTCAAGCTGTTCTGACTGCTGTGGGCACAGTCACCGGTCAACAAATATCTGAAGCCGCAGCACCCCAAGATCCTGCTGCTGCATATGATCTGGAATCCTATGAACCGGAAGGGATTTTAGTGTCTGGCAAGGGATTTCAAGATCGTTATGACATCTTTATGGACGTCATCTTTACCGGAAACGAAATCACGGAAATTCGTGTTATTGAGCATAAGGAAACAAAAGGATTTGGTGACGGAGCATTGAGAGTGGTACCAGAGCGAATCGTGAACCAGCAAACAACCGAGGTCGATGTACAGACCGGCGCAACATGGACTTCCAATGCTGCGATGAAAATTGTTCAGCAAGCAGTTGAACATGCCGGGGTGAACCTTGCTGAACGTGAAAAGGGAGAAGTTTCAGCACCAACAGCAAGTAGTAGTGGGGGCGGAACCTGATAGAACTCTGTCTGCGAGTTCGCAGACATAAGTGTTTAATCTGCTAAACACATTTATCCATGATTAAATCTTCAATATCCTTATCAAAAGAGGAGGGTTACATGTGAGTGATGATATGAAACATATTAGCCGAAAAGACTTTCTAAAGAAGATGGGCACCACCTTTACAGGAGTTGCTCTTCTTGGAGGAATGGGCAGTATTCTCACGGCATGCAGTGAAGAAGAGATGACTGAAGCAGCAGAGCAAATGGGACTGGCGCCGGAGCAGGTTGAATATCCGGTTCCTTACGCAAGAATCGATCCCGATAAAGCTGCAGAAAGAGCCTATAAATATTATAAAGAAAAAGGTGGCTGAGGCGTTGGGACAGCCGAAGGTCTTTTCGGCTACTTGGCAGAAGAGGTGGGTTATCCTTATAACCAAATCCCCACGATGATGTATCGTTCTTTTGCTGGTGGATTCGCCCTGGAAGCTTCTTTATGTGGAACCCTGGCAGTGGCCGCCGGTTTTATCGGTTTGGTTGCCGGTGACAAGCAGAATGCATTGGTAAAAGAACTTTTTGATTGGTACAAACTTGCGGAACTACCCGTGTATAACCCAGACTTCCCTGACCACGCCATCACTGTTGCCGAATCAACTCTGTGCTATGATTCGGTCTCAAAGTTTATTGAAAAAGAAGGGGTCGCTTTTGGCTCTTCCGAACGATCCAGCCGCTGTGCCGGAGTTGCAGCAGAAGTTGTTCGAACAACTGCAACAATCTTAAATCGCGAACTGACTTAAGCAAAGGAATTATTTGAAGTTAAAGAAACCACACCGACCACCACAGCAAAAAACCGCCCAAAATGCTCATCAACTGATGGAAGCTTTGGGCGGTTATTTTATTGAAGAACGTCCTGCACCTTAATCTTCAAAGGTGCCTCGTTTCACTGGTTTTCCTTCTGCTACCATCACCTGTCCACGGGCAATAACCGTATCAACGAGGAGTGAACCCGGCTCTACCAACACCAAATCTGCTGCCATGCCCACACCAATACGTCCTTTCCCTGCCAGCTTTAAGTGGCTGGCTGGCGTGGAGGTAATGGCTTGAAGAGCTGTAGGAAAAGACACACCTGCTGCAGTCACAGCATCTTGTACCGACTGGAGCAGACTGCTGGCTTTTCCAACTGCCAGACCTGTCAGGTTGCCCTGGTGATCGAAGGCCGGCAGACTTCCCTGGGCATCAGAGCTGAAAGAAAGACGTTCAATGGGGATGCCTGCATCCAGCGCTTTGGCCAAGGCTTCATGGGCCGCCACTTCACCTGCTTCTAAAAACTGGGGCACAGTGCTGGTGGTGAAGTCCATCCATCCCCCTGATTTGCCATAGGTAAGGGCTTCTTCAAATACCTGTTCGCTTCGATTTTGATGAGTGGGTAGAAACTGAGAAAGGGGAATGGCGGCATCCCTGGCCACCTGCTGCAACATTTCCAATCCACCCGGGGTATCCCCCAGGTGGATGTTCACCACCCCTGCTTTTCCTGACAGCATCCCCCCCACCCGGGCAGATGCTGTCAGTTTTTTTAATGCTTCCAGACTTGGTTGAGAAGACCGGTGGTCTGCCAGGGCAATCTCTCCCACGCCGATCACTGGCGCCAGGTACAGAAGATCCTCTTCAATGCTGTCCATTAAAGTTCGGGGAGGCACTTGATAAGAACCTGTCCAGGCAAAGGCAGTGATTCCTTCATGGGTAAGGGCCTGTGCTTTTGCCAGCAGGTTACCCATGGTGCGGGTGAAACCATCTGTCCCCAAACACCCCACCACCGTTGTGACTCCTGCCATGGTTAGGTCTGACAGCATAATTTCAGGAGTTCGAGTATGGGGCCCCCCTTCGCCGCCACCCCCGGTAAGGTGCAGGTGGGTGTCAATGAAGCCGGGAAGGAGCCATCGTCCCTGACCCTGAATAACCTGTACTTCCGGCAGTAACGTACCAGGATCAATCCGTTCCTGAATGGCTACGATCTGTTCTCCTGCCACTAACACATCCTTCAGCCCCAACGGCCTCGGAGTGTAGAGCTCTACATTTTTCAACAAAATCATTTATTTTCCTCCTGTCGAACCCAGTGAACGCTCACTGACAAGGAACTGGGGCAATTTAGCTGTATCCAAGCATCACTGCCACTACCATGACCACCGATGCAAGGGTAAAGAGAATTGCTTGAAATTTGATTTGAAACTTAAACCATTTGCTCCAGTCCAGTTTGGCAACACCCAGTACTCCCATGAGACATCCTGAAGTGGGAACAATTAGGTTGGTGAAACCGTCACCCAACTGGAATGCCAGCACGGCCACCTGACGGGTGACACCTACAATGTCTGCCAAAGGGGCCATGAGGGGCATGACCAACGCCGCCTGCCCGGATCCTGACACCACAAAGAAGTTGAACACCGACTGAAACACATACATCATCCAGGCAGAAATCACTGGCGGCAAGTGGCCGACAGCACTACCCATGGAGTGAAGAATGGTGTTCAGCACCGTTCCTTGGGTGGGATCAGTGCCTCCCAGCACCAAAATAATTCCCTGAGCCATTCCCACCACCATGGCAGCACCCACCAGTTCTTTTGCCCCGTCGCGAAATGCGCTGGCAATGTCATTGACAGTCATGTTGTTCAGCCTGAAGATCACACCGATGATACCGGACACCAGGCCCATGACAAAGAACTGGGTTGCGATTTCTGGAATATAGTATTCATGCTGCATCACACCCCAGACCACCCACACAACACCCAAAAGAATGGTCAGCAATACCAGTGCGTCTCCTGTGCTAAAGCTGCTTTCTATGTGCTGACGGCCTTCAAAGTCTTCCCGATAGTAAGCATCTGACTCATATGAAACAGATTTGGTGGGATCTTTGCGAATACGTTGAGCATACACATAAGTATACCCAATCCCCAAAGCGGTAAAGAAGACCCACAAGCCAATACGAAACCCAGCTCCAGAGAGGACCGGCAGGCCAGAAACGCCTTGGGCCACTGCCAAACTGAAGGGATTCATCCAGGAAGTGGCAAACCCAATCTGGGTGGCCACGTAAGTGATACAAATCCCGGTGACAGCATCATATCCCATGGCAATCATAAGGGGTACCAGAATCATGGCAAAGGGAATAGCTTCTTCACCCATGCCAAAAACGGCTCCGCCCAGGGAAAATAGAAAGAAAATCAAAGGAATAGCAAGCGATTCTCTGCCCTTGGTGCGCTTAATCATGGCCAGTATCCCATTTTCAACAGCCCCTGTTTTCAGGATAATACCAAAGGCTCCTCCAATGACCAGAATAAAAGCAATAATCCCAACAGCAGTTCCCCATTTACTTCCGGTAACCAAGCCTTCAAATGTATAATTGAGAAGGCCCACGCCGCCGAATGGTTCGAAAAGACGAATGCCCTCCCGCACCGTCTCCCCTTCTTCTGTCATCACCAGTTGAAAGGTGTCTGGATCCAGCACCGTCCGACTTTTCTCCGCACCGTCTTGCACATAGGCGACTTCATGCATCTCAAACTGTCCCAGAGGTACCACATAGGTCATTAGAGCCGCCAGCACCACCACAAAAAAGATGATGACATAGGTGTCAGGCATTTGCCACCGTTGCTTCAGCTTATGTCCCTTGCTTTGCTTCTTCTCCTCAGTCATTTCTCCTCACTCCTCTTTTTCTTTTCACGATTCAAAATCAAGGAACCGTTTTCTATTCATAGTGCATAGTCCGTGCCAGGTTGTGAAAAGAATCAGAAAAAAATGGTGGCAACCATCATACCGCTTGTAAATACTCTCTAAAACATTTATTATCCCCTTTAATGATCTCCTTCCTATTGAAAGGAAACACCTGAGGCTTCTCATAAAACAGGTGCTTTCTGGTTATTTCTCCAGTTAAGCACCTGTTTTCGCCAATTTTCAACCTTATCTGTTTCCTTTATTAGCTTTTCCATTTCTTGTTTAGGTTTTTCATCTTTACTGACTTTCTAACTTTGCTGGGTTAATGCGCCTTGCTGGCTGGCTATCGCTCTTTCTGTATCAACTGACGCCAGGCCAACCTTCCTGCTTCGGTGAGGCGACTGCCCTGACGGCCCACTCCAGCCGTCAGGTGGCCTTTTTCTTCCAGCTCTACCAACGCCATCCGCACTTTGTGGGCTGTCCATCCTCCCAGGGGATCCTCTGCATTCATAGCTGCCAGCAAGCTGCCCCGGCCAGGGCTCTGTCCCCGGTCTTCCAGTTCTCCCACCTTTACCATCAACCGCTGAAGCGGCGTAAGATGACGAATCAGGAACGGTTTTTCCCGGTTTTCTGATGGGGTGAAAAAAGCGGCGGCCGGCAGGTGTGCCATGGTCATCAGAGGGGTATCTGCCACCGCCAGCATATAACTCACAGTGTTCTGCAGTTCCCGGACATTTCCCGGCCAGTGATAGGAGACCAGGGCGCGGGAAACATCTTCCGATAACTGGATGAGTCGGCTGGTTTCCAGGCGAATAAAATGCTGTGCCAAATCCAGCACATCTTCCCGGCGGTGACGCAGCGGAGGAAGGTTTAGGTATCCCATCTTCAAGCGGTAATACAAGTCTTCACGGAACTGGCCCTGGGCCACCAGCTGCTCCAGACTGCGGTTGGTGGCAGCCACAATGCGTACGTCTATGGTACGGATTGCCTGCCCTCCCACGGGCATTATTTCTTTTTCCTGCAGTACCCGCAACAGACGCGCCTGCACCTTTAGAGACACATCCCCGATCTCATCCAAAAACAGGGTTCCCCCATCAGCCTGCTCAAAAAGACCAATCTTTCCACCTTTACGGGCACCGGTAAAAGAGCCTTCTTCATAGCCAAACAACTCACTTTCAATTAACTCGTCGGAAAGAGCGCTGAAGTTCACCGCCAAAAAGGGGCCTTGCTGTCGTGGAGAGGCGTTATGGATGGCGCTGGCAAAAATTTCTTTCCCCGTCCCACTCTCCCCGACCAGCAACACGGTGAGACCACTGGCTGCCAGTTTTTTGGCCGTGTTCACCACCTGTGTCAAAGAGGGAGAAGTGCCCACTAAATCGTCAAAGGTATATCGGGCGTAATGACCTTTGCGAACTAAGTCCCTTTTGATTTGCTGACCAGAGGCAATGGTTTCTGCCACATTTTGGAAAACAGCGGTGGTTTCGCCTGTCTGCAAACTTTCCAGCCGTTTTACCAACACCGGCTGATCAAACAGGGTAAACACCCGTTCGCTCGCTCCCGGAGTCATCAAAAATTGCCGCAGCTCCCGAAAAGGAATGAGACGGCCGAGGGAAAGGCCTCCCTGTCGGAGGTTGGGTAAATGAAGGAGCCTTCGCGCATTCTCATTGATGAAGGAGATCATTCCCTGCTGATCAAAAACCAGCAACCCGTCGTTCAAACCATCCAGCACTGCCTGTAAATGACGGTTCAGTGATTCAATGGCTTCATGGGATCGGGCCAGCCGGCCTGCCATGTGGATGATTTTTTTCAGATATCCTTCGGAGAATACAGTAGAGCAACCGTCAAACAGATCCAGCTTTTCCAATAGCTGGACAACGGTGGAAAAATCGCAGACCCGCGGGCCAATATCCACCACCTGGGTCACTCCCCGGGGAACCAGCGCCGGTTCTCCCGGAGTGATGCCATAGACAGGAATAGGGTGGGGCAAGGGAGCTTCCGGCCACCAGGGAATCAGATTCACATGGTCCACGCCAATACGATGAAGAGCCGCCACACTTTCCTGAGCAGATGCCGGCACGTCATTCACCAGCAGCACCGCCGAGCCGGCAGGAATGCGCATGACCTGCTCCAAGTGGTCCATGGCAATGCTGCGAGCTGCAGTGAGGGTTTTTTGCTCTTTCTTCAGCCGATTCATAGCCATCATTTCATCTTCCACCTGAGGGCTTGAAAAAAGAATTAAGTCTGCTGTCAGTTCAGCCGGCAACCCCGTATCAATGGCATAGCTCACAACTGATACATGACTACCATCAAATATGACCCGCAGCTGTTTTTCCAGAGACCTTTGCGTGGGCTCAGTGCCAGTAATAAGTATCAGATGTTGGGTTTTCATGGCGTCCCTCCATAGAAAAAATGACCCGAACGAATCAATGGCCCATAACAGACAGACCCTTATTTGGCAGTTCCGGCATAAACACCTCGCCGAACGACCCATTCCATAGGACCTTGGTGGTAACGCTTCATCCACAGGGTACTTGCCCACAACTGAAACAGATACACGCCCACAACAATGGCAGTCATCCGGGCAGGCCCCAGCATCCCGTAGTAGCCCAGTCCATAACCATACAGCAACAGAGATCCGAAGGTTGTCTGGAACAGGTAGTTGGTCAGTGACATCTTCCCAAGACAGCTGAAAGGCAAGAGCATTTTTTCCGGCAGAATACGTGTCAAGTCCCGCAACAGTACTAAGTAGCCAAAGGCCATTGCTGGACCACTAATGGGGAACAGGGCGTAGGCCAGGTCGTAATGCAGGGGAAACTCACTCCAGAAAAGAGCGTACCCAATAAATCCCAGAAAAAATGTAAGAAAGCCCGTTGACAACCAAAGGCCGCGATGGTGGTGGTAATCATCCCTCCAAAAGCCTCCTCTGACACTGGCACCTCCCAGTACCATCAGTCCTCCCACCTGCAGATAATAGCTGGCGCTGGCCATTGTCTCAAAAAAACCATCCCCAAAACCGCTCAGGTAGGCAGCCAAAAAATCCTGGATACGCTTTTGGGCAATGACCCCAAAAGACCCGTGACGGTAAACCTGAGCATCTTCCAGCAACATCTCCTCCGAACAATACTCGTCCACTGATTCATCAACCATCTGACCACTGGCGTGGTACCACCCTGTATAAAGGAGCAACATCATCGTAGGTACCAGTAATAGTCCCAGGCCAGTTTTCAGAAGTGCTGTGGCTTGAAGGTTCCTCAGCAGGAGGACCATCGTGCCTGTCAATGCGTATAACAGCAATATGTCACCCCACCAAACCAGCAGAACGTGAAAAGCTCCAAAAAGAGCCAGCAACAACAGGCGGCGCAATAATAAACGCATCGGTGATTTGAGTTCGGATTTCTTGTTATCAAGAAAAAGAAACAGGCTAGCTCCAAAGAGAAATGAGAACAATGGGTAAAACTTGTCGGCAAAAAACAGATACACCAAGTCGTTCACGAACACATCCCGAGAACTCTTCACACCTGCAAAAGTCTCCTCCACAAGGCATAAGGCAGTGTTCATACTGGGCAGATTCACCAGAAAAACCCCAAAGAGGGCAACTCCCCTTATCATATCAATGCTTTGAATGCGCTGACTATTGGCCAGCTTTGGTAAATCTTTCACATGAGCACCTCCATTTGTGCAATCCTTTGGTAGACTCTGGCAGCAGTAAGACTCTTTCCTTAGCATCATAACAGATTTTTTTCAATGAAGTAAGATATTGCTAAAAAAGCGCGTGATCCGGGTCATCTGAAACAGCACTGAAGCATGTGGCATCTGCCTCTTAAAATTCCCCAACTTTCTGATATCTTTATTCATTATACAACACAATCAGTCAGGTCAATAGCAGGTTTTGTGGTTTTTGGAGCATCGCTGATTATCATTTCAGACAATATCTCTTTTCACCATTAGCCCCAAAACCCCCAGCACCAAAAAGAGCACCCCCAAACCGCCAAAGGTGAAGGATGCGTGCACCGTGTCGAAGGCTCCCATCAGCGGCGGCAGCACCGCCAGGGAAAGGGACCAGAACAAACCAATAAAGGCCATGGCGGTGCCCATCAAATGTTGGGGCATCACCTCTCCCACAAAAACCAGGGCAACTGTCTGCAAGGCACCACTGGAAAAACCAATGAGGCAGATAATGAGCACCTGCAGACCAAAATGGCTGGTGAGGGGAATGAGGAAGAACCCTGCCGCCCCCATGAGAATACTGCCAAAGAACATTCCTGTAAACTTGATTTTTTCAAGATAAATACCGCTAAGAAAACCGCCTGGTGCCGAAGAAAGCGCCCGAAGGCCCACCAAAAGCCCCACCAGTGTGGAAGAAAAACCCAGCTGGTTCTGCATGTAAATGGGATAAAAGGAGCTGACCAGCGCCCAGGAAGTAGCCCCGCAAAAGGTGGCAATGCCGGCAAAGTACAGGGGTTTCTCCTTGATCACCACCAGCATGGACTCCATTAACCCCATGGTTTGGCCCGTGGTTTCACCCGGGTGCAGCCGGGGCAGGGCCAGCGTCACCAGCATTAAAATCACCGACACCCCCAACAGAACAGCGAAGGATTTTTCAGGCCCCACCAGATCTTTGCTGTACCCGCCTGCCAGAGGCCCCACAATGCCGGCCACTCCGGTTAATAAATTAAACATGCCCATGCGGTACCCCAGAGTGCGGTGGCTCATGGAGGCCACATAAGCTTGGGTGGATGGCCAGAACAAGGTACTGGAAACACCTGAGAACAGTTGAATCACAATGAAAAATGGCAATAAAGGCCTGGCGAAAAAGAAAATAATGGACAACAGAAAGGCGGCACTGCTCAGCTTGGTGGCATTGTGCTGGCCAATCCGATCGATATACGCTCCCATGGGCAACCGTAAGATCACCTGAAAGACGGCAGAAACCGATACCAGTGCTCCAATCAACATGGGACTGAACACCAGGTGATCCAGGTATAAAGGAAACAGGAACAAGTACATGGATAACGCCAAATTATATAAAATGACCACCGCATAGATGGATTGAGCCGCCATTGTCATGATTCCCCCTGTTTGTTCTCTCGTTCAATTATCTTCTTATTGTGCTTCTTCTGAATTACAGATCCGGCAGCAACACCCAACATCCCTTTATAACTCCCTCTATAACCGGGTCCCTGTATCACCGTTACGCTGGCTCCAAGCACTTGCCCAGAAGAAAATTCAACATCTTATCATGTTCTTGTATACTGGAAACAGCACGGGTGAGCATTCATGAGTATAAAGGTTACTGTGGTCGT